>JBCDFY010000001.1:0-88863 GCA_039176995.1 Bacteroidota bacterium
TAATTTACTATTGCTCAAATAGAATGAAGTTCGTTTTTTCGATTTCATAAATCAGCGAAACACAAAAAGTAATGGTAGGCTATCGAAGTATATCACTGTATTACGGTATTTATTACATTAGGTTTCAGTGTATTTATATCTTGAATTGAAAAATCAACAGTTCCTAGAATCAACAAATTCAAAATGAGTATGACTTATCTCTTTGTCTATGGCACTTTGATGCAGAATATTGACTCTAAAGTCGCTCGTTTCTTGCGCGCTAATAGCCAATTTGTCTGCGAAGGAAAGATGAACGGTTACTTATACGATGTTGGTTACTATCCAGCGGCTCTTCATCAATCTGATGCAGCATCCTTCGTGTTTGGACATATTTTTGAATTGAAAAATGTAGAAACGACGCTTGCTACGCTTGATGAATATGAAGGGGCAGCCTACGAAAGAGCACAAGTGATAATTGAGGGAGAACAAGAACAATACGAATGTTGGGTCTATCTCTATGAAGATGCAATAGACGACTTGGAATTAATCCCTTCTGGCAACTATCTTGATCACCTTTCTAATCCTGATTCTGAGCATTGGAAGTTTATTCGTTCGGTGTAGAGGAACTCAATTATAAAAAAATTGGTTTTAGCTAAGCATTAAATACAAAAAGTTCTTATTTTTGCGTCCCGTTTGAAAGAAAGCGTGGAAAATCTAAAAAAACGGTCCCGTAGCTCAGCTGGATAGAGCAACTGACTTTAAGCTGTTGTAGCTACAACAAATTAGGAGCCTTTATGAGGAAACGAAACTCGTAAAGTGGATGTCACTGTATCGGGGAAACCTTCCTTCTAGTTCGCTAGAAAATGGCAATCCCGAGGAAACTGATATGAACTGAAGGCAAGTGGTAAGTTCATTTTGAATATCATTCATCAGCATCCGTAGAGACTATACGTGACACACCTGAAATGGTGAAGAGATAGTCCAGACCACAAATCCTTTTCTACTATTAGAATTGGGCGCGGCGAAAGTCGTAGAGGGTACGCTAATCAGTAGGTCCCAGGTTCGAATCCTGGCGGGATCACAAAGTTATTATTAAAAGCCTTGTAAGTCTTTGATTTACAAGGCTTTCTTTATTTTATAAAATCATCGTTTTTGATATTTATGTACCGAATGATGTATTTTATTGTACCGAATCAGTACCTACCTTTTTCCTCCTATTTTATCTTGAAAAAGCGTCCATTCATCGAAAAGAGCTGCTTGGTTGCAGCAGATACACTTGCTAAGCATTATCTTTATAGGAACTAAACTTTTTACAAGAATGAAAATTCATATCACGATTTGTATTTTGCTTGGCTTTTTGTTGTTGAATTGCAAGCAAAATCCTTCCACAGAAAATTCCAAAGAAGTCCTCGAATATTCGATTGAACAATTTTTAGATACCGAGAATATCTTCGGAGGCAGTTTCTCTCCAGACCGCTCCAAAATTTTGCTCACCAGCAATCGCTCTGGTATTTATAATATATATGAAAAAACTATTGAAGGTGGAGCGATGACTCCAATTACGGAATCTGATAGTTCTTCCATTTTTGGGATTTCCTACTTTCCAAATGATGGACGCATTCTGTTTCAAATGGATGATAATGGCAACGAGATTTCTCACCTTTTCCTGCGCAATGAAGATGGCACGACCAAAGAGTTGACGCCCGACGAAGGAGCAAGAGCGAATTTCTACGGCTGGGCACACGATGGCAAAAGTTTCTTTTATGGCTATACGAAAAGAGATAATCGCCTCACTGATGTTTATGAAATGGATTTGGAAACACTGACCTCCGAAATGATTTACCAAAACGATGATGCGTATAGTTTTAACGGTATTTCCAATGATAAAAAATACATTGGTTTGGCGAAGCCCATCAATACCAACGATAATGATCTATTTCTTTATAACAGAGAAAGTAAAGAAATGACTAAAATCAACGATAGCAACTCTTCCAATTCAGTTGCAGATTTTAGCACGGACAGCAAAAGCCTATACTATATGACCGACGATGGAAGCGAATTTTCCTACTTGATGAAGTACGACATGGCGACGGGAGAAAAAGAGAAGATGCTTCAAAAAGATTGGGATATTGTCTATGCTTATTTTTCGCACAAAGGCAAATATCAAATAATTGGACTGAATGAAGATGGCAAAACCGTTATCGAAGTAACCGATACTGAAAGTGGTAATGAAGTCGAATTTCCAGATTTTGGCAGCAGCGATCTCAAGAATGTTAGCATTTCTCGTTCAGAAGATAAAATGGCTTTTTATGTCGGAAGTTCTAGCTCTCCCAGTAATTTATATGTCTATGATTTTGCCACGGGCGAGAGTGAAAAATTGACAAATACGCTGAGCAAAGACATCAACGAAGAAGATTTGGTGACCGCAGAAGTAGTGCGCTATCCTTCTTTTGATGATCTGAAAATTCCTGCGATTTATTACAAACCACATCAAGCATCTGCCACGAATAAAGTGCCTGCCTTGGTGTATGTACACGGCGGTCCAGGTGGACAATCTCGCCAATCCTACAACCCTCAAATTCAATATTTAGTCAATCATGGTTACGCTGTTCTAGCCGTCAACAATAGAGGAAGTAGCGGCTATGGAAAGACTTTTTTCCAAATGGATGACCAAAATCATGGTGAAAAAGATTTGCAAGATTGTGTTTGGGGTAAAAAATGGTTGGCAGAGCAAGATTATATTGATAGCGAAAAAATTG
Organism: Bacteroidota bacterium; assembly: GCA_039176995.1. Classification (GTDB taxonomy): domain Bacteria; phylum Bacteroidota; class Bacteroidia; order Chitinophagales; family Saprospiraceae; genus JAAUTG01. Next base: position 2,739 of record JBCDFY010000001.1, read on the forward strand.
GCATTATTGGTGGTTCTTACGGTGGATTTATGGTGATGGCAGCTTTGACGAGTGAACCAGAAGTCTTCGATGTAGGCGTTAATGTTTTTGGCGTAACTAATTGGTTGCGAACGCTCAAAAGCATTCCACCATGGTGGGAGTCTTTCAAAGATGCGCTCTATCAAGAAATGGGCGATCCCAACACTCAAGATTCAGTTCGTTTGTACAACATTTCTCCACTTTTCCATGCCGATCAAGTCACCAAACCGCTGATGGTACTGCAAGGTGCACAAGACCCACGCGTATTGCAAGTAGAATCAGATGAAATCGTAGAAGCAGTACGTGCCAATGATATTCCAGTAGAATATGTCCTATTTGAAGATGAAGGACACGGCTTTGTGAAAAAGGAAAATCAAATTCTTTCCAATCAGAAGATATTGGAGTTTTTGGACAAATATTTGAAGAAGGAGGAGGAGATGAAGGGGTAAGCTATTAAAACAAGGTTTGCTCGCGTGGATGTTTCATCCATCGCGTTGTTTCATCAAATCTCCTGATTTGTGTGTTATAAAAGCTAATCGTTTATTAGAATGGTTAGCTTTTGTTGATTTTACAGAAGTATTTTTCAATGAGTACAGAGCGTATAGCTACACCAATTACAAATTGGTAGAAGGAAGGTGACGAATAATATATTCGCACCAGCAGATTGTGTTATATGTGGAGCGAGCAGGTAGATTGGCATCTATCAAGAACTTTGCCATAAGTACTAAGCAGCTATTGACTTAATGATATAATTTCTATTCATCAAGTTTGCAGCAAACTTTAAGCAGGCAGCAATATCTTCTGCTTCTAAAGATGGGTACTGGTATAGAATTTCTTCTTCTTTCTCTCCCGCACTCAGAAATTCTAGGATGGTTTGCACGGTAATGCGTTTCCCCCGAATGGTTGGTTTACCATTACACAACCTTTCGTCTATAGATAATCCTATCTGTGATGTATTGCATATCATTGAAATTATTCCTCTAATACAAAACCTTTATCTGGAGAAAGAGTTGAACGAGTTTGGTACTTCTGTCATATCTTCGATTGCCTTAGACCATATCCGATGATGAAGCACGCTTATCTTGTTCTACCTCACTTAATGTCCTATTGTAGTTTTTTAGGACGAGCGTATGGTACGCCGAGATGATTGGGTAGTTATGTTTCTGTTATCCCACAAAAACATCTGTAGCACAATCCAATCTATCAGCGATTCAAAACCAAAATAGTAGTTTATACATTTATGGATTGACTTTTACCAATTTTATCTACTATGAATAAGTATTCTATTGTACTTAAGCTATTTGCCTATTTACTATTTTTTTCCTTTACTGAAAACATCTACGCACAACCTATATTCAAGTCAGGACAAGACCCTATTCCCGATGGAAAAAAATGGGTGAAAAGTGAAGACTTATCGGATGAATTTGATGGAAGTTCCTTAGATGAGTCAAAATGGGAAAATACAAATCCCAATAGATGGATTGGTCGAGCACCAGGCATTTTTAAGAAAGATGTGGTCAGTCTTGGAGCAGGAAAATTGATGTTGACCAATTATCTATTAGCTGAACCAGAAGTGGTTAATGGTCAAACTTTTACGCATGCTGGTGGAAATTTGTACTCCAGAAAATCTGGTGAAGTGGGTTATTATTACGAATGTAGGATGAAAGCGAATAAAACTTTCATGTCTTCTACTTTCTGGCTAATCAATACTAGAGGGGAGGGCAGTGGTTGCGATCAAAGGACAACAGAGTTAGACATCCAAGAATGCGTAGGGCAAATCACTACGACGGCACAATGGGCTCAAAACTTCGACAATGCCATGAATTCCAATACGCACAGTAGAAATACGACTTGCAACGAAACACCGACAGGTTCGCAAGGTGGTAAGACCTCCACAAACCAAAAAGTATGGGAGGAATATCATGTATATGGAGCTTGGTGGAAGAGTCCAAGCGAAATAGAATTCTATTTGGACGGTGAGAAAGTCCATACCGCTAGACCAGCAGCAGATTTTGATTTGCCGATGTATTTGAGATTAGTGACAGAAACCTACAACTGGAATCCAGTGCCTGAAGATGGAGGCATGAATGGTTCAGCAGAAGATCGAACCACTTACTATGATTGGGTGCGCGTCTGGAAATTGGAAGATGATGCCAGTACTAACTCTACTGGATACATGAATTCTAAAAACTCAATCTATATCTATCCCAATCCTTCTAGCGATGGTTTTTTTACGGTAGAAACTAAGAATTATCTAGTAGCATCCGCTCAAGTCAGAGTCTTCAATATGAGTGGACAATTGCTTTATGAAGATGAATTTTCTGAAAAACAGAAAACTATTCCGTTGAGGCATTTTAGCAAAGGAATGTATGTAGTAGAGTTACGTTCGGAGCTTGGTGTGCAGCGTCGTAAGTTGTTGGTGGAGTGAGTTGTTGGTGGACTCCTACAAGAATAACAGGAGTAAAATTCTATTAAAGTAAAAGCTCCTGCGCGCACAGCATTTCACACAGATGGCATGATTCGTGGTTAAGTTTTCTTGTATCTGGTCGTTATACACTAAAATTGACGCCTTTCTCACAGGCTAATTTATATCTTTCCCATGCAAAGCGATAAAGAAACGGACGTTTGTGTGCAACCCCTTCTCGCCTTTCCTCTAATCTTTCATAAATGTCCCAGCGCAACATCCTTTTTTGAAAACTACTACGATCTAAGGACTTATCCAAGATGATCTCATAGTAACGTTGTAGTTCTGGCATTGTGAATTTCTCAGGGAGCAGATTATAGACAATTGGTTTGAGTTTTAGCTCTGTACGAAGTGCAAGTAGGGCTGCTTGAATGATTTCTTCATGATCAAATTGAAGATTCGGTATTTTTTTTACGTCAGCCCAGATGGTCTTTTCTTGAATAGTCTCCTCTGAATGTATACGACTCAAAGCTTTAAAATCTACTAGCGCAAAATATCCAACGGATAGTACTCTAGTCGGAAAATCGTGAATACTTCTATTGAGGTAACTTGCTTTTTCCTCATCCAAAGCATTAAAAAAGTCTTTAAAAGAGAAGCGACTTGGCTCGCTAAATATCTTAAATTGATTCAAATAAATTTCTGCTATTCCTGTACGCTGTTGTAATATGCGTTGCGCGGATTTGTCTAAATGTTCGTTTTTGAATACAAAACCTCCTGGTAGCATCCAGCCCCACTTGGGAGCAGGCTGAGTCAACAGTACTTTGAGGCAGCCTTTCTGTACAGTGAATAATACACAGTCTACAGATAAGTTTAGCTCTAATTGCTCAATCGGTTTTCCAAATTGCTCAATAAATATTCTGGTATCTGTATCCATTGATTTGTCTTACCTTTTATTTAAGTAGGCTAATTCATTGTGAACTTTTGTCACAATGAAAATTATTTTTACATTTACATACAAGTCTTAGCTTGTAAAAAATAAAAACTATCTCACCATGAAAGTATTGCGTGTTATTTTATACTTTTTTCTAGTGTCTGCGGTATTCCTTTTGCTTACTTTTTTTGTGCTTAAGCGAAATCCTAAACCAGAACTAATAACACTAGATAGAACAGAAAGTAGCGAGTCTCAGATTGAACAGCAGGCAAAGGATTTGGTTGCTCAAATGTCCTTAGAAGAAAAGGTACAAATGATGTCTCCTGTTCTACAAAGTAACCTGAAAGCCGTACTAGAAACCATAGGAAATGGGATGAGGTACAATCAAGAATCTTACCAAGCAGGTGGTAATGAGCGACTTCAGATTCCAACTATGCGTTTTTTTGATGGTCCAAGAGGAATGGTGAGTGGAGAAGCAACCTGTTTTCCAGTAGCGATGGCTCGTGCTGCTGCTTTCAGTCCTGATTTGGAAGCTCGTATTGGAGAAGCTATCGGTAAAGAAATTAGGGCTAATCAAGGTAACTATTTTGGAGGGGTTTGTATCAATTTGTTGCGCCATCCTGCCGGTGGACGTGCACAAGAGGCTTATGGTGAGGACTCCTATTTGCTTGGACAAATGGGCTCCGCACTTATGAAAGGAGTGCAAAAGCATAACGTAATGGCTTGTATCAAGCATTATGCTTTAAATAATCAAGAAAATGCCCGTTTTTACATTGATGTTGAAGCTGACGAGCGCGTACTACGAGAAGTTTATCTACCTCATTTTAAAACTTGTATTGACAGTGGAGCTGCTAGTGTGATGGGAGCTTACAATAAATTCAGAGGAGAGCATCTGTGTCATAATTCTTACATGCTACGAACCATTCTAAAAGAAGAGTGGGGATTTCAAGGATTTACGATTAGTGATTTTGTATGGGGCATCCACGATACGGAGAAAGCGGCTAATGCGGGACTGGATATTGAGATGCCTTCCATAGAAGAATATGGCAGTAATCTTGTGGAAGCTGTAAAAGAAGGAAAAGTAGCGGAGGATTTAATTGACGACAGTGCATTGCGAGTTGCACGTACTATACTAAAATTTGAGACTCGTCCTGATCCAATTGATACTTATCAAAGTTCTCTGATTGGAAATAAATCACACATCGATTTAGCACTTGAAGCAGCTGAAAAATCGATGGTACTGATGCAAAATAAAGCAGATGTATTACCCCTGGATGCAGATCAAGTAAAGAATGTACTAGTAGTTGGAAAACTGGCAGTTACTGAAAATATTGGAGATCATGGCTCAAGTCGAGTGATTCCTGCTTATGTCAATACACCAATGGAAGGTTTGGAGCAGTACTATGGAGATCAAGTTAAATTCACTCATACTACGGGTGAGGATATTGAAAACATGAAGGAGTTGGCTCAGGCAGCAGATGCAGTAATTTTTATAGTGGGATACGATCATGATGATGAAGGAGAATTCATTCAACTACCCGGTCTTGGGGTGATTGGAGGAGATCGTGCAAGCCTGAAACTCCATGAAGAAGATCGTCAACTCTTACAGACGGTTGGAGGTCTGAACGAAAACTCTGTTGCGGTATTGATTGGTGGTAGTGCTATTCTTGTAGAAGAGTGGAAAGATGAAGTTAATGCAATCATACATGCCTTCTATCCAGGTATGGAAGGAGGAACGGCTATCGCCAAAACTATTTTTGGAGCAGTCAATCCAGGAGGAAAATTACCTTTTACGGTCGCTACGGACGAAGCTCATTACCCTGAATTGGATAGATCTGCAAAGGAAGCGACCTATGATCGCTATCATGGCTACATTAAACTAGATGAAGATGGTAATAAAGCTGCTTTTCCATTTGGATTCGGGCTTTCCTATACTACTTTCCAACAAGATAGTGCAAGTGTAGAGGTGAGCGAAGATGCCGTACAAGTAAGCACGCTCGTTACAAATACTGGCAAAAGAGCAGGCGATCAAGTCATACAGCTTTATATCGGATTCGACAACTCTGGTGTAGAAAGAGAGCATAAATTACTGAAAGCCTTTCAGCGTATTACCTTAGCACCAGGCGAGACGAAACGTGTGCAGCTTTCTTGTCCTTTGGAGGCTTTAAGATGGTATAACCCAGACAGTAAAACTTGGGAATTGGAGCAAATGACTTACGAAGCCTATATTGGTACGAGTAGTGATGAGAGAGATCTTAATCTTTTGACGTTTGAAGTTTCCAGTGATTTATAGATCAGTTCAGCTATTATCTATTTATGGCGGAAGAGGGAGTGATAATCATTTGAATCTTAAGAGCATCATCATTTTTGAATATCCACCGTTCGCACGGTACATAACAAAATGCGTAAAGTGCTTTAGCTATTCTAGCTGAAATGCTTCACTTTTCCTTGATCTTGATCTCTGATTGTCCCGGACTGTGTCAGGTAATACCATACGCTCATCTTATTCTACCTTTAAAGCCCTATCTATGTTCTACATCATAGTTTCTTGAGATAAGCGTATAGCAATCCCAATAGCACAACAAAACTATCGGTTTCTCATCGAATGCACATAAATTAAGCCCAACTGTCCAGTCAATCCACTATCCAACTGTCTGCCTAAAACATAACCTTCTGTTTTGTAGCCAGTTTGAAGACGCGCTTTGATTTGCTTGCCCAAAGCAACCGTCAACTCTCCACTGGCATGAAAACCTGTTCCAAAAAAAGCTTGGTCGAATACTTCTAGTTCCGCACCAATCTTAAACTTATCGTTTTGAAAGAAATTTGGGCTGTAGAGATTGATAGAGTTATTTTTGAACGGCTCTCCTGTTTTTACGGTCAATTGATAGAGCTTAGAATTGTGCTTCACGTACTGATGCAAATACAATTCGTAGCCCAAAGGAGAAGTATTGAAAGATGTGCCATATGTCCATCCATTTTCTTGATCTCCAATGATGTACCACGGACGCTGCCCTTCTTTGGGACTCTTGAATAAGCTGGTCAAGGACTTCAAAAAAGTTGGATCGGTCAAATTCCAGAATGTGCCTAGTATATTTAATTGATTGTAGAAATTAACTAAGCCCTCGGTCACAGTACCATCGCTTTCAAATACTTTTCCATCGTTGTACATTTCCCAAATTGGATGCACAATATGCACTGGATCGCCAGCAGTTTCTATCCAAGTATTGGGGTCTTTGGGATCAACGGGCGTCACCAAAGTGGTGTAGATCGGTAGCATCATACGATGCGCAAAATAGAGACCCAATTCAGTGTTATACGCGCCATTATATTCCATAAAATCGTTTTGAATTCTTCGTGCGGCTAGGTAATTGACTTCAAATCCACCCGTCACAGAAATGGCTTCGTCTATCAAGCTCACATCTTCTGGCAAAGTCAAAGTAGTATAGGGGAAGGGCAGGTTGTGATTGTGAAATTTGAATTTTCCTCCTGCATTTTTTGTCCGAATGACGTGTCCAAATTCATGCGAATACAACATGGCATAGTAAGTAATTCCAAAACCAACAATTCCACTGACTGCACCACCCAATTTTTCTGGCAAGGCAGGTTCTAATCCATAGAGCAGCGCATTTTGCAGCCCTTTGTAAGCCGTCAAACCATTGGTGGCAGCACTGTGCAAATTATCTTTTGCGGATAAGTTTAATTCATAGTACTGATGGAAACTAGTCGTATCTTCCTTGTTTTTTTGTCCATATGCCAAGCTGCTGATACAGAAAAATAATGCGAGGATGCCTAGATTTTTCATGTGTTGTAGATTTTTGGTAACTCTTTACTACATAGCTTATACAGTATTTTCATAAAGTTTGCATAGTTTTTAAAACACCTCAAGCTGTACTAAAACAGTTTTATACTGTTACAATAGCTAGTTGAACGTACAATTTCTTGCTTTAAAAACTGAATTCAGCTACTGTGATTATGTGAATTCAATTATTGTGGTAAGCAGTTACGATTTTTGATTTGTTTACAATACTCTCACAAATAGCAGCAATTTCTCCTCATTCAAAAAAGAACCAGAACGAGTTGTCATTTTTCAAGGATGAATTGTAATGTATTGTATTTTTGTGGGATATTATACAATAAAAGCAATTGAAAAAACAGCAATATTCTATCCAACAAGTCTGCAAAATCATTAAGGGACAATTCTTAAATGAAAAAGTCTTTGATGCAAAAATTGAGCATTTGCTGACCGATTCTCGACGCATTCTATTTGCACCCAATTCCCTCTTCTTTGCTTTTCAAGGAATGCGGCAAGATGGTCATCAATTCGTCGCACAGTGCTATGAAAAAGGAGTTCGCAATTTTGTGATGACCCAAAAAGTAGCAATTGAAAGATTTCCAAATGCTAACTTTTTATTGGTTGAAAACGCACATCAAGCAATACATCGACTCGCAAGATTTCATCGGCAAAAAATTGATTTACAGACGATTGGGATAACGGGCAGTAATGGAAAAACGATTGTAAAAGAGTGGCTTTTTCAGTTGTTGCATTCTCATTTTAATATTGTACGGAGTCCAAGGAGTTATAATTCGCAGTTGGGTGTGCCGCTTTCGGTTTGGCAGATTCAGGAGCATCATAATTTAGGAATTTTTGAGGCTGGAATTTCTACAGTTGGAGAAATGGAAAAGGTTGCCCCAATTATTGATTGTGAAATTGGGATTTTTACGAATATTGGAGCAGCGCACGATGAAGGATTTCCAGATCGAGTGACAAAAATTCGAGAAAAATTGAAGTTGTTTGAGCGGGCGAAAGTTTTGATTTATTGCAAAGATCATGAGGTGCTTCATAAGGTAGTGCAGAAGTTGGAATCGCCTAAATTACTGGCTTGGTCGAGTAAGCAACATGCAGATTTGCGAGTAGAGCAGATAGAAAAACAAGCAAAATCCACCAAAATAATTGCTCGTTACGCTTCAAAACAGTTAAAAATAAGCATCCCTTTCCAGGATGAGGCTTCCATCGAAAACGCCATCCATTGCTGGTTGACTTTGCTACATTTAGAGATTCCACAAACCGAAATTCAAGCAGCGATGCTACGTTTAACAAGCGTTCAAATGCGCTTAGAATCACGCAAGGGCATCAACAATTGCTTGCTCATTAATGATAGTTACAACTCCGATTTGACCTCACTTTCCATGGCGCTTAACTTTTTAGAACAGCAAAGTACGCATTCTAAGCATACTTTAGTTTTGTCAGATATTTTACAAAGTGGAAGTAGTGAAAAAGACTTGTATCAATCTGTTAATCAATTGATTAAAGAGAAAAATGTTCAGCGGTTCATTGGAGTTGGAAAGGAAATTCATACCATCAAAAATTATCTGCCGCCAACAATCGAGAGTCAGTTTTATGCTACTACCAATGACTTTTTACAACAATTAAAGGCATCCAATTTTCATTCAGAAGCCATCTTACTAAAAGGCGCGAGACATTTCCAATTTGAGCGCATTGCTAATCGCTTAGCCGAACGCGTGCATCAAACTGTTTTGGAAGTCAATATTACCGCTTTACTCCATAATTTGAATATTTTCAGCAGCTATTTGAAGCCTGAAACCAAGATGATGGTAATGGTGAAAGCAGCAGCTTACGGAAGTGGCAGTGTAGAGATTGCGCGGCTGCTGGAATTTCAAAATGTAGATTACCTAGCCGTAGCGTATGCAGACGAAGGAGTAGAGTTACGCCAAGCAGGTATTCAGCTACCAATCATGGTACTCAATCCAGAAGAAAGTACATTCGATGCACACTTTCGCTATGACTTAGAACCTGAAATTTACTCTATTTCTCTACTGAAAAATCTTATTCGCTATTTGCTTGATAATCAAATCGTTCCAATCCATTTGAAGATTGAAACAGGCATGAATCGTTTGGGTTTTGAAGAAGAAGACTTACCCCAATTGCTTCCCATTTTGCAAGCAGAACCTCGCCTAAAAGTGCAGTCCATTTTCTCACACCTTTCAGCAAGTGAAGCTCCAAATCACGATAAATTTACAGCACAGCAAATCCAAAAATTTGATACGCTTTATGAAAAAATAGCTACACAAATTGGCTATTGCCCAATCAAACATATTTTAAATACAAGTGGCATTATTCGTTTTCCAAAACATCAGTTTGATATGGTTCGATTAGGCGTTGGTTTGTATGGTTTGGATAATGGAAAAGATATTCAGCATCAACTACGGATCGTGAATACTTTGAAGGCGCGCGTTTCGCAAATCAAATTGGTGAAAGCAAAAGAAACGGTTGGTTATGGGCGAAAAGGCATATTGCAAAAAGATAGCCGAATTGCGACGATTAGTATTGGTTATGCAGATGGTCTGCCACGAAGTGTTGGTAATGGAAAATTTAGTTTGCTGATTCGCAAGCAGTTAGCTCCCATCGTTGGTAATGTTTGTATGGATATGTGTATGGTGGATGTGACCCACATTCCAGAAGCAAAAGAAGGCGATGAAGCTATTGTTTTTGGTAATTCGCCACACATTGATGATTTGTCTAGTATCGCAGAGACGATTCATTTGGAGCTGTTTACACGGATTACGCAGCGCGTGAAAAGGGTGTATTTTCAGGAGTGATTATTTTAGTTCTTCTTCAATCCACCTGATAATAGATGATACAGGAGAATTCTTTTTATCTCGTATCCTACAAATAAAATCTTTGAATTTTTGATTCTTGTGAACGCTATGCGTTTTTGTTATTTCCTGTAATCCTTTAAGATTACTATATCCATATGTTTTTGGATCAATGTTTAGACTTACTGCGGTTTCCCATAACCATTTCTCAAATGCTGGTAGAAAAAAGATACCATAGTGTTTTTTATCATGATGCTTTTTGAGCAATAATCTATGATCTTCATTAGATTTCAGTACTGAAAAAGACTCTAAATATTTTGGCTGTTTTTTATCATTATCCACTAACCCTAAAGCTAATCTATTAGTAAGTTTATCTCTGAGAGTATTAGCAATATTACCAACACTATCTTCTTTTGTAACAACTATGTCTATGAATTTATCTGTATAAATTTTCTTTTTTACTAACTCCATAAACACTAAATCACCTTCACCTTCCACCAGAATTCTCAAGCTGTCATTCATTAGTGTAACGTTTGATATTTGAAAATACGTTTATGCCTTCATCCAAAATTTCAGATAACTCATTTCCACTTAGTTCTTTTGATTTAGTTGTTCCATTTTCGTAAAATGTAGCAAAAACAGCGAGTTCTTTCTCTGGAGTATTTTCTACCAAGCTATTAAATAGTTGAGGACTATGGGTCGTAATAAAATACTGATTTTGTGTATCTTCAACAATCTTAAAGGCTAGATTTTTCACGTACGGAGGGAAGAAATGACTTTCAGGTTCTTCAAGTAGTAAGATTGCTTCTTTGTTGGAAATAATTGCTGCATAGTAGAAAATGATGCGCCTTAGCGTATCTGCAAGAGAAATATATGGAAAACTTAAAGTAACTCTGTTTACTTCTTTTTGGATTTCGATTCTCTTTTCTGCTTTTCTTAGAGCAAGTTTTAACTCATATGGATCTAGCAAATCGGCTACTTCCTCTTGTAAAAGAGGATGCGTCTCAAGTGTGCGAAAAAGATTAGTTCCATGCGGTGGAAAAAGAGAAAGCCCATTATTCAGATCGTCCATTGAAGTCTGCTTGAAGCTATATTTTTTCACAAATGCAGTCGTGTGACCCTTGGGCTGACCTCTAAAATCCCCTAGTTCAGAGATATTTCCACATTCATTTTCTACTAGGAACCTATGATTCAAATCACTTACATATCTTCCCAAATTTGCTCTATTTATTTCTGCTGTATCCAGAACTCCTTGATTTTCTGCTTGTGAGAAGTATCCTGTACAAAACTCGAAATGAGAAGAAGTATAATCGTACCTTGTCCAAAGCGCACCTAACTGAGATGCGACAACAATTGCGGACGCAATATTTTGATTGTGAAATAATTGAGTGAAATTTTCATAACGAATGAAATCTCCCATGAACTTGTTAGACCTATTATTTGCAAAACCATAAAAAGATATAGCCTCCAGTATGTTGGATTTACCTATGTTTGGTTCACCAACAAATAGGTTGATTCGCTTACAATCCAAAGATAAAAAATCAATAGATTTATAGTTTTTAATCGCTAACTCTTTAATACTATGCTTCATAGGATAGAGATTTTCTATGTGTCAAATATACTACATTTAGGAGTACTGCAAAAACCTTGTTTCTGTATGAATTTTTAGGGTAGTTATTTATTCCTCATCTGAATATACTTAATGGTCTTCCCTACTTCCAAATGTCCTTTTTCGTAGAACGTTTTAATCTCTAACTCGGGTAAATGAAGCGGCTTGCGGTAAATATCACTTTCTTCATAAAGCAATTCAAAAGTATCAACTTCGGTAAGCACTTCTAAAGTATATTCGTAGAGTTCAGGAGAGTCGGTTTTCAGATGAACGATACCGTCTTTTGGAAGTATTTTCTGATACATTTCCAAGAAACGTGGTGCAGTCAAACGACGACTTTCTTTATCCAGAAATGGATCAGGAAAAGTAATCCAAATCTCTGCAACTTCTTCAGATTCAAAGAAATAGTATAATTGCTCAATACGCGTCCGTAGAAAAGCCACGTTGTACAAATTTTCCTCCAAAGCGGTCTTTGCACCTCTCCATATGCGTGCGCCCTTAATGTCCACACCAATGAAATTTCGATCAGGATACAAGCGTGCTAACCCTAAAGTATAATCTCCTTTTCCACAAGCCAATTCTAGCGTAACGGAATTTTTGTTTTTGAAATGTGTTTTTGCCCATTGCCCTTTCAGGTCGGTTTCTTTCCCATTTTCTCCTAGTAACTTCGGGTCTTTAGGATTGAAGTTTTCATAGACATGAGGGAAAGCATAGACCTCCGCGAATTTTTGTAGTTTATTTCTCTTGCTCATTGCGCTGCGCTAGATTTTGCGTGGTGATGCGTAACAGAATCCCGATTGGTAAGCCCGAAGGGATTGCTAAGCGGAAATTCAGGGCTTACCAATCACTTCACGCTTAGCAATCCCTAAATTAGTTCAATTATCTTTTGATACCTGAATCAAAAAACGAGCGCAAAAATAATGATTTCACTCTAAATCGCTCCAATGGCATAAGACCAAACATCAAATCTGAAATCCTTTTTCTCTTCCATGGTTTGTTGGAGTTGCTGCTTATAGATTTTTTTGACTTTTTCCTTTTTTAGAAAATGACTTTTATGAACCTTAATTTCCTTTTGTAATGGATCTAGCTCCAGAAGATATTTCCTTGCTCTTGCTGTATTTACTTTTACAGCTATATCATGTAATTTATCGGAGTCAACTTCTCTACTATTGAAAATTTCATGAATAACTTCAATACATTCTTCTGTATAGTCTTCAGGATGTTCAATCATATGAACTAATTCGTGTGTTTCCTTATCTTGATGACGTTCTTTTAGTGAAATCATTTTTCAAATTGTTGATTGACGAGTATATCGTATTTTCAACTAAAATGATTCAGTGATTTTTTTAAGCCTACTCTACTACTACCGTCAGAATACCAATTTCCCATTTCGGCGAAGATTTCATAGCCTAACTTTTGATAGAATGGAGGTGCTTCGTAGCCTGCTGTCCAAACCCAAATATCAGTCACTCCAACTGCTTGAATTTGCGCCTCCAAATCCAGTAATAATTTAGAACCTAATCCCTGATATCTATAAGATTTTTCCACGAATAGGTCCGTTAAGTAAAACCAACCGGAATACTGTTCTTTATTTTTATACGCCAATCCAGATGAACAACCGACGAATTGATCGCCTAACACCGCTGTGAAACTGAATCGGTCAGCACTTTGTACTTCCACTCCATTATCAATCGTATGTTCATCAAAACCGTCGCGCATTCGTTGAAGTTCTACTGGCGTCATTTCCCGATTAAATATTTTGATTGTTTTGCTCATTCTTTTTTTAGACGGTAAGACGGGATCAGCTTATTTTAGGATACAAAAAATGTAAGGACAGTATTTCACTTACTAAATGACAAACTCAATCCGACTCCATTTATCAGGCAAATGCGTATCATAAATATCATGGCTATTCAATGCCATTGCAGGATGTGGTTGTACCTCTTTGCCGCTAACCATGAGCTTTTGGAAGCGACCTAAAAACATACGCCAAATATCTCCATTTTGAGGAGGTAAACTTCTACCATTTGCCAATAATTCTAAACTCTTCCAAGGAATACCGACTTCCAAACTCCAACCCTTGTCAATATCACTATTATCATTCAAAGTGCCATCTACCTGTACTGCGGTTTCTAAACCAGGCAGATCGTAATTGGTGAATGCCCAACGAATGCCTCTAGGATGCGTACCTTTCCAAAAAGTAGCACCCGTTCGATCATAATCTCCACCAAAAGTGTAGGCTTGATCTTGGTGAACATCGAATTGTGGAATGTCAAATTTACTGTCTTTGGTATAGGCGTCTTTCCAGATGAAAAAGACTTCGTAAACGGTATTCAAAGCATTCACCTCCAATTCGTAATAGCAGTCTTCACCATCAATAAATATCTCTAAATCATTCTCTTGAAAAATGATGCTATCGCGTTTAGTTAGTTTTGCTTCTACAAAAGGTTCTTCTGCCTCAAAAGCAAAGTAGAGGTGTGTTTCATTCCATAAAATAGCAACTTGTGTATTGTACATACCAGCATCGCCAGTTACCATATCCACAAAGCGTTTGCTCCAAGTTGCTTGCTGCCAAATTGACTTTTTAATATTACCATCAATAACAATGGAAGTATTGACTTTTTGAGCAATATAATCAGTAGAAGTGTTCATTAGTTGAAGGATTTAAGTAGCTAGAAAAAATGATTTAGATATATTCTAGTATATCCCTATTTTCTAATATTCCCTTTCTTGCTCCATTTAAGCCCACCTTGAACATGGCAGAAGCCAGTTCTGTAGATTTGATGCTTGCATTTTTACCAAATAATCGAACTAAAGGATACAAAGCGCGACTGACACGATACATCATATTTGGCTCATTTCTTGGAGTGACTGGATAAATATAACCTGGGCGAAAGGCATAAAATGCACCCAAATTCATAGCAGAAAGCTGATTCTCCGACATTCCCTTGTACTTGGCAAAAGCCATCCTACTTTTCTCTGTTCGATCTGCTCCGGCTCCACTCAGCAAACAGAGTGTAGCATTTGGGCTATTCCGCTCAACCGCTTTCGCAAAAGCGACTGAATAATCTAAAGTAATTTCCCTAAATAAATCATCTTTAACCTGACCTGTGTAAACACCAACGCAGAAATAGGCAGCGTCTATATTTTCAAATAAAGCAGTTTGGTTAGAATAGTCTTTGAAGTTGGCAATGATGACTTCATTTAGTTTTGGATGCTGGTTTCTAGTTGCTTTTCTGACAAGCGTGGTCACTTTTGCTATATCTGGAGATGCTAGGGCATATTCTAAGATTAAGCTACCAACCATACCCGTTGCACCAGCGAGAAGAATACCGTTCATTTACTTTATAGTTATTGCCATTACTTTTTCAAGCGATAAAGATAAGATTTTCGATGAGGTTCATTTTGTTTTCTTTCTAGCAAACATTCAAATACGCCTAAGTTGAGCATCTTTTTTGAAAATGACTGCGATCCAATTTTTTTATCTTAAACAGACGACGTGAAAAAATCATTCTTACCATCCTCAAAGACCTTGAAGTTCTTTTCATCGAGAAGATTTGTGGAAATCTAGTTTTAGCTTGATAGAATAAAACATATTTGTGATAAACGCATACCAACCTTTCTTTTCTCATAGTGTTTTCTTTCAACATGAAAACCGCAATCAATATAGTTTGGCTGAAAAGGGATTTGCGTTTGCGCGATCATGCACCTCTGGCAAAAGCGACGGAGTTGGGTCTGCCCACACTTATTTTCTACTGTTTTGAGCCAAGTTTAGCAGCGCATCCTGACTACGATTTGCGGCATTGGCGGTTTGCTTATGAGAGTTTGAAAGATATGGAAAAGAAGCTGCAAGTGCAGCAAATTTCTGTTTTTTACTTTCATGAAGAAGTGCTGCCAGTACTCAAATCCATTTCCCAACACTTTGATATTCGGCATCTCTTCGCTCATTTGGAAGTAGGTTTGCAGATGACTTTTGATCGAGATAAAGCAGTGAAGACGTGGTGTAAAGTGCAAAGAATTAACTATCAAGAATTTGGGCAAGAGGGCATCATTCGTGGTCAAAAACATCGAGACGGTTGGAAAGAAGGATTGAAGAGACACTTCTCAACTTCTGTATTACAATATGATCTTGCAACACTCAAAGGTGTTCAATTAGGTGCTAATTTGCGGCAAAAATTAAAGCACAATCAACTCCCTGAAAGCTACAAAATTCCCAATTCCAACTTCCAGCCAGGTGGCGAAACTTACGCCTGGAAATACCTGAAGTCTTTCTTGGAGACGCGCCATCGAAAATATAGCCGACAATTGTCGAAACCTTTGCTGAGTCGCAAAAGTTGTAGTCGAATTTCTCCTTATTTGGCCTTTGGTAATATCAGTGTGCGCGAAGTTTTTCAATGGACACGTCGCTATCAACAGCAACTGAATGAGCAGTTTAATCTCCGAAATTTCGTTTCTCGCCTGTGGTGGCGTTCGCATTATGTACAGAAGCTAGAGTCGGGACACTACTTAGAATTTGATGCGATTAATCCTGCTTTAAATCAACTTGACCGAACACAGAATAAAGGACATTTGAATGCCTTTTTTCAAGCAAAAACAGGCTTCCCCATGGTGGATGCCAGCCTTCGATGTTTGGAGGCAACAGGATGGGTTAATTTTCGAATGCGTGCGATGTTGGTCACATTCACTTCTTATGCACTTTGGGTAGATTGGCGACCAATTACACATCATTTGGCGTGCCTCTTTTTAGATTTTGAACCTGGCATTCACTACCCACAAATTCAAATGCAAGCAGGTTTGACGGGCTATCATACTTTGCGGATCTTCAATCCAAACGTGCAAGCAGAACGTCATGATAAGGCAGGAGAGTTTATTCACCAATGGTTGCCAGAGTTACGCGGCGTACCCGCACCACTTTGTCATCAGCCATGGAAAATGACTGCTATGGATCAGCAGTTCTACCAATGTATCATTGGTAAAGACTATCCAGCTCCTATCGTAGACTATGATGAAGCTGTTCGGCAAAACAAAGATCGCTATTGGGCAGTTCGCCAAAGCGCTGCTGTGAAGGAAGCTCTACCTAAGATTTGGAGGCAGTTTTGCATTTTAGAGGATATCAAAAAGTACGAGCATAATTTAGAGCAAGAGCAAGCAGAGGAATTAGAGGTAGATGATGAGTTGCCGTTCTATTGATTATGACGATTCTATCCATTCTTGCATTTCAAAAATTTCCTCAGCATCGGCTTTGAATTGAATAAAATCAAATGACTGAAATCCTTCCAATTGTGCTTCCTCATAAAAATGTAGTGCCTCCAAAAATTGATGTGCAAAGAAGGTAAGATTTTCACGCGGAAATGCAAGTGCAACAGGTTCATAAGGAACGCGGTACTGCAAAATCATCGCATTTTCTGCGTAGCGAAGATAATTCTCATGTCTTTGATTACTTTCAGGTAAAACGACAAAAGTCAACATTAGAAATTCGATTGCTTCACCGTAGCAACATAATTCTAGTCGTTCGTTCAGCAGTCGAATCATTTCTCTGATGCTTGGTAAAATTCGCCAAGAAAGCGAGTCCAAAGATTTTACAGTCACCAAAAAATCCTTGACCTGGAGTAGGTTTTCCATGTTCAAAAAGTGATTGAGTGTAAGAGGAAGAGAAACAAAAAATCTGCCTATCTATTTCCTGGCGGTTTCAGCAAGGGAGTTTCGCGTTTGAGATTTTCTGACAACAAAGCATAATTGCTAATTTTGGACTTTTCCTGTTCTAAGCACTCTTCAACTGTGCCTTCAAATTGAATAAAATAAGCCAAAAAATGTGTTTGTAGATATTTGTCAGTATATAGTGCATCTTCTTCTTCTTTCAGCACACCATATTTCCAGACCTCGTTAGCAGAAAGAAAAATGCTATCCGAATCAGGGCAATGATAGCAAGGATAATTCCTAGACATGACCGCTCGCAAAACATACAGTTCCGCGCGTTTGGGAATTTCTTGTGGTTTTGCTTCTTGCGAACTTTCTTCCACAATTTCTTCAAAAGGCTCTAATTCTTGATAAGGCTGAACAATCATAATAATACTTATTGCAATAAGAAACAAGAGGATAAAACTGATCTTCACATTTCGATTAGATGATTCTTGACTTTTCATTACTCTCTGATTTTCAGCAATAAAGCTATGCCAAATTCGGACATAAAAACAGAGATGTCGAAAACTTGTAGATAAAAATCAAGGTTTTACACTTGATAATTTTTCTAAATGTGAGTGAGTGTGGAAAAGATTGTGGAGAACGTGGAGAGTGGCTTTAGAATTCTTAAGTATCCATAGTTTCTTCCAATGTATCGAAGTTGGCGTAAAAAAGGGCGTCACGCAGCGTTCGCAGAGGTTTATTTCAGATAGTTGCTGATTGATCGGAATTTAATTGACAGAGATCAATGAATGCACCCTCAAAAAAAGAGCAGCAATCTTTTACAAGATGGCCGCCCACTTTATATCATTTCCTATTTCCTATTTCCTATTTCCTATTTCCTATTTCCTATTTCCTATTTCCTATTCCTCCAATTCCCAGCCCATCGTTCGCTTCACAGCTTTTTGCCAACCTTTGTAAAGTTTCTGCTGTTCCTCCGCTTCCATTTTTGGATCAAAGCGTTGGTCGAGTAACCAATTTTGCTCAATTTCTTCCATCTTCCAGTAACCAACTGCCAAGCCTGCCAGATACGCTGCACCTAAAGCTGTTGTCTCAATAATACTCGGTCGCTCTACCGCAGTATCTAAAATATCGGATTGAAATTGCATCAGTAAATTATTAGCACTTGCTCCACCATCTACGCGCAAGGTGCTTAATTCTACACCGGAATCTTTTTCCATAGCATCCAAAACATCTCTAGTTTGATAAGCCAAGGATTCCAAAGTGGCTCGAACTAAATGCGATTTGCTTGTTCCGCGCGTCAATCCAAAAATTGCTCCACGTGCGTACATATCCCAATAAGGTGCACCTAAACCAGCAAAAGCGGGCACGACATAAACGCCATCTGTACTTGGTACTTTGCGAGAAAAATATTCAGAATCGGGTGCACTATCTATCAACTTTAATCCATCGCGCAACCATTGAATCGCTGCGCCTGCAATGAAAACGCTACCTTCTAAAGCGTAACATAATTTTCCATTAATGCCCCAAGCAATCGTAGTGAGCAAACCTGCTTTGGACGCGACTGGTTCTTCACCTGTATTCATCAACATAAAGCAACCCGTACCGTAAGTATTTTTTGCCATACCTACCTTATGGCACGCCTGCCCAAACAGTGCAGCTTGTTGATCGCCTGCAATACCTGCAATTGGAATTTCGCCACCAAATAAATAGGCAACTGTTTTGCCATATACTTCGCTTGATTGTTTCACTTCGGGCAGCATGCTTCTTGGCACATCCAAAACTTCCATCAAATGTTCGTCCCATTTCAAATCACGAATGTTGTAGAGTAAAGTTCGGCAGGCATTCGTATAATCCGTGATGTGTTGCTTACCACCCGTTAGCTTCCAAATCAACCAACTATCAATTGTTCCGAAACGCAATTCACCATCTTCTGCCTTTGCTCTAGCACCTTCCACATTATCCAGAATCCACTTTACTTTAGTTCCAGAAAAATAAGCATCTACGACCAAACCTGTATTTTCACGGATGTAGTCCTCTTCGCCTGCTGCTTTCAAGTCATCACAAATGCTTGCAGTCCGTCGATCTTGCCAAACAATGGCATTATGAATCGGCTCGCCCGTATTGGCATCCCAAACCACAGCAGTTTCGCGCTGATTGGTGATCCCAATTGCTGCGATATCACTTGCCTTTACATCATTTGCCTTCAACACTTCTTGCGCCACTTTAAGCTGAGTTTGCCAAATTTCACTAGGGTTGTGTTCTACCCAACCTGGCTTTGGATAGATCTGCGTAAACTCCTGTTGCGCAACGCCTTTAATGTTGCTGCTTTTGTCAAAGAGTATCGCTCTGGAACTCGTTGTTCCTTGATCTAGTGCTAAGATGTACTGCATTG
The DNA here is from genome assembly GCA_039176995.1 of Bacteroidota bacterium. Classification (GTDB taxonomy): domain Bacteria; phylum Bacteroidota; class Bacteroidia; order Chitinophagales; family Saprospiraceae; genus JAAUTG01. The sequence continues at coordinate 22,351 of JBCDFY010000001.1, forward strand.
CGTCTTGTTTTTTATTTTAAATTAACTACTACTTCTGGCTACTAGGAATTCAGTAAAAACCAACTTTTATTTTGTGGAATAGCGAATGTATAAAATTTCACTCAAAAAAAATACGGTAGAATCTGAAATTCTTCTCCGAGTTGCGACTGCACACCAAAGTCGCCTTAAATTGAATCTGTAAGAGCGTACGACCTTCCTCTTTTCTTATCCAAATATTTTCATTCATGCGTTCCTTCACTACTTTGCTTATTGCGTGCTTTTTTTTATTCTCCTGTTCCAATCCTAGACACCAAATTTTGGGCAAATGGAAGATGGAAAAAGTGCTAGAGCGAGAAGCGAACATGAGTCACATTCACAATCCGCACGAAGATCGTTGGATTCGTTTTTATCAAAACGGCTCATTTGAAAGTGGCGGGAAACCCTATGGTCAAAACAGCGGTCGCTACACAATGAATGAGGAAAAACAAATCATTTATTTGGATAGCGATGCAGGCGAAGATGATGATAGTAAGTGGACTTTTTCTATCTCTCGCCAAGAGATGAATTGGACTGGACTTGGTTCAGAACGACAGCGCGCCACTACGATTTTCTATCACAAAACGGAGTAGGAAACAGTGAAATAATGAATGTATATCTTTCTTCACTCCCAGACGCTTTTTTATTTTCTATTCTGCTCTCTGCAGGTACGAAAGAAAAAAGTGTATAGGAGTGAAAAATTAGAGGGTACATTTATCATTGAACGCAGACTAGGTGTTTACTAGATTAGTTACAACAGTTAGTATCAAATAGGACACAGGAGTTGTACTAAATTTGAAGTATAGCTATTGTAATAAAAAGAACCTAGTATCGCGAAACCCAAGTGGTTTTGAGGACTATGTGGACTATCTAAAAACACGACAGAAGCTATACGGCAAATAGTTTTAGCAACTGTATAAAAATGAACACTATTTTGCCTAAATTTGGTCTTGCTTGCAGCTATTTATAAACGAGAAACATCTTTAAGCAAAAACATGACTGAAAACGGGCGAATCCTCATAGTAGATGACGAAGAAGACATTTTATTAAGTCTTCAGCTCTATCTTTCTCAACATTTTGAACAAGTAGATACAGAGAATAATCCTACGCACTTACCTCGTCGCTTGCGGAAAAACACCTATGATTTAATTCTTTTGGACATGAATTTCCGTAAAGGAGAGACCAGCGGGAAAGAAGGCTTGAATTGGTTGACTAAAATTCTGGAATTGCAAGAAGGCGTAAGTGTGATTATGATGACGGCTTATGCAGATGTGAAAACCGCAGTGGAAGCGGTCAAAATTGGAGCAACAGATTTTATTGAGAAACCTTGGCGCAACGAAAAACTCCTCGCCACTATCTTCTCTGCCTTCAAGCTAAGTCAGTCCAAAAAAAAAATAGTCAAACTAGAGAACAAGCAACGTAATCTGAATGTCACCAGCAATCAGCCCGAAGAAATGATTGGTGATTCTCCTGCAATGCGGCAAGTCTTTCGATTGATTGAAAAAGTGGCGAAAACAGATGCTAATGTTCTAATCCTAGGCGAAAATGGAACAGGTAAAGAGCTGGTAGCCAAGGCAATACATAATCAATCGAAGCGCGCTGAAAATACTTTTGTCAAAGTAGATTTGGGCGCCATTTCTGAAACGCTCTTTGAATCCGAGCTTTTTGGACACAAAAAAGGCGCATTCACTGACGCAAAGCAAGACCGAATGGGACGCTTTGAATTGGCGTCAAGCGGAACACTTTTCTTGGATGAAATCGGCAATTTGACAATGCCTTTGCAAGCTAAATTGCTCTCTGCGCTTCAAAATCGAATGATTATGCGTTTGGGAGCTAATGAGCAAATTCCAATTGATATTCGATTGGTTTGTGCGACCAATATGCCGATTCAGGAAATGGTAAAAGAAAAGACCTTTAGGCAGGATTTGGTTTACAGGATTAATACTGTAGAAATTAACTTGCCACCTTTACGAGAACGTCCAACGGATATTCCCTTGCTAGTCAAGCATTTTCTTCATTTATATCGCAAAAAATATCAAAAACCCAGCCTCAAGATTGAAAGTGCCACGATTAAAAAATTACAAGGTTACCCTTGGCCAGGCAACATTCGAGAGCTGCGTCATGCCGTAGAGCGAGCCGTCATTTTGAGTGATGGTGACCAATTGGATATCACCGATTTCATCATGCAAAGTAGTGGGCAAGGTGATTTGGATGGCAAGGCACTAGATACTTATAATTTGGAAGAACTAGAGCGTTGGGCAATCCGAAAGGTACTGACCAAACACGCAGGAAATATATCAAAAGCCGCAGAGGAATTGGGTTTAACGCGCGCGACACTTTATCGGCGTATGGAGAAGTATAATCTTTAGAGTTTGCTAAAAATTTATTTAACTGATCGTCAATAGGTTACCCGATAGCTATCGGGTTGCCTAAGAAAGAATTTATGAGCTTATCAAGATAAATGAGTATATTATTTCAACGGCAGGTTCATAAAACATTGGCTATCAGGACGATAAAATTTAGACATACTCTTAGGTTTTTATGGTTTTAGCGTTAATGTGTACAAAGCCATCCAACCGTCTAACCATAGAACAGTAATCAACACAAGCAATGAGCTTACATCCACTAGATATTGCGATTATCCTCCTGTACCTCATTGTCACTATATTTATTGGGTTCTGGATTTCTAAAAAGGCCTCCAAGAATTTAAAAGCCTATTTTCTAGGCAATAATCAAATCAAGTGGTATTATTTAGGACTGTCTAATGCATCGGGAATGTTTGATATTTCTGGGACGATGTGGACAGTGACTTTGCTTTTTGTTTATGGATTGAAAAGTGCTTGGATTCCTTGGCTGTGGCCCGTTTGGAATCAAGTCTTCATGATGATTTTCTTAGCCATTTGGTTGCGAAGATCAGGTGTGATGACTGGAGCAGAATGGATTACGCATCGCTTTGGAGAAGCGCGCGGAGCAAGACTTTCACACATTATCGTCACGATATTTGCAGTCATCAGCACGCTTGGATTTATTGCCTATTTCTTTGTTGGTATTGGCAAATTTGCAACTATTTTCTTTCCCATTGATTTGTCTTTTTCTTTGGGTTCACTAGCGTTTACTTCGGAACAAACTTACGCCGCACTTATCATGGGGATCACGACACTTTACGTCATCAAAGGTGGAATGTACAGCGTGGTGATGACCGAAATTTTGCAGTTTATCATTATGACGATTTGCTGCTTTGTAATTGGTTACATTGCGCTTACGAGTGTGAGTGCGGAACAAATTGACGCAGGAGTACCACCTGGCTGGAAAGACTTATTTTTTGGTTGGGAAATGAATTTGGATTGGTCGGGTTATTTAGATTCTGTCAATCAAAAAATTGATTCTGATGGTTTTGAATTAATCGGTTATCTGATGATGATGATGATCTTCAAAGGAATTTTCGCCAGCCTAGCGGGTCCCGTACCGAGCTACGATATGCAGCGTGTCCTATCCACTCGTACACCTAGTGAAGCTGCACGTATGAGTGGACTCACTATTTTGGTTTTATCTGCGCCACGCTACTTAATGATCGCGGGTTTTACTGCGCTGTCTATTGCCTATTTGATGCCTGAATTGACCGCAATGGGTGCCGATGTAGATTTTGAAACCGTATTGCCTCTAGCAATTGAGCGTTTTGTTCCGGTCGGCTTTAAAGGATTGTTATTAGCGGGTTTGTTAGCTGCCTTTATGGGTACTTTTGCTGCCTTCATCAATGCTGCTCCCGCTTATATTATCAATGATCTGTATAAAAAATACATCAACCCAGTTGCCACAGATAAGAAATATGTTCGATACAGTTACGTCGCTTCCATTGCGCTAGTCTTGATTGGTGTCGCAGGTGGTTTTTTTACAGCTTCGATCAACTCTTTGACGCTTTGGATTACTTCTGCACTTTACGGAGGTTACGCCGCAGCTAATGTACTAAAATGGATTTGGTGGCGGTTCAATGGCTATGGCTATTTCTTTGGCATGGCGGCAGGTTTGCTTGCTTCTACTTTTGTTCCTCAAGTTTTTCCTAACACTTTGGATATTTATCTATTTCCAATCATACTGGGCAGTTCTTTTCTAGGATGCTTTTTAGGAACCTATCTCACTCCGCCTGATGACGAAGCGGTACTCAAAAATTTCTATCGCCAAACACGTCCGTGGGGATTTTGGAAACCAATCATAAGAAAAATCAGGATGGAAAACCCCGAATTTGTTCCAAATCAAGATTTCAAAAAAGATGTGCTCAATGTCATCATAGGCATTGTTTGGCAGATGAGTATGATCGTTTTGCCTATTTATCTCATCATTCGAGAAGTGACCAGCCTAGCCATTTGCTTAATGATATTCGTTCTAACTTCCTACTTATTGAAGCGATTTTGGTGCGATCAGCTGGAAAATTAAAGGACTCCTGCTCCTTCTCTAAGCACGATTATTTCATTACCTGTACAATCCACTACAGTAGAAGGGACATTTCCTCCAATACCGCCATCGATTACTGCATCTACTTGGTTTCCAAAGTCCTCATGAATATCATACGCGTCCGTAAAATATTCCAAAATCTCGTCATCCGATTTCAGGGAAGCCGTCAAAATTGGACGACCTAGAGCAGCGACTAATGATTGCACAATATTGTTGTCTGGCACGCGAACACCAATCGTCCGTTTGCGATTTTTAAAGAGTTTTGGCACTTCATTATTGGATTTCAAGACGAAGGTAAATGGACCCGGTAAATTCTGCTTCATCAGCCTAAAAACTTCGTTTTCAATCGGTGGTGTATATTCTGATACCTGACTGATGCTTTCACAAATGAATGACAATCGCGCCTTTGCAGGATCAAGACCCCTGATTTTGCAAATGCGGTCTACGGCTTTGTTATTGAAAATATCGCAACCAATTCCGTAAACAGTATCCGTTGGGTAAATGATGACGCCGCCTTTTTCCAGCAAGTCCACCATTTGCTTTATTTTTCTCCCTTCAGGATTTTCTGGATGAATTTTAATGAGCATGATTTATAGTTTTTAAAGTCAATTGAAACGAAGGACAAAGTGTTCAATGAACAACAAAATTAAAATAAACATGACAACTTATTCCCTCCTTTAAAAAGTTCTCTACCTTTGCCATTATGCAATTGACTGCTCAAGCAATTTCCCAAATGCTAGGCGGAAAGATAGAAGGTGATCCTGATATTCTTGTTTCCAAGCCTAGTAAAATAGAAGAAGGAGAAACTGGAAGCATTAGTTTTCTTTCCAATCCGAAGTATGAGTCTTATGTTTACACAACCAAGGCTTCAGTCGTTCTGGTGGATGACAGTTTTCAACCTAAACAAGCATTTAGTAGCACACTGATTCGAGTGGAAAATGTCTACATCGCAGTAGCGCAATTGCTAGAATGGTATCAAGAGGGAAGATCAGAGCAATGGGAAGGTATTGCTGAAACAGCAATTCTTCATGAAACAGCTAAAGTTGGTGAAGGTACAATTATAAGCAACTGCGTCAGTATTTCGGAGGGGGCAAGCATCGGAAAAAATTGCAAGATCTATCCACAAGTTTTCATTGGCAAAAATGTAGAAATTGGCGATGAAGTCACGCTCTATTCTGGTGTTAAAATTTATGCTACTTGTAAAATTGGAGATCGCTGCGTTTTGCATTCTAATAGCGTTATTGGTGCAGATGGATTTGGTTTTGCGCCTGATGGTAATGGCAGTTATCAGAAAATTGCACAAATTGGGAATGTAGTGATTGAAGAAGACGTAGAAATTGGAGCAAATACAACTATTGATCGTGCAACGATGGGTTCTACTATGATTCGGCGGGGAGCAAAAATTGATAACCTTGTCCAGATAGCGCACAATGTAGAGATTGGTGCACATACCGTTATCGCAGCGCAAGCAGGGGTGGCAGGAAGTACGAAAATTGGGAAATACTGTCAAATTGGAGGGCAAGTTGGCTTTTCTGGGCATCTTAAAATAGCGGATGGAACGAAAATACAAGCCCAAAGCGGTATTGCTTCTTCCATTAAGACAGAAAACACAGCAGTTTTCGGTTCGCCAGCAATACCTTACAGTAACTACATAAAATCTTATGCTGTTTTTAAGCAACTTCCTCAACTGTACAAAACCATTCATCAGTTGGAAAAGAAAGTGGAAGAAATAGAAAAGACGAAAATGGAAAGAGGAAATGGAAAAGTTGAAAGATGAAAAATTATCTAGGAACTTCCTGTTACTGGATTATTTTAGTACGAGAAAACACTGATCTAATTATATTGTGAAATTGGCGAAGTAATGCCAATAAAACGAAGTGAATCAACCGCTATGAAGCAACGCACCATTCAAAAAGCTGTCTCTATTTCTGGTCACGGATTGCACACGGCTGCTCCAGCAACCGTAACGCTCCAGCCTGCATCTGAAAACCACGGCTACAAATTTCAACGTATAGATTTAGAAGACAAACCGATCATTAAAGCAGATGTTTCGCGCGTCATCTCTACGAATCGTTCCACAGTTCTGGGGAAAGGAGATGTGCAAATCGGGACAGTGGAGCATTTATTATCCGCTTTGGTTGGGTTGAGTATAGATAATGTACTTATCGAAATTGATGCACCTGAGGTACCCATTATGGATGGAAGTGCACAAGCATTTGTTGCGGCTATTCAAGAAGCTGGAATGGAGGAACAGTCCGAAGACCGAAAGTATTTTGTGGTGGAAGAACCGATCACTTTTCGAGACGAAGAAACAGGAGCAGAACTGTTAGTCATTCCCTCGGAAAGTTTTCAGTTAACAACTATGGTGGATTTCAATTCCAAAACTCTAGGGCAGCAATATGCTTATTTGGAAAGCGTAGAAGATTATGCGCAAGGCATTGCGCCTTGTCGTACTTTCGTTTTCTTGCATGAATTAGAAAATTTATTAGCACAAAATCTAATCAAAGGAGGCGATTTAGAAAATGCTATCGTCATTGCTGATCAAGAGGTTTCGCAAGCACAATTGGATGCTTTGGCAGAAAAATTAGGTAAGCCGAGCATCAAAGTAGATAAAGAAGGCGTTCTGAATACGATTGATTTGAAATTTCAGAATGAAGTAGCGCGCCACAAGCTACTTGATGTGATCGGCGATCTGAGCTTGGTGGGTGTGCCAATCAAAGGGAAAGTAGTTGCGACGAAGCCTGGGCATCGTGCGAACACAGCTTTTGCAGAGCTATTAAAGAAGCACTATTTAGATCAGGTAAAACTGAAGGGGAAGCCCAAGTACGATCCAAATATTCCTGCGATATACGATACACCTGCGATCATGGAATTGCTGCCGCATCGGCATCCATTCTTGTTAGTGGATAAAATCGTTGAACTAAGCGAGCAGATGGTCGTTGGTATTAAAAACATCACTTTTGATGAATTTTTCTTCAATGGACATTTTCCAAATAATCCAGTTTTTCCAGGCGTTTTGCAAATAGAAGCACTCGCTCAGACAGGTGGAATTTTAGCACTTTCTCAGCAAGAAGATCCGCATGGTTGGGACACTTATTTTGTGAAGATTGACAAAGTGAAATTCAAGCAAAAAGTTTTGCCAGGCGATACTTTGATTATGAAAATGGAGCTGATGGCGCCGATTCGCAGAGGGATTGTTCAAATGCAGGCGACCGCTTACGTAGGTAATAAAATTGTATCGGAAGGCGAGTTAACTGCGCAAATTGTCAAGAGAAAAGATTAGGAGAGGTGAACTAATTCCTTTATTCTTAATTTACGTCCACTTTTGAAACCTATTGATCTAAAGATTTAATTGAGTGCGTTTTGTACTTTATATCTTTATATCTCATATCTTAACTTACCTTGTCTCAAAATACTTTTTAATGAGTACAACGAACCTAGCATCTGTTCATCCAAATGCAAAGATTGGTAAAAATGTGACTATCGGACCATTCAGCTTGATTGAGGAAGATGTGGTCATTGGCGACAATACTTGGATTGGTTCTCATGTGGTTCTGATGAATGGTACCCGAATCGGAAAAGAATGTAAGGTGTTTCCAGGAGCAGTTTTAGGAGCAGTGCCACAGGACTTGAAGTTCGATGGAGAAAACACGACGCTCGAAATTGGTGATCGGGTAGTAGTGCGCGAATATTGCACTTTGAATAAAGGAACGCACGCCACTGGCAAAACGATTATTAAAAATAATTGCCTATTGATGGCGTATGTTCATGTGGCGCATGATTGCGAAATAGAAGCCAATTGCGTTATTGCCAACAGTGTGAATTTGGCTGGACATATTCATATTGATGAGTTTGCGCGCATTGGTGGAAATGTGGCGGTGCATCAATTTGTCAAAATTGGGAAGCATTGCTTCATCGGTGGTGGTGCATTGGTGCGCAAAAGTGTTCCGCCTTTCGTAAAAGCAGCACGCGAGCCGCTTTCTTATGTAGGTGTTAATTCGATCGGTCTGAAAAGAAGTGGATTTACGACGGAGCAAATTCACAATATCCAAGATATTTATCGCATTCTTTTCGTCAAAAAAGGCTTCAATACAAAAGATGCCATTGAGCATATAGAATCTGAAATTCAATACTCTGCGGAACGCGATTACATCCTTAGCTTTATCAAAGAGGTAGATCGTGGCATCATCAGAGGATTTCGCCAATTGAATGGCAGCTACAACTAAAAATGTATGCAAATCGAGCTTTCCAAGCTAAGCAAGCGCTATCGCTACGAATGGATTTTTAGAAATTTAGATTATACTTTTGAATCCAACAAATGCTATGCGATCACGGGCGCAAATGGCTCTGGAAAATCAACTCTGATGCGCATTTTGGCGGCTTATCTTTCTCCCACCAAAGGTAAAATTACTCATCAATTTCAAGGTAAAACGCTTTCATCAGATCACATTTATCAACACTTGGCTTATGCTGCGCCTTATATGGATTTAATTGAAGAATTGAGTTTAAAAGAACAGTTGCTTTTTCATCAGAAATTCAAATCTTTCCTACCTAAATTGAGCATCGAAGAATTGCTCCAACTGCTTGCTTTCAAAAAATCTAAGAACAAACAAATTAGCCATTTTTCTTCTGGTATGAAGCAACGCCTGAAACTGCTATTGGCAATTTGCTCGGATGTTCCATTGCTACTTTTAGATGAACCGACGACTAATTTAGATCGGCAAGGAATTGATTGGTATTTGGAATTGATTGAGCGATTTGGAAAAAATCGGACGATCATTGTCGCGTCTAATGTAGAAGAGGATTATGGGTTTTGTGATGCAGTTTTGAGTATTATGGAGTATAAGCCGAAAGCTAGGTGAGTATGGGAACGCGGATTGGATTTACAAATAAAGAGTTTACAAAAACCTCCTCTTGTATTTGAGTAAACTTTTGATAAAGTAAACCAGTTTTGTAAACTTTTCAGGCATTGATTTTTGAGGGTTTGAAAAGTTCAGGGTTTGGGTGTTGAGAGTTTACGAAAATGAGGGTTTTGGTAAACTAATAATCGTCATATGTTTCGTGATATATGTCAGTTACAAAAATAAATAGCACATAATTTCAGAATTAAATGCCCCTTTTAGATATCCATAATTTAAGTAGGGAAAACACCCTTAAATTTTGGCTGAATATGTCAAAAATAAGCCCTATCACTCCTCCAAAAATACAATCTTTTTCTCATGCTCTACTCGCATAGCAGAGGGCTCTCCCATCTTAAAGAACTAAGGAAAACCACTAATATGTATGCAAAATGGCATGCTATTTTTTGTGCAAAAAAATATGCAAAATGACATTTGTCGTGGATAATGTAAAGAGTATCTAAAATTAAGGTTAGTTTGATGATCTTTGCATAAATTAACGATTATTCACACAACACCTTTCACTGTTCTCGGATGAGGCATCCAATATTTTTATATGGATAAAATATTTCTACAAATAATCTTATTTTTCATAGTGATTTATCGGCTTGAAGCTCAAGATAGGCTGCTAACTATTACTGGTAATCTTGTGGATTCGGAAAGTACCCAACCTTTACCATTTGCTTCTATTCACTTAAAAGGTACTAACATTGGTACTGTTTCCAATGATGAAGGTTCCTTTGTATTTCATGTTCCTATAGATTTAAAAAAAGATACTATCATCATCTCTATGATGGGTTATGTATCTGTACGAAAAGCAATAAAGGATTTTGAAGAAAATGGGAGCATTACTCTTGAGGAAAGCATTTTTGCACTAAATGAAGTAGTTGTTACCAGTGAAAAACCACCCACTGCAAAAGAAATTGTTAAAAAGGCATATCAACTAATAGACACAAATTATCCTTCCGAACCCTATATTATAGAGGGATTTGTTCGTGACCTTCAGAATGAAGACAGTGTCTATGTCGAATTGTTGGAATATGCCATTAAAATGCACTATCAATCCAATGTTGTGAAACGAGTGCCACAAATTGAACTGGTGGAACTCAAGCAAAGTTATGTAGCGGAGAAGCATCCTTGGAACGATCAATGGGAACGCAAAAACTCGATTATTGACTTAGTAGAAGATGATTTTATACGATTCGATTATGGACCTATTAAAGCGAAAAATGGATGGAAATATGAAATTGAATCTGTCGTGACATTTGGCGAAAAATTGGTGTACAAAATCAATGCAACAAAAAAGCCCTTCTACACTGCTCAATTTTTCATAGATATTGAAAGCTATGCCTTTGTGAAAATTGATTATTCGAGATCAGTTCATAACAATAAGTATTACAAGCGTAGGTTAGCGAATGGTCAACAGGAAAAATCTTATAATATTATTTTTGAATATCAGGAATACAACGGTAAATGGTACTTGAAGTATCAAAAAGAGGAAGACACATGGGAGATATTTAAAGACTCGGAAAGTAATGAACTGATTTTTACAAAATATCCAAAGAAAGAACTGTTTATTAATAAAATTATCACAGAAGCCGTAGATGCTTATCCTTTTATGAACAACTTAGATCATAATAACAGTTTAGAGGGTCAAGCTAAGCCGTACAATCCAAGTTTTTGGAAGTATTACAACTTTCCTGCACAAACAAAGGAACAGAGTAAGATTGAGAAGTACTTAAGAGAAGTTAAAATCGAATTGAAAGATTAATTACGCCTACTTATTTAGCAGGAATTTTGAACGATAAACTAACCAAAGATTAATATGAAAATTCTTGAGACCGACAGGTTGATTTTGCGTCAGATAACCCCACAGGACTTCGATGAATTATTCAAGATGAATAGTGATCCTGAAATCATGAAGTATGTAGGAGATGGATCAACGAGAACTCGTGATCAAATGACAAAAGAATTAGAAATGCTTATTTTACACTATACTAGAAAGCCTGGTTTGGGGATTTGGGCGACCGAACTAAAAATAAACAACTGTTTTGTGGGCGCAAGTGGATTAGTGTACTACGATAACACACCTGAGATTGAAGTTGGATACCGAATGCAAAAAGAATTTTGGAATAATGGATATGCTACCGAGGCGTCAATGGGATTACTCAGATATGGTTTTAAGCAATTGAATCTTCATAAGATAGTATCTTCTGCGCACGTAGGCAATAAAGCTTCTAGGAGAGTCATGGAGAAAATTGGTATGCGCTATATTGACGACAGATTCCACTATGAATGCTTGCAAGCGTATTATGAGATTAGAGCGAACGCATATCAAGAAATTTAGAAGGCTATTGTGCAGTGTTATACAACATTATCTTTCTTATTAAATCTTTTGAAGTACTGATCTTTCAGACTAAAAAAATGAAGAAGAAAAGCTAAGTGTCGAACACACATTTCGAGTAGCGTTTAAATGGCTGAGCCATTTATTATTCTATCATAACTTATAAGAATTATGGATGGTGGGTTAAATCAGTGGATTAAGACTTGCCAAGTTTTGTAAACTTGGTAAGTCTAAGCTGATAAATCAACGGGTTTGACCCACTACTGAATTATGATAGCCAAATTTAGTATGTAAAAACCCTCGTTTTTGTAAACTTTCCTAAATCTATGAAATAACTTACAAAAAAGACTTTAAAACAGTTTACAAAACTCGTTTACTTAATCAAGAGTATTAGGCGTCCAACATCGCCCTCAAAATCTCCCCCGCTGCATCTGCAATCACCGTGCCTGGACCAAATACACCTGCGACGCCTTGCTCAAACAGAAAATCATAATCCTTCGGCGGAATGACACCACCTACGATGACCCAAATATCGGAACGTCCCAATTCGGCGAGTGCTGCAATGGTTTGTGGTACAAGCGTTTTATGTCCTGCGGCTAAAGAAGAAATGCCGAGGATATGCACATCATTTTCAACGGCTTGGCGAGCGGCTTCTTTGGGGGTTTGAAAAAGTGGTCCAATGTCCACATCAAAGCCTAAATCGGCGAAACTGGTCGCAATGACTTTCGCGCCTCGATCGTGTCCATCTTGCCCCAATTTGGCAATCATAATTCTGGGGCGACGACCGCGTGCTTCTGCAAATTGATCGGTGAGTTGTTGCGTGGCTTGGAAGGTTTTGTCTTTTTTCATTTCGCTAGAATACACACCCGAAACGGCTTGTGTATTCGGTACGTAGCGACCAAAGTGGCTCTCCATTGCTTGACTGATTTCACCCAAAGTCGCTCGTGCTCTTGCTGCTTCTATCGCTAAAGCTAACAGATTACCCTCGCCCGTTTTTGCACAATTTTCAATAGCCTCTAAAACGGCTTTTACAGCAGTATCGTCCCGATTCTCCTTGATTTCATTGATGCGTTTGACTTGCGCCGCGCGCACCACCGTATTGTCCACTTCCAGCACATCAATATCTTCTTCCTCTTCCAACTGAAAGACATTCACACCTACGATTTGATCTCTTCCGCTATCAATTCGTGCTTGTTTGCGCGCTGCAGCTTCTTCAATTTTTAGCTTGGGCAAACCATTTTCAATCGCCTTCGCCATACCACCTAACTCTTCCACTTCTTTCATCAATTTCCACGCACGTTGCACCAATTGATCGGTTAGATATTCCACATAGTACGAACCTGCCCAAGGATCAACCACTTTAGTGATGTCCGTTTTTTCTTGGAGGTATTTTTGCGTATCGCGCGCAATTTTGGCGGAAAAATCTGTCGGTAGCGCAATCGCTTCGTCTAGGGAATTAGTGTGCAAAGATTGTGTGCCACCTAGCACTGATGCGCTTGCTTCAATGGCGGTTCGCGCGATATTATTGAAAGGATCTTGCGCCGTCAAACTCCAACCCGAAGTTTGGCAGTGTGTTCGCAAAGCCATAGATTTTGGATTGCTAGGATCGAACTGCTTTACGATTTTTGCCCAAAGCAAACGTGCCGCGCGCATCTTCGCGATTTCCATAAAATGATTCATTCCAATGCCCCAAAAGAAAGACAAACGAGGCGCAAAATCATCTATTTTCAGACCTGCTTTCAAGCCCGCTCGAATATATTCTAAACCATCCGATAAAGTGTATGCCAATTCCACATCCGCAGGTGCACCTGCTTCGTGCATATGATAACCACTGATGCTAATGGAGTTGAATTTTGGCATATTTTGGGAAGTGTATTCAAATATATCAGCAATGATGCGCATCGAATGTTTGGGTGGATAGATGTAGGTGTTGCGCACCATAAATTCTTTGAGGATGTCGTTTTGAATCGTTCCGCTCAGTTTTGCTTGTTCCACGCCCTGCTCTTCCGCTGCTACGATGTAAAATGCCATCACAGGAATGACCGCGCCATTCATGGTCATCGAAACCGACATTTTATCCAATGGAATCTGGTCAAAGAGAATTTTCATATCTTCCACAGAATCTATTGCTACACCTGCCATTCCGACATCGCCACTCACGCGCTCATGATCGGAATCGTAGCCGCGATGGGTCGCTAGATCGAACGCAACCGACAATCCTTTTTGCCCTTGTGCTAAATTTCGACGATAAAAAGCATTACTTTCTTCTGCTGTCGAGAAACCTGCATATTGGCGAATTGTCCAAGGTCTGCCGACGTACATGGTGCTGTAAGGTCCGCGTAGAAAAGGAGGTAAGCCCGCGACATAATCTAAATGCTCGACATCCGCGATAGCTTCTTTTTCGATGATATTGGAAACAGCAATATGTTCTGGCGTTTCCCAAATATTGTTTTCAGATATAGATGTACTTGGGCGAGTGAGTTTTATTTTTGAGAAGTTAGGCTGCTGCATAGGGCGCGTATTTTATAGCAAAAATAGTTAGTTAAATTAACTATTTTCGTAACAAATTATCGTCAATGGTGTTTTGGGCTAAGTCATCTGTCTCCTGTCCGCTCAATCGAACTAGCATGATCTTTATAGACATACCACTCACTACCTTCTTTACGAAGTGTGTAGCTAACTTGCATATGATTGAAGTAAGGCTCGCCATTTCTTTCGAGTTCGCTATACGTTACATCCACAATTGCCATACCTAGATTATCATCAATGGCTGTTTTTAGTATTTCTGTCTCAAAAGTCCAGGCTGTATCCCGAAACCAAGTGACGTGGTAATCCAAAAAGTCTTCTGTAGTTGTCATCGTTTCGGTTTGGGGTAAAATGAGATACATTTCTCCAGTTGGTGATAGCGTATTCGCTAATGTTTCTAAATCTCGATTGCTGACTGCAGCTAAATGTTTCTCTAGAGTAGCTATGAAAAGTTGTTCGTTCTCTTGATTCGATATTTTGTTTTCTGATTCAGTGCTTTGCTCTTCTTCTTGGCAAGCAATACAGAGAGTAGAAACAAGAAATGAAAAGATTAGAATTGATCTGGACATAACAAAATGGTTTAGTTAAAACAAAACTAGAAGACTTTAACAAGTTTTGCAAAGTATCTTGAGTCTAGGAAGACCATTAAACTAAAATCAAGCAATTCGAACTTTCCCAATCAAATAAAGTACTGCTTGCCCTTTCAACAAAACACGATCCTCTTGCAAAGTACAAATCAAATCACCCGTTCGTTCGGAAAGCTGTCTGGCAGTGAGTGTTTGTTTTCCTAAAGTTTTTGCCCAATATGGCGTCAAAGTCGTATGAGCAGAACCCGTCACAGGATCTTCATCTATACCTGCTTGTGGAAAGAAACCGCGAGAAACGAAGTCAAATTCATTGCCTCGTGCCGTAACAATGATGCCTCTGGATTTTAATTGCGCGAGCCTTCTAAAATCAGGAGAGAGTTGTTCTAATGTCTTCTGCGACTCTAATACAGCCAAGTAGTCATCCTTTCCTTTATAAAATGCTTCAATCTTCGCACCTAAACCATCTTGTGCAACTTTCAGAACCTCCACTTCTTCCAATTCATCAGCAGGGAAATTCATTACTAAAAAATCGTCTTCTTTTTCTACCGTTAAGATGCCACTTTCAGTATGAAAACGAATCTGTTCTCCTTGATAATTTAAATGCTCGAATAGTACAAAAGCCGTTGCTAAAGTTGCGTGACCACAAAGTCGAACTTCAATGGCAGGTGTAAACCAACGCAGCTCAAAATCTGCTCCTTTGGGAATGATAAATGCGGTTTCCGCTAGATTATTCTCTGCTGCAATGGCTTGCATCGTCTCATCAGGCAACCACGATTCGAGTGGCACTACGGCAGCAGGATTTCCTTTAAAAAGTTGATTGGTGAAGGCATCTACTTGGTAGAGATCAAGTGTCATATTGAATGTATTTTGATGTACAAAAATATCAAAACGAAAGCTACTTAGAAAGAGTTCTTAAGACCTAAAAAAATGACCCTTGATTTGTGAAGTTTCCTAACTTCACACGACTATCTTGCTTGTTTCCTAACGAGCATTTGCGCAATATTTCTTGAAAAACGAGCCAATAAAGAACGGCGAAAACGAAAAACTAGAGAGTGTATTTCTTATTGAACTCAGACTAATCTTTTCAATCAAACGATAATAATTATAAAGCAGAAGGATAATTCGCCAGAACTACGCGAGCTGCATAGTCTTGCTTGCTGTTTTCTTTCTTTGGCAGCAACAGCCATAAACGACCGTAGTGATTGAAACTATTCGCGCGCGCTTGTGCCTCTTTTCCTGCTCCAAAGTAAAGATCAACATGACCAGTTCCCTTGATTGCTCCGCCCACATCTTGCGCTACTAATATTTTGTACTCATGATGTGTAACCACACCTTGCTCATTGACCACTGGAACTGCCGCCAATAAGCAACTTCCTAGAGGAATATATCGCTTATCCACTGCAATAGAAATATCTTCAGAAAGTGGAACAAGACCTGCACCCGTTGGGAGTTTTTTCCCTCTCCTAAAAAAGGTGAAGGACGGATTTTGATTAAGAATTGTATCTGCTAAATTTGGATACTGGGAAATAAATTTCTTAATACCTTCCATTGAGGCATTTCGGATACCGAAATCTGCTTTATGGCGAATTAGATAGGTCTCAATGCTTCGATAAGGATGATTATTTTCACCATCATAAGAAAGTAATTCGCGCTTACCATTCGGATATTCTACGTAGCCAGAACCCTGCAACTGCATATAGTAAATGTCTGCTTTGCTGGTGGCATATGCTAAAGGATAAGTTACAGTGTCTAGTGCACCTTTTTCGATTTCGCTGCGGCTTGGCAAATTTCCTTCAAATCCCTTAGGTTGTGATAGAATAGGATATTTGTACCTGGAACTTTTTCGTTTACTCACTTTAATGATAGGCGAGAAATAAGCTGTAAACTTCACATTCCCTTTGCGATCATCTCCTCTCAGTTGATGGGCTTCCAATTCCTCTTCGATTCCAATTGGGATCAAGTGTTGCCAACGTTCCAAAATATCAATCGTTTCATTAAGTTGTCTTCGACTAATATTCAAATTCCCAACGTGATAGTTGTAACGCTTTCGACTCACGTCCAGTAGTACTCTTTGACGACGTAAGGCAATCAACATAGACTCATCTATAATTGGAAAAGAGAAAGTATCTAAAGAAGTGGAAGTATAGACACTTGATAGTTGGCTGGAAGCGTTCAATTTGCCATTTCTGCTGATCTGGCTATGGGACGACTCCAAAGGTAGTTGTGTGTTCGATAATGGTACAAAATCTCGCTCTGCGATGGTGATTTCTTTGTGGTTACAAGCAAAACAAACTAGCACTGAGAGTAAGATCATGCACCCCATTTTAAATAAGGGCATTCATCATTTTTTTTGATGTGAGTGCAAAGGAATAGGTATTTCCAATACCAGACAAGGGGTAATTTTTATTTTGAATTTATTTAACACTATGCGACAAATACCGCTTACATATGTTAACAAATCTTTATCTATGGAGGGCGTTTTACGCAAAATGTAAATGGCTTGTTAGGAATTTTTTCAAGCGGCTAATTTGGAATCAGGACGGATTTGCCAAATTGCTCTTAACTTTGTACGAAAGTTCTATTTTTTGTGAATTTTTATCAAAGTGTGAAGAAAATTGCTCAAAATTTAGATACCACAGCTCAACGAGCGATTCCCAATTCATCAAAAAGAGCAGTTGAACGAAGCAGATGAACAGCGAAATTCCACTTCATACGTTACTAATTCGAGAATTGCTATCTTTGCCCAATATTTTGAAAAAGCGTAATTTTTACCATATAGAAACATACATTTCTTCACCTATTGCACATAAGAGTTCGTAATTATGCTCTGATATGAGGCAACCTATTGGAAGTAATGTGTACTTACAATACGTATTCGTATTGTAAATGCGTGACTAAATGCGCTCTCAAACCTGAATTAGTTATGAATCACCCGCTCTACAAGCACGCGATACTGCTTGCTGCGTGCATGGTATTTGCGATTTGCTCCTTTGCACAAACCTTTGGCGATGTAAGAGTGACTGCTAGTTTTCAACAAAAACCTGCTCGCGTCATTTTACAACAACTTGATCGCCAATTTCCTATACAATTTTTCTACAAAGAATCTGAATTACCGACGCGCGCTTTGACGCTTTCTTTTCAAGATGCCTCAATCGAAGAAGTAATGAAAGCTTTGTTTGACGGAACTTTACTCAATTATATGACCTATCGCGATTATGCGATCATTATTGCGCCCGACCGTATATTGCAGGAAGTTTATTCATCTGATTACTATCAAGGATTAGAAAAATCCTTGACGGGGAATGATGAAAAACCTAAAGTGAAACCAATAGTTGTTGGTAGTATAGATCAGCTGGCGGCAAATGGAAAAACGAAGGTGACAGGTATTGTGAGAGATGAACAAACACGTGACCCTATCATTGGAGCAACGCTGATGTGGACGAATCTGGATCAAGGTACAGTAACCGAGGTAGACGGAAGTTTTGAATCGGAGTTGCCTGTAGGAGAGCATGAATTGGTAATTCGCTACATTGGTTATGAAGATCAAGTACAAGTGGTGCAAGTATATAGCGATGGTGAAATCAAAATCAAGTTGCAGAAGGAAGCAGTGCAATTAGGCGAGGTGACTGTGAGTGCAAGAAGACAGGATGCTAATGTAGAAAATGCACAAGTTGGTTTGACAACTTTGGATGTGAAAAATATCAAGAAATTACCTGCCTTTCTGGGAGAAGCAGACGTGGTGAAAAGTTTACTGTTGCAACCTGGGGTGAGTTCCATTGGAGAAGGTGCTGTTGGTTTCAATGTGCGTGGTGGAGAAGTTGATCAAAACTTGATCTTACAAGACGAAGGCTTCTTGTTGAACTCTTCTCATGCGTTAGGTTTCTTCAGTACATTCAACGCAGATTTGGTGAGTTCCGTCGACTTGTACAAAGGAAATATTCCAGCAAAATACGGTGGACGCTTGGCTTCTGTGATGGATGTACGCATGAAAGATGGTGATTTTGATCGCTTTCGATTGAAAGCAGGTATTGGACCAGTAACGAGTAAGATCAGTTTAGAAGGACCAATCGTAAAAGAAAAAGCGTCTTTTATTGCGGGTTTTCGTTCGTCTTATTCCGATTGGATTCTAAGTCGAATTAATGTATTGGAAGTACAACGAAGTTCTGCTTTTTTCTATGATGCCAATGCACGTTTGACGTTCCGTTTGAATGATAAAAATACCATCGTTGCTTCGGGTTACGCTTCTAGTGATGAATTTACGTACAATGAAGAATTTGGCTTTGAATACAGCACGACGATGGGTCAAATTGGCTATCGTAAAATCTTTTCAGATAATGTATTGTCCAATTTATCCTTAGTGGCAAGTGAATACAAAAGTGCGCAATTTGATTTGCAAGGTGTAGATGCGGCGCGCTTAGACAATAGGGTTTCCTACTTGAAAGCCAAGGAACAAATTACCTTCACACCGAGCAACGATTTTCAGTTGGACGCAGGACTTTCTGCGATTTATTATCAAGTTGATCCAGGCTTACGAATGCCTTTTGGGGAGCAATCTGCTATCACGGTTAAAGAACTAGAACAGGAGCAAGGTTTGGAATCTGCGGCTTTTGCGAGTGCAGAATGGACGGTTTCGCCGCGTTTATTGGTTTCGGGCGGTTTGCGTTTCGCGCTCTACCAGTTTTTAGGTCCAAAAACCATTTACAATTACGAAAATGAAGAACGTCCAAGTCTTTCTGAAACTACAGGTAGCACTTTAATTGGAAAAGGAAAAGCCATCGAAACTTATAGTAGTTTCGAGCCTCGAATTTCCTTGCGCTACAAACTCAATGAAACTTCTTCCATCAAAGGTGGATACAGTCGCACTGCACAATTCATCAATCAAATTTTCAACTCCGATTCTCCTACGCCAACCAGCCAGTGGCAATTGAGCACACAATACGTTGAGCCAACGCGCTCGCATAATTTCTCGGTAGGTTACTTCCGCAATTTTAATGATAATATGTGGGAAGCCTCCGTAGAAACTTACGGAAGATTGATAGATGCACTTTTCGATTATAAAGACTTTGCTATCTTGGCAGCCAATGAGCAATTGGAAACAGAATTGCTATCAGGCATTGGTCGCTCATACGGGATGGAGTTGAGCATCAAGAAGAACAAAGGACCAATTAATGGTTTTATCAGCTATGCCCTGACGCGTGCGGAGCGACAAGTAGAAGGCATCAATCGAGGAAATTGGTACAGAAGTAACTTCGATAAACCACATGATTTATCCATTTTATTCAACTACCAACCAAATCGCCGAAATACATTGACCATCAACTTTATTTATGGAACAGGAAGACCGACTACTCCACCTGTCGGAAATACGAAGCTAGAAAATGGCTTAGTCGTTCCTATTTATTCCCTGCGTAATCAATTGCGTATTCCAGATTATCATCGCTTGGATTTGGCCTACACCATTGGGCAAGGCTACAAAAAAGATCAGCGTTTCCGCACCAGTTGGACACTCTCTATCTACAATGTTTATGCGCGCAGAAATGCCTTTTCAGTTTACTATACGCAAGGCGCATTCCAGAGAGTACAAGCCAATAAGTTAGCTATTTTAGGAACGGCTTTTCCTTCGATTACTTTTAATTTGGAAGTACTTTAGGAGACCGCTTTGCTGCGAGACGTCAGACCGTTTCGCTGTTAGACTATCAAGATCGTCTTAGTCTGTGACCAAGATGCCATACGCTCAAATATTATAGAATTGAATCAAACAACTAAACGCATCAAGCCACAAGAAACAAAATAACTAGGCAGCCCAAGTTTTGGATAAAATAAAAAAACTAAAACCATGAAACTCCTGACTTTTTTAATCATTGGATTGCTTTCTTGTTCTTGTCTAGACCAAATTGAATTGAAAGTGCCGAATGGTCTGGAAGAAGGAATCGTCATCAACGGAGAGTTGCGAAAAAGCGATCCTTCTCTTATCAGAATTAATGTCAGTAGTATTTTCAATTTTGATTTAGAGACACTTACTCCAACCAGTGCAAAATCTGTCTTTTTGGTAGACGAAACTGGTAATGAGTTAGAAATTCCAATTGTAGGAAATGGAGTAAATACTTACAGCTTCAAAGGAAGCGAAGCAATAAAAATAGAATTTGGGCAGCGGTATAAAATTCGAGTGACGGATAAAAAAGATCGTGTTTATGAATCTACCTTCGAAGAATTGATGCCGCCTGTAGAAAAAGGAAAATTAGGCTATGATTTTTCTACCTTTGAAGTTATTGATGAAGAAAATGAAATAGAAGATTTACCTGCTATTCAATTTAAATTGAACAGTTTAATAGAGTTGAATGGTCGCGAAGAAAATGCCCGAATAGTATGGTTTCCAGAGCGGACTTATGCGTTTTCAGATTCTCTTTTTCAGCCAGATTTTATTTCTAAAACCTGTTACGTCACTGCGCCCATAAAGATAACGGACATTGAATTATTTGAAGGAGTTCGATTCAATATAGATCGACTGGAAGATCACCCTTTGTCCAAAGTGCAACTCAACTATGAATTTGCCGAAGGCTATTATTATACGCTCTATCAAAGAACCTTGAATGAAAAGGCTTTTCAATATTGGCAGCAGACCAAACAAGTGATTGAACGAACTGGAAATCAATTTGAAGCACCCGTTGGTAGAATCGTAACTAATTTCAAAAACACCAAAGATGAAGAAGATGGAAATGTATTTGGCTATTTCACGGCTTTCTATGAAGATACGTTGCGATTATGTGTCACACCAGAAGAAGTCGGTAATCCTTTAAAGCTTTGCCCTATACGTTTTGGATGTTCCCCTCCCAATCCATGCTGCGATTGTTTATTGGAGGGATTTAGTAAATTAGAAATCCCTGATTTTTGGGGAAAATGAAATACAGATTAATGAATAAGAAATCATATCTAAAGTTATTGGCATTAGTGTTAGCCGTTGGTTGTTTTTTAACTGCTTGTTTAGACAAAATTGATTTAGAATTACAAGCAGGTTTAGATGAAGGACTCGTCTTGCGAGGAGAATTGATAAAGGGAGAACCCTCTACATTGGTGGTGCGCATCAATCGTATTTTTAATTTTGAATTAAGTACGCTTTCTCCGATCAATGCACGTTCAGTTGTTTTGATAGACGAAGCTGGTAATCAGCTAGATATTAAATCGAAAGCAGATGGTTTGCATGAGTATACATTTAATCCATTAGTTGATCCAATTCAAATAGAAACTGGGGGAAAATACAAGATACGCGTGAGTATGTTTGATGGTCGAGTATATGAATCTGCCTTAGAAGAAATTCTTCCAACGCCTGAAACGGGGCAATTGAAAACTGAGCGTACTTCTGTAGTCGTCTTGAATGAAAATAACGAACCAGAAGAAATTCCTAGACTCCAATTTTTGATTGATGCACCTGTCGAATTGAAAGGTAAGGAAAGGAATGCGCGCTTACAATGGATACCAAAACGCACTTACGAGATCACGGATTCTGCTCTTATCTTCGATTTCGTTCCCAAAACGTGCTACATCACACAGCAGTTAGATTTTGATAACATTCATGTGTTAGATGGGACTCAAATAGAGGAGACTGCTATGGATTTTCCACTTTCTAAAGTACCCATCAATTTTGAGTTTGCGCAAGGGTACTATTATACGGTTTATCAACGCTCTTTGACCAAAGGAGCATTCGATCATTGGCAACAAACTAAGCAAGTTGTGGAACGTACTGGCAACTTATTTGAGCCCCCAGCAGGACGCATTGAAAGTAATTTTGAAAATGTTGAAGACCCTAATGACATCAGTGTATTTGGCTATTTTGCCGCTTTCGAGCAGGATACCTTGCGATTATACATCAGCCCAGAAGAACTAAATTTTCCAGCAAGAGAATGTCCAAGAGCGCCCGTAATGGGTGATCCTTGCCCAGTGATTACTTGCTGCGACTGTTTAGGAGCAGAGGGAAGTCAATTGGCAAAACCTGATTTTTGGGAAAAATAGCTTAAATAAGTACTCGGACATAAATAAATGGCATTTTTGACCAAGCAGATTTTTGCATTTAGACAAGGCATTTTTTACAGGAATAACGGGTTATTGCTGCAAAAAATAACATTCATGTAGTGGTGCCTGCAAAAAAGATTAAGTATCTTTTTAACGAAATGAACCGCTAGCATGAATGAACGAGTCCGAAGGGTGAAAGTCCAGTGGACTTTTAAGTGAAAGAACCGCAACAGCGGATGGGTAGCCAGAACCGAAAAAATGCGGTCATAAAATATTACTTTAATTGTGTCCGAGTACTTATTGCTGTAAGGATAAAATTTCAGTGATTTTGAGAATATTTGAACGATAAAAAATTGAACAAAAAAATTACACTACTTCACATGAAGCAATATTTCATACTTTCCATTGTGCTAGTCGGCTTTTTAGCAAATAGCATTGCGCAAAGCGGCAATACCTTATTGCACTTAGATAAGTCTTTCTACGTTACTGGTGAAGTCGTTTGGTACAAATTTTACTTACCAAGTGAATTAAAAGGGCAAAAGAAGATTGTAGAAGTACTTGTTTCTGATAAAACAGGTGACATCATTGAGCAATATTTCTTACAAAGTGAGGGCAATAGTTTCGTGGAAGGCTACTACAAAATTCCATTCAATATCGAAGCAGGCTGGTATCGCATTTCGATCTTGCCGACAGGAGATTCCAAGGCTTTGTTGAGCAGTGTGACCTTCCCAGTTTACAACGACCTATCGCCTATGCAAGATATTCAAGTTGCTGCGACCTTACCCACTGACCCCAGTACCAGCGGTCAGCTAAACGATTTGAGCATTGAAGTGCAACTAAACAAAGCAACTTACGCGCCAAGAGATCAGGTGCAGGCAACTTTAATGGTGAAAGATCAAAATGGAAAAGCGGTTAAAAATGCGAACTTATCGGTTTCGGTAAGTGACGCAAATTTGATTACCCAAAACTTATTGGTGAAAGGAGCAGTGACGACGGATATTGGTAATGAAATTACAGTAGAAGGAACATTGATAGACGAAAATAGCGAAGCCATGCGAGCCTCGGTGCTAGGAATGTATTCTAGTTTAGAAGATAGAATTTTCTACAGTTCAGCGGATAATAAAGGTCGTTTTGCTTTTACACCACCTATTTTCAGTGGTAAACGCCCGATACAATTCGTTGGTTATCAGTTTGAACATATGGAAGTAGGTATTCAAATGGATGAGCGAAAAATGTTGCCTATTGAACGACCCCTAACCTACACTGAAGCGGTGAAAGATTACATGGCATTAAGTCGTCAGCGCAAGAAAATTTTTCAGATTTACAAGTCCCTAGAAAATCAGATTGAGCCCGAGAAAGTAAAACTGGATGTGCAAGATCTCAATCCAGGCTTTACTTATGTCATTGATGAATACGAATCGTTTGATTTCATGTATAGTTTCTTTGGAGAGTTAATTACACCTCTGAAATTCTTTTTGCAGCCAGATAGTACGTACAAAGCGACGCTCTACAATCCGACAGGACGAGCTTCTGCAAACACACAACTTTCGGGTGACCCACTGTTCATCATTGACGGTAAATTGACGCGCGATGCAGATTTTGTTGCCAGAATGGATATGGACTACATCGAGAGAGTGGAGTTGATGTATAAATCCGAAAATTTGCGCGAAAAATTTAGTGCTATTGGTAGAAGTGGTGTTGTGAAAATGACAACAAACTTAAAGGACGTACCAATGGCAGAGAAAGACGCGGAAGATATTTTTACTATTAGCGGTGTGCAATCTAAAGCGGCTTTTCCCACTTTTCAAGCCAATGACATTCCCAGTAGTCAACCCTTTTTTCGCCCACAGCTTTACTGGAATGCGAATATTGTCACAGATGCCAATGGTAAAGCCAATTTTACCTTTTATCAGTCTGACGACCTCAGTCAGTTCATTATCCGAGTAGTCGGTCAAGGAGAAAATGGTGGATTTGGTAAGACGAAGAAAAAATATGAGGTGAAGATCGGGAATTAGAGATCAAATTGGTTGATACAAAAACTTTAACAAACGTGCTCTTCCGCCATCGCCCTCCGAGGTAAGATAAAGCGTTCCATCATGATCGAAGCATAATCCTTCGGGCTGCTTCATCAATTTCGCACTGAATTTCTCCACGTGTTGAATGCTTCCTTCAGCATCCAACACCACCAATAATTTTCCAACGGAAGATAGGATGTACCAATCCTTAGTAGTTGGATGGATAGCAATGGCAGAAGGCGCGAATGATTTAGCTAAAGCCTTACGAATCATAAAGTTAACGTTTGCCTGCTCGGTTATGAATCGCTGCAAAGAATCTTTATAAATTCTTCTAACAGGTTCTTCTTTCAGTTCTTTTTTGTTCAAATCAAAACCAAATATGACGCGTTGGTCATCGAAGCGTTTTCGGCAACTTTTACAAGCTAGGAGCAGCTGATTATTATCTGTATCGTAGCCCAAACCTTCAATATCGTCCTCTGGCTTTAAGAAAGTTTTGTATTGGTTATCGCTCACTTTTTCATCGTCTTCTACTCCGATTTCGTGAATATCTCCCTTGCTTTCAATGATGTAAATTAAGCCATTCACTAACTCAATCCCTTCGTAATCTCCTTTCTTACCAAAATCTACTTTTTCAACAATTTCACCATCTTCTTTTCTGATATAAAAAATGTTTCCTTCTTCGTCATTGAGCGTTAGAAGAAGGGTGGAATCTTTGGAAAGACTCAAAGCAGAAGTTTCTGTCAAGTCTTTATCCAGCTTTACTTCCAAAGTTGGACTACTCAGATCATAAGGAAAATTAGAGAGACTATGTTGATAGGTTTCGCTTGCCGTACCACAAGAGAACAAAGCGAAAGGCAGTAGAAAAAAGATATTGTTGAAAGACATATTTTGTGGGTAGTAATAGGAATTGAATGATACTCAAGCAACGTTGCTTCTTTTACAAAAGTTCTGTTTCAATTTGATCCACTACAGGAGGCTACTACTTGCAAAAAGCTAAATTTTCTTCTTTTTCTAACAAATGCCCCCGTAAGACCGTTAATTTATCTCTACTTTCGCAACTTATTTTAGTTTCTTTGCATCCAATTGGAAGTCAACCTTCTTTTGCAAAAGATGTTGCGGATTAGTAGAGAGAGGTTTTTTGTTTCATTCTAAACTCAAATTGCTGTTGAAACGCTCAACTTTAGTCATACTCATTGTTTTTTTAGTCTTATTCCTAGATCAAGCCCTTAAAATTTGGGTGAAGACTACTATGGATTATGGCGATTCTTTTAATTTGCTTGGGAATTGGGCGCAAATTCGCTTTGTAGAAAATCCAGGAATGGCTTTTGGAATCGAACTCGGTGGTCAAAACGGAAAATTAGTTTTGAGTCTCTTTCGAATTGTGGCAGTTGGGGTGTTAGCTTATTACTTAACAGTATTAATAAAGGCTAAGGCCAATCGAGGACTGTTATTGAGTTTTGCTCTGATTTTAGCGGGCGCACTTGGTAATATTTTGGATAGTGCATTCTACGGTTTCTTGTTCGACAAAGGAATGACTTACAATGCAGACTTAAAAAATTGGGTATCCTATCGTGGGCAAGCACAGCTGAACTTTGAAGGCTATGCACCTTTTCTGATGGGCAGTGTAGTGGATATGCTTTACTTTCCAATGATTGATACTAGATATCCTGAATGGTTTCCATATTTTGGAGGTAAGCCACTTCAATTCTTCAGACCGATTTTTAACTTAGCAGATTCTGCAATCACTGTTGGAGTACTCAACATTATTCTGTTTCAGCGCAGTTTCTTTAGCCAAAAAAGCGAAGAAGAAAATATAAAGCCTGCTGCGTCCGAAGCGGAATTAGCAGCAGAACAAGAAGAGATAGAAACGCCTTTAGATCGCTTGGATGATCAGGAGCGAGCAGCGTAAGGCTTAGGTTTTCCCTTAAATTAGCAAATACGGCGAGTCCCTTTTTTTGGAAATTTTTTTAAAAAAACCTTTACAGATTTTGATTTTATAAAAAACAACCTATATTTGCATTCCCATTTTGAACTACAAGAGTTTGGTTTTTTGGGGTTATACAGGGTGCAGCGGGCTTTCGGGCTTGCTGTCACCCTTTTTTTATGTTCGCCATCTTCCAAAAAAAACACTCCGTCTTTTTGTGCTCTCCTTTACAAAAATTTACCTTGTCTTCATGAAAACGATCATTACGTTCTTCCTTCTTTTTTCCGTTCTTTGTCTTTTTGCACAGAACAATCAATCTTCCTTAGCAGGGGCAAGAGGTGCAGCGATGGGCAGTACAGGTATACTTTTTACGGATATTAACAGTGCTTTTGTCAACCAAGCAGGGCTAGCTAATTTGGAAGGATTTGCAGGGAATGTTTTTGCAGAGCGACGGTTTCTAAATAGTCCAATTAATAGTATTTCTGGAGCAGCAGCTGCACCAGTTAGTTTCGGTACTTTTGCGATTACTATTAATAGTTTTGGAATCGAAAATTATCAAGAGCAAAAGATAGGATTGGCTTACGCTCGGCAGTTGTTAAAAGGACTTTCTATTGGTGTTCAGTTTGATTATTTAAGTACCAATATTCCACTTTATGGAAATGTGGGTGTCTTTACCTTCGAAGCAGGATTGCAAGCGCAACTACTCCAAGATTTACAATTTGGATTTCATTTATACAGTCCTGCACAAATCGATTTGGTGGAAGAAGTTCCTTTACCAACTATTTATAAAGCTGGGTTGGCGTATACACCTTCCGATAAAGTATTTCTAATCGTTGAAGTAGAAAAAGATATTGATTATCCAGTGCGTTTTAAAGCAGGTGCGGAATACCAGTTTTCAGAGACCTTCTTTTTGCGAACAGGCATTGCGACCCAACCCACGCTCGCCAGCTTGGGCATCGGTGTTCTATTCAATGAGCGTTTAGCTGTAGATATATCCGCTTCTTACCATCAAATCTTAGGAGTATCGCCTAGTGTTGGGGTGAGTTATCAACTTCCTCAAAAAAATAATTGATAGGCATGATCCTGGGCGAGATTCCTGTAAATCCCTGTCTTTCAATGGGCTTACATAGATTATAAAAATAACCTATTTCCATACGGTTCTTTACACCCAAAAATGTGGAAATCTTTTGCTTCAACCACACCTATATCTAAAGCGTTTTTCTTAAATTTAGGATTACAATCTATTATTCATAATTCATTATTCCTTACATGCCTGATTTTTTGCATTTGCATTGCCATACTCAATACTCTTTGCTCGATGGTGCCGCTAACATTGGTTTGATGATGGACAAAGCAGTGGCAGACGGACAAAAAGGTGTTGCTCTGACCGACCACGGGAATATGTTCGGTGCGTTCAAGTTTGTAGCGGAAGCGGAACGAAGAGACATTAAGCCTATCGTTGGTTGTGAATTCTATTTAGTAGAAGATCGGCATAGGAAGTCCTTCAGTCGAGCAAGAGGCGAAAAAGATAAGCGCTTTCATCAGTTGTTGTTGGCAAAAAATCAAAAAGGCTACGAAAATCTTTCTAAGTTGTGTTCGCTTGGATTTATGGAAGGTTTGTACACCAAATTTCCTAGGATTGATAAAGAAATATTAGAGAAATATTCCGAAGGATTAGTAGCAACCAGTTGCTGTATTGGTGCAGAAATTCCACAAGCCATCTTACATGGGAAACCCGAAAAAGCAGAAGAATTACTCAAGTGGTGGTTGAATATTTTTGGAGAAGACTACTACATTGAGTTGCAGCGGCATCGAGGTCTAGAGAATATTGATAATCTTGGAGTTAGCCAAGAAGATGTTAATCAAGAATTGATTCGATTAGCGCGTAAACATAACATCAAAATCATTGCCACCAATGATTCACACTACGTAGAAGAAGAAGATTATTTGCCACATGATATGCTGCTTTGCATCAATACGAACAGTATTGTGGAGCAAGAAGATCGCTTCAAATTTCCAAGCTCCGATTTCTATTTCAAGACCAAATCAGAAATGGCTCAACTTTTTGGTGACGTACCCGAAAGTTTGGATAATACGCTGGAAATTTATGATAAAATTGATAACCTAAAACTCGCGCGCGACGTTCTTTTGCCCGCATTTCCTTTACCAGAAGGAGTCGAGACTCAAATTGATTATCTCCGACAACTGACCTATGAAGGCGCGAAAAAACGCTATGGAACCATTACGCCAAAAATTAAGGAGCGACTTGATTTTGAATTGTCCGTCATTGAAAAAACGGGCTATCCAGGCTACTTCTTGATTGTTCAAGACTTCACGACTACAGCTCGTGAAATCGGCGTTTCCGTAGGCCCAGGACGAGGTTCTGCAGCAGGTTCGGCGGTTTCTTACTGCATCGGAATTACGAATATTGACCCAATTAAATACGATCTACTTTTCGAGCGATTCTTGAATCCAGAGCGGATTTCGATGCCCGATATTGATATTGATTTTGATGATATTGGACGACAGAAAGTGATTGACTATGTAATCGAAAAATATGGTCAAAACCAAGTTGCGCAGATTGTGACTTATGGTACGATGGCTGCCAAATCTTCCTTACGCGATGTCGGTCGTGTGATGAATATTCCATTGCCTGAAGTAGATAAAGTGGCGAAAACCTTTCCCGTTCATTTGTCAGCGAGTCTAGGAAAAGTATTGGCGGATGGAGATATTGACCCGAAGCTGAAAGGTAAAATGAATTCGGATGATGTGGAAAAAGCCTATCAATTCCGAAAATTGGCAGAAGGAGAGGATGAGATTGGGCAGATGATACAAACTGCCAAAAAACTAGAAGGAAATATCCGAAACACAGGTATCCATGCTTGTGGTGTGGTCATTACACCAGGCGATATTACACAATACGTTCCCGTTAAAACGGATAAGGGGGCAGATATGCTCGTCACGCAGTTTGACAACAGTGTGGCGGAAGATGCAGGTTTGTTGAAGATGGATTTCTTGGGATTGAAAACACTGTCCATCATCAAAGACGCTGTCCGAATGGTGAAAGAGCGGCATGGTGTAGAAATTGATCCCGAAGAATTGCCTTTGGATGATGAAAAAACCTACGAACTCTTCCAACGCGGCGAAACAATTGGCATTTTTCAGTACGAGAGTGCTGGAATGCAGAAGTATATGAAGGAATTGAAACCGACCGATTTTGCGGATTTGATTGCTATGAACGCGCTGTATCGCCCAGGACCGTTAGAGTATATTCCCGAGTTTATTGATCGTAAACACGGGCGCAAACCAGTGATCTATGATTTGGATGCGATGGAGGAGTATCTATCTGAAACACAGGGTATTACAGTTTATCAGGAACAAGTGATGTTGCTTTCTCAAAAGCTCGCTGACTTCACCAAGGGTCAAGCAGATATGCTTCGGAAAGGTATGGGAAAGAAGAAGAAAAAAATCATCGACGCGCTCTATCCCATCTTCATTGAAGGCGGTGGAAAAAATGGTCATCCCAAAGATAAACTAGATAAAATTTGGAAGGATTGGGAAGCCTTTGCTTCTTATGCGTTCAACAAATCGCATTCTACTTGCTACGCTTTTGTGGCGTTCCAGACCGCTTTTTTCAAGGCGCATTATCCAGCCGAATTCATGGCTTCGGTTTTGACGCATAATAAGAATGATATTTCCAAAGTCACTTTCTTTTTGAAGGAGTGCAAACGCATGGGACTCACCGTGCTTGGTCCAGACATTAACGAATCGGTTTCTGATTTTTCAGTGAATCACGAAGGTGCGGTTCGTTTTGGTTTGTCGGCACTTAAAGGGGTAGGCGAAGGTCCAGTGGAAGCCGTTTTGGAGGAACGTGCACATGGCGGCATTTTCTTGAATGTGTTTGATATGATGCGTCGTTTGAGTTTGAGTGCAATCAACAAACGCGTCATGGAAAGTTTGGTACTCGGTGGTGGACTGGATTGTTTTGATGATGTGCATCGAGCTATCTATTTTACGCCTTCCGAAAAATATGAGACCTTCCTAGAGCACTTAATCAAATATGGCAACGCTTACCAAAATCAAAAAGCACAAGCAGCGACTTCGCTCTTTGGTGGCTCGGAGGATGCGATGATTCCTGAACCGAGTTTTCCAAGGGGTAAAGAATGGAGTTTGATTGAAGCCTTAACGAAAGAAAAAGAAGTAACAGGTATTTATATTAGTGGACATCCACTAGATGATTATCGCGTGGAAGTGGACAACTTTACCAATTGTACTTTGGATAAAATTGAAAATTATCACAAAGCCAAAGAAGTGCGCTTTGCAGGTGTGGTGACCAGAGCGGAACATCGCATCAGCAAAAAAGGAACGGGCTGGGGCAAATTTGTGATTCAAGATTACAATGCGAGCTTTGAGTTTCCGCTGTTCCGGGATGATTATGCGGATTATCGCGGTCGTTTGGAAGAAGGTGTTTGTGTGTTTGTGAAAGGACATTTCGAGCCGCAGTGGAGTGGCGATGGCTTTCAGTTTAAACTTAAGGAAGTCAATACTTTAGAAGCAGTCACAGAGAAAATGACTAAAGAAGTAACGTTGCGTTTTCCTATCGAAAAATTGACGTCAGAAATGCTACAATCTGTGGATGAGCTGTGCACCCAACATAAAGGTAATCATCAATTGCGCATTGTGCTACTAGATCGTACGAATCGTATTAAACTGGCACTGAAGACAAAAAAACGCGGTGTGAATGCGAATACGAATTTCGCGGAAGCACTGGATCGCTTAGGTGTTGACTATAAGCTGAATTAGTATTATTGCTTCGGATTGAAAATGACTTGAATCACCATAATCGCACTAAAGGAAGCAACGAAACTAGCGACGGTACCAATAATGATGTCTAGGATTTTAGCGACGTTGAACTGTTCGGCACAAAAGTAGGCGAAGACGTGACAAAGTAATAAAATGCTGACATATGGAAAAAACCAAGAGTTACCCATTCTACTTTTCGTGGGACTGAAATTGACATTGTAGCCTCCTTTAGGTTCCAACCATTTGAGTACTCTGGAGCGCATATAGCCCGTAAAGGTACCCGCTGCTGCATGAACGCCTAGTGTGTCGTAGAACATATCTACAGTGAGTCCTGTAAAAAAACCAAGTACAATAACTAAATATTTAGAAAAATTAAAAGGAAGCAAAAAGATGAAAAGTGGATAAATGAAGAACTTAAAATAGTTCCAGAAGCCTTCTGCGATGACCATTTGGCGCAAAATGAACACCTGAATAAAAACAAGCAACAAAAAGCGGACGCCATTGGTAAATATGATGCTATTTTTGTTCATCCCGCAACTCGTTTTCTAATGTTTCTATTTCTGCTTTCTCTAAATAATTGACGACATAAACATATTGTAGATTAGCCAAATCTTCAAATAAACGAACAAAAATAGTGTAAGAATTAGAACCAGCTTTCCAAGTGGTATCTACCACGCCAATATTGATATCTGTTGGAAAAATACTAGAATAACCAGTCGTCTGTACAGTATCACCAATTTCTACTTCGGCGTGTACAGGAATATCTTTCAGGCGAACAGTCTTCGAGTCTTGTTCTTCCCAAACCATTGGACCAAAATAGCCATTATCCTTGATTTTGGCATTAATAATCGTTGCGCGATTCAGTACGGACATCACGAGTGCATATCGTTTTCCAGTTTTTCTCACGATGCCAACCACCCCTTTATCTGTGATAACACCCATATGGTTTTTGATTCCATCCTTTGAACCTTTGTTGATGGTAATCATATTATTTGGTAAGTTGATGGAATTTTTGATGACACTCGCGCTAATGTAATGATAGGCTTGTCGCAGACTATCTTGCCGAAGCGTATCATGTGTCACGGTTATTCTACTCTTGTATTGCTCTAGTTGATCTCTCAAAAGAGCATTTTCCTCCGCTAAATCATCAGCTACTTTATCCAAATTGAAGTAATCTTCAATGCTATTGCGCAGATTGTGATAGTTTCCTGAAAAATAATTGGTGGAACTTAGATAAACCAGTCGTTGTGGCTCATTAAAACTGACGATGAAATAAATACAGATGATCTCCAAGAAGAAGAAGAGTAAAAAAGCTCCGAACTTTTGAACGATGAGATACAGTGTATTCATGAAAAAAGGCTTCGCCAAAAATTTTAAAAGAGTTGATACCATTTGTGGAATGAGCAAAGCAAAGTAGAAGTAAAATGATATTTCAAATCTCTGCGTGCTCTGACATCAATCAATATCACTATACACTTTCTCTCCTAATTAAGAAAGAATAGCGATCGGTGTCTTGTAATGCAATGCCAGTTCCTTTTACAACTGCTTTCAGTGGATCATCAGCGATATGAACGGGTAGTCTTGTCCTTGCACTGATTCGTTTATCCAAACCACGCAACATTGCGCCACCTCCTGTCAGATATAAACCAGTCTTGTAAATATCCGCTGCCAATTCAGGAGGCGTGACCTCTAGTGCTTTCAGGATGGCATCCTCTACTTTGGAAATGGATTTATCTAAGCAAGCAGCAATTTCAGAATAGCTTACCGTAATTTGTTTAGGAATTCCGGTCATCAAATCCCGACCATTTACGGCCAATTCTTCTGGTGGCGTATCCAAATCTTGTAAGGCAGAACCTACTTCGATTTTGACGCGCTCAGCGGTACGTTCACCAATCAAAATATTGTGTTCTCTTCTCATATAGCCCATAATGTCCGCAGTGAATTCATCTCCTGCAATTCGGATGGACTGATCGCAAACGATACCAGAAAGCGCAATAACAGCAATCTCTGTCGTTCCTCCACCAATATCAATAATCATGTTACCCACTGGCTCTTCCACATCTAGACCAATTCCTAAAGCAGCTGCCATTGGCTCATGAATCAAATAGGTTTCTTTAGAATCCACATGATCAGCAGACTCAAAGACTGCTCTCTTTTCTACTTCGGTGATGCCAGAAGGAATGCAAATGACCATTTTCAAGTGAGAAAAAACGCGCTTCTTGCGCCCAATCATTTGTATCATGCCTTGAATCATGCGCTCCGCAGCATAAAAATCTGCAATTACGCCATCCTTCAAAGGACGAACCGTTTTGATATTTTCGTGGGTTTTTTCGTGCATCTGCATCGCTTTATTTCCCACCGCGATGACTTGGTTTGATTTTCGGTTGATGGCAACGATGGAAGGCTCATCCACTACGATGGTTCCATCTTGTATGATAAGGGTATTTGCTGTACCTAAATCTATTGCAAGTTCTTGTGTGAAAAGACTAAAAAATCTCATTCAATTGTTTACTCAGCTGTTATTAATAGTAATTAAGATCGCCCCTGAATTCTAAGTAATTAAGCATCAAAGGTCTATACTGCCTTAAATTGTCGATCAGTGAGATTTCTGTTTAACTAGACCATTGGAAAGTATTCCAAACTTAAATCGGCAATATGTGTAAATTCTTTTGGCTCATTCTCGGAGACATATCAAATTTGACTCCGAAAAATACAGTAAATAATGATATTCTAATAAAAACGTCAAAATTTGCCGCAAAAAAACACAAATTTTATGGCAAAAGGAAGGATTTGAAGTAGTAATTATTTTCTGAATAGTGTTTTGTAACTATTTGGCAGTCAATTGGCTATTCCTATTTAGCGATTAGTAATTTTCAGTTGCTAAAATTATCTACACTGCTCCAACTACGACCTCCCAAAAGCTGTCCAATTGAAAGTATTTTTGAGCTAACACGCGAAGTTCCTCTGCTGTAATGTCTTGAATAACTTGAAGAAGATGATTGAAGTAAGTTTCGTCCAGACCTTCAACGATGAGAGCTTTCCAAACTTCCATCGAATTGAATGCTCCATCTAAACTCATCAGAAGTGTCCCCATCAAGTAATTCTTCACCATTTCCAGTTCTTCAGGGGAAATGAGCTCCTCTTGCAAAACCTGCAATTCGTAATAGATTTCTTTCAGAGTAGCAGGAACGAATTCATTGCCTACCTCGGTGCCAATGTAGAAATAACCATCGTACAACATGGGTTCTAGCGTCGAATAAATGTTGTAAGTATAGCCTTTATCCTCTCTGATATTCGCCATCAAACGTGAGCCAAAATAACCGCCCAAAATTGCATTTAAGACGAAGAGTGCAGGATAGTCTGGATGTGTTCGATTAGGCATTTGTTTACCTACCCGGATAGCGGACTGTACCCCTTCAAACGCTAGTTTAGTTTTGTTTGGTTGGTTAACGACCTCAGGGAGTTTTGGACTAGCTTTTTTAGATTTCAAGGGCAATTGGCCAAGTTGTTGGTTAAGCATCGTTAAGGTATTCTTAGGCAACTTTCCACTTACAAAAAGTGCGCAGTCTTGGCAGTGAAAATTCTCTTCAAAATGAGCAAACAAATCCTTCCGCTGCAAGGCAGCATAGCTCTGTGAATTACTATTGTAGCCATAAGGATGGCCTTCTCCAAAAATGTATTCTGTAATCTGACGATAGGCGACTACATCTGCTTTGCTCAAATCTACTTTTAGTCGCTGTTGACTGCGTTGAACAAAATTTTGTAGTTCTTTTTCGGGAAAAATAGGATTGGCAATTATTTCCGTAAATAAGGGTAAAAGAGTCCCAAAATGCTTGTTGAGCGTGTAAAGTTGTGCACTAGCTGTATCCAGATTAAATGGTGTATTCAGAGACGCACCATAAAAATCTATCATTTCTGCGATTTGTGCAGAGCTGTAATGTTTCGTACCTTCTTTCAGCAAACCAACAGTAGCTCGACTCGTCAAATGCTTTTGTTCAAATGGACGTCCCGCTTGGAATACTATATCCAATTTCATGATCTCTTGCGTGCCTCGATCAAGCAGATGTACTTTTATGCCGTTATCTAAGGTACAATGGGTGAGTTCAGGCAGGTGAACATCTTTAATTTTTTGTATTGGTGGGGCAATGCTTCTATCTAATTTCGTCTGGCTCATATTTGTCAAAAAAACAAGGGCGATAGAACTTCATTGTCCTATCGCCTTTGAACGAGCCGCAAATTTAACATTTACAATTTGATTGTTCAAGTATTTTCTAATGCCTCAATAAGCCTAGTTATTATTCAAAATCAAAGGCAAACCATCACCTTCTCCACCAACCACTACGACTTTTGAATTAGGAGACTTTGCCAATTCTAAGGTTGCTTCAATTCCTTTGTCTCTCAAGATGTTATTGGATAAACTGGCATTCAAAATACGGTTCGATTCTGCCTTTGCTTCAGCTTCGATAATTTTACGTTCAGCTTCCTTACGCTCCTGTGCCAAGATATATTCATATTTTAAAGCAGATTGTTCTGCCTCTAATTTATCCTCAATTGCAGTCTTTACTTTATCTGGAAGCTCAATATCACGAATAAGTACCGCCTTTAGCATCATATGATTGGTTGCTAGTGTTTTCTCCAAATCTGCTTGAATCATTGTTTGCACTTCATCGCGCTTCGTAGAATACAACTCTTCTGGGGTAAAACGACCCACGACCTCTCTGGCTGCGGAACGCATTTCTGGACGGACCAAAGTC
The DNA here is from genome assembly GCA_039176995.1 of Bacteroidota bacterium. Taxonomy (GTDB): domain Bacteria; phylum Bacteroidota; class Bacteroidia; order Chitinophagales; family Saprospiraceae; genus JAAUTG01. The sequence continues at coordinate 58,673 of JBCDFY010000001.1, forward strand.
TCTCTATAACTAGGTCCAAAACTTTCGTGTAAGTCGCCGATTTCATTGTATTGAGGATGGAAACGAATAGTGACATCTACCACGATATTCAAGCCATTGCTCGAGAGGACTTCCATTTCTTCCTCAATCTGTTGCTCGCGTACATCATATTTATACATATCGTTCCAAGGTGCAATTACGTGAAAACCAGGAGTGTAGATGTTTTCTTTATCCAAACCACCTGAAAATCGCTTAAACAATACGCCTCTTTCTCCTGCCTCAATTGTCAAAAAGGTGGCATTAGAAAAAATGATAATAGCAATCAGAGCGAGAAAAATAATAATTCCCGTCGTCATCAACTTTCCTTGTTTCATAACTATTTTTACTTTAGTTTTTGATTCTAATTAGTCCATTTTACAATCATATATCTGATTGTTTAAACATCGTTAAAGTTATAAAATAACTCCTAAAGACGATAAAGAGTTGTCATTTCTAGCTCAATATGTAAATATTGACGACTAAACATGAAGAAAATGCCATTTGAATTGTCTTCCAAAGTTGCCATCGTCACAGGTGGGGCGAGTGGTATTGGAAAAAGCATCGCCACCATTTTTGCACAACAAGGTGCAACGGTCATTGTACTGGATATTGATGAAGAATCAGGAATAAGGGTGACTAAAGATATAGCAAAACAAGGGAAGCGAGCCTTTTTTAGAAAAGTAAATATCACTGATCAAGTAGCGATTAATCGGCTCTTTGAGTCTTTGAAAGCAAAATTTGAAAAAATAGATATTGTCATCAATAATGCTGCAATATCGCACATTGGAACGGTGGAAAATACAAGCTCGGAAGACTTAGATCGCGTTTATGAAATTAATATAAAAGGGGCTTATCATATTTTGCAAGCTGCTGTCGGCGCTATGAAAAATGATAATGGCGGTGTAATTTTGAATATGGCTTCTATTGCATCAGTTATTGGATTGAAAGATCGGTTTGCTTACTCTATGAGCAAGGGCGCATTGTTGACGATGACCTATTCCGTTGCAAGGGATTATTTACAGTACAATATTCGCTGCAACGCTATCGGTCCAGCACGTGTACACACCCCTTTCGTGGATGATTTTTTAGCAAAAAATTATCCAAACCAAGAAGAGAGAATATACGACAAACTTGCAAAAGCACAACCTATCGGAAGAATGGGAACACCAGAAGAAATTGCTCATCTTGCACTCTACCTTTGCTCTGATGAAGCTGCTTTTGTAACGGGTTCCTTTTATCCAATTGACGGAGGGTTTTTAACATTAAATGGATAATTTGCAGTTCTTAGAAATCTATACTGAAAAAATGACCTTGAAGTAAAAGCGATTTACATATCTGAAATTTTTCTACGAAAAATTTCAGATGTCCTCTCTGTATAAGAACCCTCTTTTTGAAAAATTTTATTGCATAAAATTTTCCAAAAAACTGTTTTTTCGATTTTCAAATCAGTGAAACGTAGTCAAGAAATGCAAGAAGACTTTGAAGGACAAGTTGCCATCATCACAGGAGCTGCTTCGGGAATTGGGTTAGAAATTGCTCAACAGTTCGCAGCGCGTGGGGGAAAAATTGTCATAAATGATATAGATGGAAAGACTCTAAGGGAGGTAACTAATCAATTGAATCACAAAGCAATAGGTATTCTTGGCGATGCGAGTCAGCCTAAGATTATTCAAGAAATGATTACTGAAGCCAAACATCATTTCGGACAACTTAACATTGTCATCGCTAATGCAGGGATTACCACTTTCGATCGCTTTTTGGATTACACGTCTGAGCAATTCGACCAATTAATTCAACTCAACCTGAAAGCTAGTTTTTTCTTAGCGCAAACTGCCAGCCGAACAATGATAGAACAAAAAACGGGTGGTAGTATTTTACTTATGTCTTCTGTGACGGGAGTACAAGCACACGAAAATTTGGTAGCTTATGGTATGACCAAAGCAGCTTTACAAATGTTAGCAAAAGCATTAGTTTCGGAGTTATCACCTCATCAAATTTGTATCAATGCCATCGCGCCAGGTGCTACATTGACCGAGCGTACTTTAAACGACCAAGACTACAAGCAAGTTTGGTCAAACATTACACCAATTGGAAGACCTGCTACAGTTCAAGATATTGCTCATGCGGCTTTATTCTTAGTGCATCCCAAATCTAAACACATCACTGGACAAACCTTAGTTGTGGATGGTGGTTGGACATCGGTGAGTCCTTCGCCTTTTGAAAAATAGAGATGTAGATTGTTATTCTTTTCTTATTGAACAATAGCAATTCTCCAAATCCAGTTTCTTGTGGTAAGTTTACATTTTAATTATTAATTCTATATTCAGTGAGTACTATATTTCTATTCTTGAGTAGCTTTTTCCTTCCCAGTTCTAGTGCTGTAGAACATGATATTCACATTAGTAAAGCACTGATTGAGTATAATGAATCTGAGCGTTCCTTACAGATTACACTGCATATTTTTTTGGATGATTTGGAAGCCATTTTAATAGAAGGAGGCGCGCCAACTAAACTCAACTTATGTACAGAAAAAGAGCACGAACAAGGTGATACTCTCGTAGAGCAATACTTGCGTTCTAAGTTTAAAGTGGCAGTGAATGGTGAATCAGCGACTTATAATTATTTGGGTAAAGAAATTTCCGAAGACTATCTTGCCACTTGGTGCTATGTTGAAATTCCGAATATTAGTAAACTTGAAAGTTTGCAAATCAACAGTTCTATTTTAATGGACTTGTACGACGATCAGCGGAATATTATCCAAATTAAAGCACCGAACAAGCGTCCTCAATTTTTTATGTTGGATCAAAGAAATCAAGAGGAAATAGTGAAATATTGATGGCTAAAAACGGTAGCACTAAAGCCAAAAAAAATAAGTATTGCTATATGCAAGTAAAAGTTGGTGTCGTCCAAGACTACCCTATATTCTTTGATAAAGAAAAGACCATCAAAAAAGTAGAAAAAATCTGCTCGGAGCATTCAGAAAGCTGCGATTTATTGGTTTTTCCAGAGTCTTTTATTCCAGGTTATCCAAGAGGATTTTCCTTTGGAACTGTCGTGGGAAGTCGCACAATAGAAGGGCGCGAGCAATATTTAGAGTACTATAAAAACAGCGTTGATTTAGACAGTTCTAATTTGAGGCGATTGGAGATGGCGGCAGCTAAGTTTAACTTATATTTGGTGATTGGTGTAACAGAAAAACAAGTAAAAAATGGCAGTTTATACTGTTCTATGCTTTACATTTCGCCAACGCATGGTCTTCTAGGTGTGCATAGAAAGATCAAACCAACTGGACAAGAGCGCATCATTTGGGGCGAATCTGATGGACGAGATTTGGTCACTTTTAATACCAAGATTGGCAAGCTAGGCGGCTTGATTTGCTGGGAAAATTATATGCCGCTTGCCAGGATGGCGATGTATCAGCAAGGAGTGGAAATTTACATTGCACCTACCGCTGATGCGCGAGAAAGTTGGATTGCGAGTATGCGGCATATTGCGTTAGAAGGGCGCTGTTTCGTGTTAGGATGCAATCAATACATGAAGCGATCTTTTTATCCCAAAGAATATCAACGAGTGTTAGAAGATCAGGCAGTTGATTGTCGAGGAGGTAGTGTAATTATATCGCCGCTCGGTGAAATTTTGGCGGGTCCGCTTTTTGATAAAACAGATGTTCTACTAGCAAATTTGGATTTGGATGAGCTTATTGGGAGTAAGTTAGACTTTGATGTAATTGGTCATTATAGTCGTCCCGATATTTTTCGATTGGAAGTAAGAAATCAGCCTGTAATAAAGAAGGAAATAGATGAAAATCGAAAAAATCTACTTTAGATTTTGATCTTCAACCAACATTTTTCTCAAAACATACATCCTATCGAAGGGAAACTGCGTTCTTTTATTGAAATATTCTTTTAAATCCATAAAATGGAAACCATATCACCATAAACTCATTCCTCTATGCTTCGATTTTTCACCTGTATTGCACTAATAGGCTGCTGTCTAACAACGAATTATGCTCAAAGAAATAAATATTTGAGTGGGCATTGGAAAGGCTATATTACTCAAGGAAGTTTAGAAGCGACGGTTGGTTTACCTTTCGAGATATATCTAGAAGTGAAAGGTTCTTCCGTTAAAGGACGCACCTATGTCCATCAGGAAAATGGAGATGTGATTGAAATGGAAGTTTCAGGTATTTTGTATAGTGACAATTCTATTTATTTGACAGAGCAACAATTCATTAAACAGGAAGGCTCGGATGCGAAACCTAATCATATCAAGAAGTATCAATTTATATACAATCGAAGTATTTTTGAGTCGGATAATACTCTGGAGGGCTATTGGCAAGAAATAGTTAAAGAACCAATGTCTATCACCCGGCGTCGCGGCAAGATTGTAATGAAGAGAGGCAGCATTGGAAAAGCGTGATTCTTTGGCAGCGCGCAAAAGTGTGCGCGCGCTACCCAAAAATAGTAAAGTTTTACTCTTCTACCTTACGCTTTTCCTTCACCTTCACATCCTCTTTCATTCCTTCTTTGATCTCACTCTCGATGGTACCACGTGCATTATTAAATTCCTTGATACCTTTACCAACACCGCGCATCAGCTCAGGGATTTTTCTCCCTCCAAATAAGAGCAGCACCACAAAAACGATGATGATCCATTCCATTCCACCTGGTAACATAATATTCTGTTTTTAATGATTGGATAAGAGCCTTTTAGCTCTCCTATCTACTAATTGACTTAATCAAGCCTATTGCTCTGTCTCGGCAGCAGCGGCTTTTTTGCGTTTTTCTTCTAGTTCTGCTTCTCGCATACCCTCTTTCAGTTCGCTTTCTACAGTAGCTTTTGCATTATTGAACTCACGAATCCCTTTACCAACACCACGCATTAGTTCAGGAATCTTTTTTCCTCCAAAAAGTAGCAAAACAATGCCCAATACCACAAATATTTCTGCACCACCGAAGCCACCAAAAATCCATACTGAAGTTGTCATAACTTACACTTGTTTTGTTTAAATATAGCAATCAAAAAATATTTCAGTCTTCTGATCACGAATCGTTTATCAAATATAAACACGATATTTCGATATTCCACACAAATCTATCTCACATCGCGTAAAGAATTAGTCTAAAAATTCATTGATTAATTCCCTATTTTTTCAATCCAATCTCTCTCAATCGCTCATCCAAGTATTCGCCTGCAGTGATTGGTTCGTATTGTAAAGGCATTTCTTCATTTATACAACTATCCAAACAAGTCAAATCCATTTCCGTTCTAGGATGTAAGAAAAATGGAATAGACAAACGCGGCAAATGCCATTTTTCGCGTGGTGGATTGACTACTCGGTGTGTTGTTGATTTCAAGTGATTGTTGGTTAAACGTTGTAGCATATCACCCACATTAACGACGATTTCTCCTTCGCCTGGCACAATCGGTAACCACTCATTTTGCATATTTAAGAGTTGCAAACCACCTGCCGAAGCACCGACTAAGAGCGTAATCAAATTAATATCTTCGTGCTGCTCTGCGCGCACTGCTGAGGCAGGTTCTTGGGTGATTGGAGGATAGTGAATTGCTCTTAGAATACTATTTCCATTGTGGATTTTATCTTGAAAATAATTTTCATCTAAGCCCAAATGAATCGCAATCGCTTGCAGCAACGCACTTCCTGCTTTTTCAAAAGACTGATACAATTCATCGCCCAAACGCGTAAACTCTGCTTTCTCTTCCACCATCACATTGTCTGGATATTGCGCTTTAATGGCGTCTCCATCAGTCACAGTTTGTCCAATTTGGAAGAACTCTTTCAAGTCTGGTACTTTTGCTCCTTTGGCTTGTTCTTTTCCAAAAGAAGTGTAGCCACGCTGCCCTGCTAGTCCTTCAATTTCATACTGCTTTTTTACTTCTTTGGGCAGTGCAAAAAACGCTTTTGCAGCTGCATAAAATCCATCCACCAAGTCTTTCGGCACGCCATGATTGACAACGCCTACAAAGCCTGTGTCTTCAAATGCCGTACCTAGCTCTTTCACAAATTCAGCGCGCTCTGTCGCTGAACCTTTGGTAAATTTGGATAAATCCACAACTGGAATTGCTCTACTCATATTGCTTTAGATTAAGGTTAGGGAAAAGGGTTTAAAGGGAATGTTATTTTAGGCCACTTCGCTGATGAAAACGAGAAAGTTTTAGATCGTCGCGGTTTGCAACCGCGATGCTATACGCTTGTGAAACTATTATTGAACAACTTTCAAACAAAATCGAACTAGCTCAAACTATTCAAAACCGATACGTCTGCACCAATTCCTCTTTTCCGAATTGCTCTCGCATAATCTCCTCCAAATGCTGCTGATCAATTGCATCAAAAGAACCCTTCAGCGTACTATCTACATCAAAAACGCCTAGCAGCCACTGATTGTTATCAAAAATAGGTACAACGATTTCAGATTGGGAATTGGGATCGCAAGCAATGTGCGCTGAACCTTGATCGAGTGCATGCACATCCGTCACGATTTGCGTCTTTCGTTCTCTCGCCGCTTTACCACAAACGCCTCTGGAAAAATCAATTTCTAAACAGCCCAACGTACCTTGATAAGGACCTACTTTTAGTTTGCCATTATCAACGAGGTAAAAACCTGCCCAATAAAAGTACGGTAAATAAGTCTTTAGCAAGCAATTAATAGTTACCATTTTTAAAATCAGGTTGTTTTCTGACACTAAATTGGCACGAATGGCACTGACTGCTTCTTGATAGGCAAGGTGTTTTTCTGCTTCGCTCAATTGTTGCGAAGGTTTGATGAAGTAGGGCATTTCTAGTGTTGCGGACATGGGTTTGTTGATTTGTTGAAACTGTTGATTCGTTGGTTTGAAGTAGAACGGAACGATCAAAAGTGTTTTGTCTATTCCTTCAACACTTCAAATTCTTGACTGGTCATACTCGGAATAAATTCTATGATTTTATAATCAGCCAAATTATTCATTTTGAATGGATCTTCATTAAGAATCTGAAGCAATCCTTCCTTACTTTCCAATTTGCTCAATATGATTCCACCAGTTCTTGGTACTTTTCTTCCTGATGCAATGAATGCTCCATTGTCATATTGTTTCTTCAAATAGTCAATATGTTCTTCTAAATATTCATCTACCTTTTCGAGTTCTACTTTGTAAGTTAATTCGATTACAAACATTTTTATGTTTTTACTTACGTACTTCGATTGTCGCGGTTTGTAACCGCGATACGATACGCTCACTACTTTTTTATGAGCATATGACATCTTGGTCACAGAACAAGACAACCGAAACTATTGATTGGAGAAGACCGCTCCCTATGACTTCCAATAAGGGGCGCATGCCTGACAGTGAAAACGGTCTCTTCCCTTAGTTCTCAAATTACCCTTCAATATACTTCACAGGCGCATCTGTGTTGTAAAAGAAGAACGCCCATTTGTCGGCTTGTTCTTCTATAATTTTTGCGGTTGGTTTTCCTGCACCGTGACCTGCGTCCGTTTCTATGCGAATCAAAACAGGATTGTCGCCAGTATGTGATTTTTGCAATTGCGCCGCAAATTTGAAAGAATGTGCAGGCACTACGCGATCATCGTGGTCGGCAGTCGTGACCATCGTAGCTGGATATTCGACGCCTGCTTTTAGATTATGAACAGGAGAATAGGCGTACAAATTCTTGAAATCTTCTTCCGAGGCTTCCGAACTTCCATATTCAGGAATCCAACCTTTCCCTACTGTGAACTTATGATAACGTAACATATCCATTACGCCAACTGCTGGAAAAGCGACAGCGAATAGGTCAGGTCGTTGTGCCATCACTGCACCAACAAGTAAGCCACCGTTCGAGCCACCTGCAATTGCCAATTTATCTTTGCCCGTGTAGTTTTCAGCGATCAAATATTCACCCGCAGCAATGAAATCATCGAATACATTTTGCTTGTTTAGTAGCATTCCTGCTTGGTGCCATTCTTCGCCATATTCGCCACCTCCGCGCAAGTTCGCCATGGCATAAACGCCTCCATTTTCTAGCAAAACTAGATTAGAAGAACTGAAACTTGGCGATAAACTAATGTTGAACCCACCATAAGCATACAAATAAGTTGGATTGTTGCCATCCATTTTCAAGTCCTTTTTGTGGACAATGAACATCGGTACTTTTGTTCCATCTTTACTCGTGTAGAAAACTTGTTTTTCCACATAGTCTTCTGGATTAAATTTTAGTTCAGTTTTGTAGAACGGTTCGCTTTTGCCAGTAGCAACATCATATTTGAAAATCGTTGGTGGATAGGTGAAAGAAGTAAAGCTGTAAAATAGCGTTTTATCTTCTTCTTTTCCTCCAAAACCGCCTGCACTTCCTGTGCCTGGCAAAGCAATTTCTTCTTTATTGCTGCCATCGTAATCCATACGGTAAAAACGGTCGGTCGCGTCTTTCAAATAATTAGCGAAGAGTTTTCCACCACCTGTATTCACACTTTGCAGCAAGTCTTCACTTTCAGGAATAACGTCTTTCCAATTCTCTTTCGCTGGATTGTTGACATCTATTTCGATTAAGCGATATTTAGGTGCATCAATATCGGTTCGGACTAGCATTTTACCATCGCCTAAATGATGGACAACGCTGCTTTTGTTCTTGAAACCATCAAAAAGCAAGGTGAAATCATCGTTTGTTCCTAGCTTTTTGTAATGTGTAGCAAAACCATCCGTTCCAGGTTGTACATATAAGATAAGGTATTCTTTGTCTTCCGAAGTACCGACGAAATGATAATAATCTGGATTTTCATCATCGCGATAGATGAGTTGGTCCTCACTTTGATCTGTACCAATTTTATGGTAGTAAACACTATGATATTGATTGTTAGTAGAAAGTGCTGAACCTTCAGGTTTTGGATAGCGGCTGTAGAAGAAACCATCTTCATACCAAGATGCACCCGAGAATTTCACCCATTCTAAGCGATCGTCCAATTGCTCTTTAGTCGCTACATCCATCACGTACAAATTCGACCAGTCCGAACCCGCATCGGAGCGGCTGTACGTTACATATTTATTGTCTTCAGAAAAACCAACCAAGCCAATGGAAGCTGTTCCATCATCACTCATGGTATTGGGATCAATGAAAACTTCTGCTTCGCCATCCAAACCTTTTTGGCGATAGATGACGAACTGGTTTTGTAAACCTTCCTTCTTGTAGAAAAAGTAGTAATCGCCTACTTTGAATGGAGAAGACAATTTTGGATAATTGAAGAGTTCTGCGTAGCGTTCTTCTATAGCTTCGCGGTAAGGAATTTGCTCCAAATAGCCCGAAGTGACTTTGTTTTGCGCTTTCACCCATTCGCCCGTTTCTTCCGAGCGATCATCTTCCAGCCAGCGATACGGGTCGCTCACTTTCGTCCCAAAGTATTCATCTTCTTGTTCGACGGTAGCGGTTTCTGGATATTCTACATTAATTACAGGGTTTTCTTGTGCTGTCATATTTTCCTCTTTAGGTTGGCAACTCAGCAAGCTAAGTGTTCCGAAAATTGCCACAATAACGGATAATTTCATTGCAAATCAGTTTTAGTCTTCTTCGCACGCAGGATTTTTATTACTCACGCAAAGACGCCAAGGCGCAAAGAATTTAATTTTAGAAATTAGTTTAACGCCAAATTTCAATCGAAAATTTAATGAAGCGTTAAATTTATTAGCTGCGCAAATTACAAACTTCTCCAGAAACGTATTTGTTTGTAGTTATCTCAAAATTCAGGCTTTCCGCTTCAATCATTTCTAGCTAAAGGAATAATGAATATCGAATTCTGAACAAGGAATTACGAAGTTTTGCTAAGTAGGACGCGTTCCTGAACTTTATCATTCGACATTCCTTGTTCGATATTCCCTTTTTTCACATCAAACATCCAATTTCTCATGAAATACTATTTGTTTAGAAGTGCTATTGTATGCCTATTTTTCTCTTGCCAACCAGATACGATTGTCGAAGTACCCGTTGCACCAGAAGATAGAGGTTTAGAGTACTATATTGAAGAATTTCGGTCAGAGGCGGAAGCGCGTGGGGTGCTAGTAGATTTCCGATTTGACTTGATTGAAGCGAGTATTGAACCAATTGAAGAAGATCGCGTGGCGGGACAGTGCAGCGTGCGTGCTGGGGATCGGAAAATTACGATTGATAGTGACTATTGGCGACGCTCTACACCACAATTGCGAGAATGGGTAGTTTTCCACGAATATGGACATTGCTATTTGGGCAGAGGACATCGCGACGACCAAACTGAAAGTGGAATTTGTAGAAGCGTAATGAATAGTGGAACAACAGATTGCCGCATCAATTATCACAGTAGAACACGCGAGGCGTATTTGGACGAGTTGTTTAGTAAGCAGTAGAGAACTTGCATTTGCTGTCCTTTGTTTAAATTTACGTGATTTTTTGTGGTTATAGGGTTGCATGGTTAAATGGCTTAGCTCTAAACCAGAAAACCCTACAACCATAAAACACTATAAATGAAGGACAGAAATCAGTTGAGAGATCGAATACACGAGATTATATTTGAGGCAGATACGCCAGAAGGTAAGCGCTTTGATGTCATTATCATGATATTAATTGTCGCAAGTGTCCTGACCGTAATGCTAGAAAGTGTTTCCGTCATTCAATGGCAATATGAAGAGGTGTTTTACATCATAGAATGGATTTTTACCATTATTTTCACCATAGAGTATATTCTTCGTTTGTATAGTGTACGCTACACTTGGCGATATGCTACTAGCTTCTATGGAGTCATTGATCTACTAGCAATCATTCCGACTTATCTGAGTATTTTCTTTATGGGTTCGCAATCACTTTTGGTGATTCGTGCTCTGCGTTTAATGCGGGTTTTCAGGATTTTCAAGTTGGGGCAGTTCATGTCAGAAGGGATGATTATTGTCAAAGCCATGAAAGCCAGTCGAGTGAAAATTTCCATCTTTTTGTTCTTCATTTTGATTGTAGTTACGATTATTGGTGCAGTGATGTATTTGGTGGAAGGTACCTTTGACAATACAGGATTTACAAGTATCCCTAAGAGTATTTATTGGGCAATTGTAACTTTGACTACTGTTGGTTTTGGAGACATTACACCGCAAACTAGCCTTGGGCAATTCCTTTCTGCGGTGGTCATGATTTTGGGTTACGCAGTCATTGCAGTACCTACAGGAATTGTATCCGCAGAACTCGTAGATCAAGCCAAAGCAGCTGCAACGAACACACAAGCCTGTCGCTACTGCGGAGAAGATGGGCACGATGATGATGCAAAACATTGTAAGTATTGTGGGAATATCTTGAATGAACCGCACAATCATTGACACTTTTCTAGCAACTTATTGCTGCACAGACTTGTTTCCAATTTCCAATTTCACGAATTTTGCAGTTCATATCCAGTTATTTAAATTATCTAACAGACCATGACACCGAAATCGGTCGCATTTTACACTTTGGGTTGTAAATTAAATTATTCGGAGACTTCGACGATTGGTCGTCTATTCGAAGACGCGGGCTATCGGGAAGTCAAATTTCAGGAGGGCGCAGATATTTATGTCATCAATACTTGCTCCGTCACCGATTTTGCAGATCGAAAATGTCGCAAAACGGTTCGGCAAGCCTTACGCCATTCTCCTCATGCTTTTGTGGTGGTCATTGGTTGTTACGCGCAATTGAAACCTGAAGAAATTTCTAATATTCCAGGTGTAGATTTAGTCTTGGGGGCAGCGGAAAAATTTCGCTTGCTAGAATATATTGATGACTTGAGCAAAGCGCCTGGAAAAGGGATGGTACGCGCAGGAGAAGTACAGCAAGCGAATAGCTTCGTGAATGCTTTTAGTTTTGGTGATCGTACGCGTTCTTTCTTGAAAGTGCAAGATGGTTGTGACTATAAGTGCTCGTTTTGTACCATTCCATTAGCGAGAGGAAAAAGCAGAAGCGATAGTGTCGAAAACGTGGTAGCTAATGCGCAAAGGATTGCCGAAATGGGCGTGAAAGAAATCGTACTGACAGGTGTAAACATTGGCGATTTTGGAAATGGCGGCGAAGTGGTAGAAGGTATTAAGCCGAAGAAAGAAGCGATGTTCATTGACTTGATTCGTGAATTAGATAAAGTGGAAGGCATTGAGCGTTTCCGTATATCGAGCATTGAACCCAATTTATGCTCCGATGAGATCATCGAATTCGTGGCGCAATCCAAGCGATTCGTGCCACATTTTCATATGCCACTCCAATCAGGCAACAATAAACAACTCAGAGCTATGCGTCGTCGCTACAAGCGCGAATTGTACGCCGAACGCGTGCAAAAAATCAAGTCATTGATGCCACATTGTTGTATTGGCGTAGACGTGATTGTTGGCTTTCCAGGCGAAACGGAAGAAGATTTCCTAGAGACTTATCGCTTTCTCAATGAATTGGATATTTCCTATTTGCACGTCTTCACGTATTCAGAGCGCAACAACACTTTGGCGGCTGAAATGGGAGGCATTGTTTCCGTTGAAGATCGCAGGAAGCGCAACAAAATGCTGACGATTCTTTCGGGTAAAAAGCGTCGTCATTTTTATGAGCAGCATTTAGGAGAGATGCGTCCCGTGCTTTTTGAAGCAAGTAAAACGAAAGGAAAAATGTCTGGCTTTACGGATAATTATGTCAAAGTTGAGGTGGATTTGGAGGAAGTTTTATTGAATGAGATTGAAGGTTTTGAGTTGAATAAGATCAATAAGGAGGGGCAGGTAGAAGGTAAAGTGAATCAATCTTTATTAATATCATGATTATGATACAGCATCAGTAAAAGCAAGTCAAAATCACGAAGACTTGATAGCTTTCAACCAGCCTACAAGTATTCTTGTTCAATAGGAAAATGATAAAATATGACTGTTGATTTTAGAAAAATAGAAATTATCAAAAAAATCCAAGTAGTCGAAGAAGACTGGATTTTAAAGTCTATTGAAAAATTACTCAGTGATGTTTTTGCAGAGGGAAAAGACTCATCTAATATAGAGTCCACAAAGGATTTTTCTTTCTATGTGGGTAATATTGAAGAAAAAGTTGATCTCGAAAAGATTAAAAGAGAACGCCCTTTGAAGAAGCTAAATATGGAAAAATTTGGTGAAATGGCAGATAGCTTAGAGTGGAATCAAAGTATTGAAGAATTGTTAGAAGATTTGAAATCATGAGATATACTTTGGACACCAATGTTTTGTTATTCTATGTAAGAGATAAAGAAAACCCAATCATTTTCAGACCGCCTTCATCGAAAGTGCCACACGTCCTCTCTTTAAATCAATATCCATCACCTTCACTTGCACTTCTTGATTCAATTTCAAAACATCTGCTGGATTTTTGATGAAGCGATTCGTGATTTGAGAAATATGCACCAAGCCATTTTCCTTGATGCCAATGTCTATAAATGCACCAAAATTAGTAATGTTGGTTACTAAGCCAGGAACGACCATTCCCATTTGTAAATCTTGAATCGTATTAATGCCTTGTGCGAATTCAAAAGACTTGGCTTTCCCTCTTGGATCAAGACCAGGTTTGGCGAGTTCTTGTACAATGTCATTCAGTGTAGGTAAGCCAACTTCTTGCGTCACGTAGCGTTTCAATTCAATTTGCTGGCGCAAATTTTCTTTCACAATCAAATCTTCTACTTTCACGCCCATATCTTTTGCCATCTGCTTCACCAAATCGTAGCGTTCGGGATGCACTGCGGTATTGTCCAATGGGTTTTTGGCGTTTCTAATCCTCAAAAAACCAGCGGATTGCTCAAAAGCTTTCGCACCCATGCGTGGCACTTTTTTGAGTTGCGCTCGCGTAACGAATCCTCCATTTTCTGCTCTGAAATTGACAATGTTTTGCGCCAACGTTGGACCTAAACCAGACACATAAGTCAACAAATGTTTACTTGCAGTATTCAGATTGATGCCCACAGAATTCACACAACTTTCCACTACTCTATCCAAACTTTCTCTCAATTGCACCTGATTCACATCATGCTGATATTGTCCAACACCAATAGATTTTGGGTCAATCTTCACCAACTCTGCCAAAGGATCCATCAAGCGTCTGCCAATGGAAATCGCACCTCTAACGGTCACATCTTCTTTCGGAAATTCCTCACGCGCAATTTCAGAAGCAGAGTAAATAGAAGCACCAGCTTCATTCACCATAAAACTATCCACAGGCGAGTTAAAACGAATGGAACGGCACAACGCCAAAGTCTCCTTGCCAGCAGTTCCATTTCCAACTGCGATGGCACTAATGTTGAATTGTTCCACTAAATATTGGATGGTTTTCTTCGCATCTTCTGCTCGATTCTGTGGAGGATGAGGATATATTGTTGTGTTTTTCAGCAAGTTGCCACTCGCATCTAAGCAAACCAATTTACAACCCGTTCGATAACCTGGATCGAGTCCCATCACAGCGCGCTGACCAAGCGGCGGAGAAAGCAATAGCTGTCGCAGATTTTCGGTGAACACTTCGATAGCGTCTGCGTCAGCTTTTTCCTTCGCGATTTTACGAAATTCCGTTTCGATAGAAGGAGACAACAATCGTTTGTAAGCATCTTTGACTGCCAATTCTACTTGCTCACTCGCTTCGCCATAGCCTTTGATAAAAATGCGCTCCAATTGCTCTACGGTTTCTTCCTCATCGGGCGCAACGTAGACACGTAATATACCTTCCGATTCTCCACGCAAAATAGCAAGTAAGCGATGTGAAGGAATACGTTTTAACGGCTCTTCAAATGCAAAATAATCTTTGTACACCGAATTTTCATCATCTTTTCCTCTCGCCACTTTTGCTCTCACCGTCGCGTATCGCTTGAAACTCTGACGCACTTTAGTCCTTGCTTTTTCGTCTTCATTCACCCATTCTGCAATGATGTCGCGCGCCCCTTGTAGCGCATCTTCCACGTTTTTTACTTCATCTGATAAATACTTGGCAGCCAAAGCTTCCACATCCGAATTACGCTGCTGCATTAAGGTTTTCGCCAAAGGTTCTAGTCCTTTTTCCTTTGCAGCAGAAGCTCGTGTTTTGCGTTTTTTCTTGTAAGGTAAATACAAGTCCTCCAGCTCCGTCATGTTCCAACTTGCCTCAATGCGCTTCCGCAAATCAGCGGTCAATTTACCTTGCTCTTCTATGGACTTGAGAATACTTTCGCGTCGTTTATCAATTTCTTGTAATCGGTTTTGCTCTTTTTGAATCACTGCAATTTGCACTTCATCCAAAGAACCTGTTCGCTCCTTTCGATAGCGCGCAATAAAAGGAATGGTCGCGCCTTCGTTGAGCAATTCAAGCGTATTTTCTACTTGGCGAGCAGGAAGATTTAGCGATTCAGTTAGAAGTTGAATGTATCTTTTATTCATAAATTTCTGGTGATAGGAATTGAGGGAGTGGGAGCTTTTGATGCATGAAGTTTATCGACTAAAAAAATGCATCATATCCCCAAAGTACCTTCTCAAAGACGCGATGCTGCACCAGCATGAACTCCTCTTCATTAACTTCTGCAAAATAGCGATCTACATAAGTGCCCATAGGACTATTAGCATTAGTACCAGGTAGATCTTCGTAGATTGGAAAAAGCTCAACTTTTTGTTCTTCACCATTTGTTTTCTTGAGCGTAATAATGCTGAAAGGAATGGTTTGAGTGACACTATCTTTTCTCGGGTTGGTCGTCTCGAATGCTTCTGCCCCTATGCTTTTGAAATTAACTAAATAACCTTCTACCAAACCTTGTACAAGGGTTTTATTGGTCTTTGGCGTGGTATCATAAAAAGGCAATACTTCATATTTTTCACCTTTCTTTTTTAGCTTAAAGGATTGATTTTTTTGCTTAGGATATTCCACGCTTACAGAAGCAATTTCTTCTACTTTCGTGCCTAAAACTGTTTTATCACGCCACTGCTCGCCAGTGAGACTGAAACGTGCGCGCAAGTTGCCACCCCAAGTTGGAATGTGTACGACATAAGGTTGTTCACTGCCTTCCATAATCATATAAGTACCTCTGGAATCAGAAGTCTCGCCACCAATGTAGTACGATTTCAACTGTTCACCAGCTCTATCATAAAGTTCCACCTTAATACCTTGAGTCGCTAAATTGGAAACCATATTCGGAACAGCAGCATTAGCAGGTTTGTAATTCATTTGTACTTCGCCAAAAGCTCGCATTAGATTGTCAACTGCATTGGGCAATGCTTTGTATTTATTGTTATAAATCCAATGATCGTTCTTCCGCGTCAAGGTCACTTTTTCTCCCTTCCGATTGGCAATAAAAATCTTATGAATTTGATCGGTATCTTCTACCTTGAATTTTCGATCCCAGTCTAGTAATGTTGTTTGTTTTGTTTCTTTTCCGTTTGTCAAATACCATGCGGTTCCAGCTGCTAAAGTGAGGAATAGGAACAACAGGATCGTTAAGTTTTTATTCATCTCTTGTCTTTGTTTGAGAGTAGTTTGAAGGCTTCGCCATTTGAGGTGGTTCAATAGCAATTCTCAAAATCTCAATTTCTAAAACTTTGGTGGCATCACATCTTTAAAATGTCCATTCATCTGTACGCGCTTGCGCAAAGCTTCCATTTCTCTTACCACTGGCAATAACTGCTTCAAATGGTCGAGCATATATTCTTGGCGTTCTTCTTCGCTTCGGATACACAACAACTCATATTCTTGCTCCATCGAAAAACCAACGTGATGCCCCATTGAAAAAGTCGTAAATTCACTAACGTCTGGAATGGCTTTTTTGATGTTCATCAACTCAAACAATTCTGCTATTTTTTCAATAATCTGTGTAGCGAGTAAGACATCTCCAGTGGAATCTATTTGCAATTTTTTGACTTTCGCGCCTGCGTACAATTTATCAGGTGCTCGGCTAAAGAATTCCTCAATTCTGAACACACCAATACCCCTTGTTCGAACATCCATCTTTCCATCCTCGTATCGCTTTACAATCTCTACCAACTCTAGCTCCGTTCCATACTCTTGTACTCGTTTATTCAAGTAAGCAGGAATGCCAAAAGTAGTGCCTTGCTCTTCGCATTCGCGCATCATTTGCCGATAACGCGGCTCAAAAATATGTAAATTCAAGTCCTCGCTTGGAAATGCGACCAATTGTAAGGGGAAAATGGGTAAAATCTCATTCATACTGCGTTATTTTTTGTAAATTCAGGGGTTAAAAACATCACTTTTGTAATGCAATTGCGTTAGATGAATAAAGTTTAGCGTCAACGTGACAATTTTTAGCCTGATAACAAAAAATTTTATCCTACACTATATTTGATAGTATAGACCTTATTCATCCCAATCAGACTTCTCCGTTTCGTAAATACACGATCACATATTTAAAAAATCTACTAAAAACTGATTTTCATGAGAACATTAGGTACACTATTTTTCCTCTCCAGCGCACTTATACTTTCCTTAAATTCCTGCAAAAAATCTCAAGAAGAAGCCACTCAACTCTCCGAAAATTTGAGTGCTTATGTTTACGCTTATACCTCGGGGGTCATTTCTAAAGCAGCACCGATCAAAGTGCGTTTCACACAAGCGGTAATCGAAGAAGATCAAGTGGGAACGACTACAAAAGAAGTACTAGGCATCAGTCCAAGTGTTGCAGGACAAGCGGTTTGGCAAGATGCACAAACGCTCGTTTTTAATGCGCAAAACAACTTCAAATCTAATCAAGAATACTCCGCCAGTGTCAATCTCAAAAAGTTGTTCAGTAATCTGCCCAAAGATTTTAACACCTTTCGCTTCAATTTTCAGACTCGACAGCAAGGCATAAAAGTGCGTGTCACTCAAGTAAGCGCAGTGGATAGTGATGATTTGCGCAGCCAGCAAATTTTAGGAGAAATTCGTACCGCAGATGTGGTAAATACAACGGAACTAGAAAAAGCAATAACGGCTAAGCAAGGACGCAAGATGCTTCCCATTCAGCTAAACAATACAGGCGATTTGACGCATAGTTTTGTCGTGAATGAAGTAGAACGTGGTGACGCAGCTTCCACTGTTGCCATCGAATGGAATGGAAAACCAATTGGTGCAGAAAATACAGGCGAAGAAGAAATAGAAATTCCTGCTTTAGGCGATTTTAGCGTAACCGATGCGCGTCTGATGCAAGATGATGGGCAATTCATTATGCTCAACTTTTCTGATCCTTTGCAGAAAAAGCAAGAGGTGAGCGGCTTGATTAATGTCTCTAACTACAATGGCGGAATGCGCTACGTCATTGATGGCAATCAACTGCGGATCTATACAAATGGAAGATTGACAGGTGAGCGACAAGTCAGCGTTGCCGTAGGTATCAAAAACATCAATGGTAAACGAATGCCCAAAGCAAGTGTATGGACGTTAAGTTTTGAAGATGTAAAACCTGCCGTTCGTCTAGTCGGCAAAGGTGTTATTCTACCAGATTCTGATGGTATGATTTTTCCTTTTGAAGCAGTCAGTTTGAATGCTGTAGAAGTCGAAATTTTCAAAATATTTGATAACAATATCCTTCAATTTCTACAAACCAATGAACTTGATGGAACTCGCAGTCTCAACCGTGTCGGAAGAATCATTTATCAAGGTAAAGTAGATTTGCAGCAACTCGGAAGTGCAGGTATTTCAGGAAGTTGGACTCGCTATGCCTTGGATTTGGATAGGTTCGTAGAAGATGATCCAGAAGCAATTTATCAAGTGCGTGTTGGTTTCCGACCCGAATATTCGACCTTTTTCTGTGGTGAAGAGGAGGAAGAAGAAAGTGCCGAAGAGTTAACCGCAACCCTAGAAAACGAAGAACAAGAAATTGAAAGCTTTTGGGATAATTATTATGGCTTTGGCGGCTACTACGATGGTTATTGGAATGATCGCGATAATCCTTGTACAAACGCTTATTACAATCGGGAACATTTCGTTGGTCGTAATGTATTGGCTTCCAATTTAGGTATCATTGCCAAAGAAGGCAAAGACAAATCTATGTTGGTAAGTGTAAGTGATTTGAGAAGTGCGCAACCCCTTTCGGGCGTAACGGTCGAGTTCTACGACTATCAACAACAACTACTCACCAGCGCACCAACCGATGGCGCAGGAACTGCCATTGTACAACTCAAACGCAAACCTTTTGCCGTCATTGCCAAAAACGGAAAAGACCGCGGTTATCTTAAACTACAAGATGGGAACGCCTTGTCCCTTAGCCGTTTCAACGTCTCGGGCGCAATCACTCAAAAAGGGCTTAAAGGCTATTTGTACGGCGAACGTGGCGTTTGGCGACCGGGCGATTCTATTTATTTGAATTTTGTGATTGAAGATGCTGTCGGAAAATTGCCACAAAATTATCCCATCACTTTTGAGCTACGCGATGCGCGCGGTCAATTGCAAGAAAAACGCACTACTTCCGAAAGCGTACGAAATATTTATCCCTTGCACACTGCTACTACGCCCGATGCGCCAACTGGCAACTGGACAGCAACCGTAAAAGCGGGTGGCGCGACTTTTACGAAGACCTTAAAAGTAGAAACCGTCAAACCAAATCGCTTGAAGGTTGATTTGGATTTCGGTAAGGAAAAATTATCGCCCGATGATGAACCCGTACGTGCAGAACTGAACGTAAAATGGCTGCACGGTGCGTCTGCGCAAAACTTGGATGCTAAAGTTGAATTGTCTGTAAATACCGTAAATACTCGCTTTGACGAATTTGGGGAATACGAATTTGATGATCCTGCAAGACGATTGGAGAGCGAACCAAAAACCGTTTTTGACGGACAATTGAACGCCGAAGGCAAAGCCGTTTTCACCACTCAAATTTTAGCCAACAACAGCCAAGCTCCTGGGCGCGTACGTGCCAACTTCAAGTCGCGTGCTTTTGAAAAAGGCGGCGATTTCAGCACTCGAAATACCAGTCTGACCTACGATCCTTATCAAACTTACGCAGGTACTTTCATTCCAAAAAACAAATACGGCGAGAAGCGTTTGGATATGAAAAAAGATCAGCAATTGGATTTTGTAGTGGTGGATAAAGATGGGAAAGCCGTTGGTAATCAGAATATTAGCGTTGGACTCTATCGCGTGGAATGGCGTTGGTGGTGGGATCGGAGTCGCGACAATGTAACGCGATACAACAGCAGTAGCCATTATGATGCGATTCAAACTACAAACCTAACGACCAACAGCAAAGGAGAAGCCAATTGGACGATGAAAGTGGACACTTGGGGACGCTATTTAGTGCGCGTTTGCGATACGAAAAGTGGACATTGTTCGGGTGATTTTTTCTACGCAGGCTATCCGTGGTATGATGATGATGGGCAAAATCGTCAAGCCGCCGCGATGTTGGCATTTTCGACGGATAAAGATAAATACAACGTAGGCGAAACGGTGCAATTGAGTGTGCCAGCAAGTGCAAAAGGTTACGCCTTCATTAGCATCGAAGATGGCACGAAAGTACTGCAATCTTTCTGGAAAGAAACCATCGCTGGCGATAACCTCATCAGTATCAAAACGACGCCTAATATGGCACCTAACGTCTACGCACACGTCAGTTTGGTTCAACCTCACGCGCAGCAAGAAAATGACCTGCCGATTAGAATGTACGGCGTCACTTCCATCATGGTGGAAGATCCATCAACGCGTTTGCAACCCATTGTTCAAATGCCCAAAATGCTAAAACCTGAACAATCTTTTACCATTGAAGTGAGTGAGCAACAGCAGCAGCCGATGGCTTACACCATCGCCGTGGTGGACGAGGGACTTTTGGATTTAACTAATTTTAAAACACCCAATCCGCACCAGAGTTTTTATGCCAAAGAAGCCCTCGGCGTGCAAACTTGGGATGTTTATGATTACATTTTAGGTGGCTACGGTGGCGAATTGGAGCGCATTTTGAGCATTGGTGGTGATGGTGAGGTAGAAGTTGATCCAGGCAAACGCAATGCCAATCGCTTCAAACCTGTGGTGATGCACCTTGGTCCATTTTTCTTGAATGGCGGCAAAGCCAAACACGAAATCAATATGCCAAATTACGTTGGTTCGGTGCGCACGATGGTGGTAGCCTCTAATCGAAAGGGTGCGTACGGAAGTGCAGAAGTGACTACGGCTGTGAAAAATCCATTGATGGTTTTGGCGACTTTGCCACGCGTTTTGGGGACACAAGAAAGCCTAAAATTACCCGTCACGCTATTTGCCAATGAAGCAAAAATCAAAAATGTGGATGTAACGATTCAAGAAAGCAGTGGTTTGGTCAAATTCAGTGGAGGTTCGAAGAAGAATGTGCGTTTTGCAAAGCCTGGCGAAGAAATCGTAACCTTTGATTTGCAAGTACCACAAAATGTGGGCATCGCTAATTTTACGATTACTGCAAAAGGAAATGGCGAAACTGCCAGTCAGGAAATCGAAATTGAAGTGCGCAACCCCAATCCATATACCACTGATGTACAGTCGGTTGTGCTAGAAGCTAATGAGCAACATACTTTCGATTTTGAAGCGATTGGTATTCGAGGCACAAATACGGGAACGCTCGAAGTTTCCAAGATTCCACCGATAGATTTGGGCAGACGAATGCGTTATTTGATTCGCTATCCGCATGGCTGTATTGAGCAGACAACTTCTTCGGTTTTCCCTCAATTATTTGTTGAAAATTTGCTAGAACTCAAACAAGAACAAAGAGACGAAATTCCAACCAACATCAAAGGCGGCATCAATCGCTTGAAGCAATTCCAAACCAGCGATGGAGGATTTGCCTATTGGCCGGGTAACGAAGATGCGAGTGCTTGGGGCAGCAATTACGGTGGACATTTCTTACTCGAAGCGCAGCAAAAGGGTTACACCGTTCCTGCGAGTTTACTCAATCGTTGGAAGAGTTTTCAGCAAAACCGCGCGCGAAATTGGCGCAGAAATAATAATAGCAATAATTACTATTACTATGATTATTCCGAATTGACACAGGCGTATCGTTTATACACTTTGGCATTGGCGAAAAGTCCAGAATTGGGTGCGATGAATCGAATGCGCGAAATGAAAGATTTGTCTGTACAAGCTAAATGGCGATTGGCTGCGGCTTATGCATTGGCAGGAAAAGCGGAAGTCGCCAGAGAATTGGTCAACAACGAAAGCGTGGATATTGAACCTTATAATCAGCTTGGGCAAACCTATGGTTCGGACTTACGCGACCGTGCCATGATCGTAGAAACTTTAGTGGCGATGAACGACCGTAAGCAAGCAGCAACGATTGTGCAAGAAATCTCCAAACGCCTAAGTGCAGATCGTTGGCATAGTACACAGACCGTTGCCTACTCGCTTCTGGCAGTCAGCAAATTTGTCGGCAATAGCGATACGAAACAAAAATTCCAATTTGCCTACGAAGTAAATGGAAGAGGCATAGACGCAGGTTCGGACTATCCTTTGGTGCAAGTGGACGTCCCTGTGGGTGCCAGCAACAGTCGTCGCGTAAAAATCAGCAATAAAAACGATCATGTTCTCTATGCACGGCTCATTTTGACGGGTCAACCTGCCATTGGACAAGAAACGGCTACTTCCGAAAACTTAAGCATCAATGTGCGCTACACCGATTTGAAGGGCAACAGCATTCAGCCAAATAATCTGCCACAAGGCACCGATTTTGTCGCCGAAGTCACCGTCCGCAATCCAGGTACAAAGGGCATCAATTACGATGAGATTGCTTTGACGCAAATTTTTCCATCAGGTTGGGAAATCATCAATAGCCGAATGGACAACATCTCTGGTATTGATAGCAGCACACCTGAATACCAAGACATTCGCGACGACCGTGTTTATACCTATTTTGATCTTCCAAAAGATGCCTCTCAAACCTATCGCATTCGCCTCAATGCCGCCTATCAAGGGCGTTATTATTTGCCAGGCGTGAATTGTAGTGCGATGTATGATGAGGAGGTGCAAGCGTGGAATGTTGGGCAGTGGGTGGAGGTTGTTGAGGTGGGGAGTATTTGAGAAAGTGAGTAAAATGAGTGACTTTTTCTCATTTTTTGTGTTATTATTGTACTATGCAACCAGTCAGAGTCCATATCCATAACGATATGATTAAATGGGCAATTCGTCGAGCAGGTCACGAATTGCCAGATTTTTTGTTGTCTAATCCAAAGGTTGAGACATGGTTGGAGCAGGAAAAACAACCAACTTTAAAGCAATTAGAAGATTTTTCCCGCAAGTTGCATATTCCATTTGGCTATTTACTCTTAAAAGAACCTCCTAAAGAGCATATTAATTTTCCTTTCTTTAGAACAGCTAAAACTCAGACCGAGGAAGTGTCTTTGAATGTATATGACATGATTCAAATTGTACAAAGTCGTCAAGCATGGCTAAGAGAATATTTATTGGAAGAAGGATTTAATCCATTAATCTTTGTTGGGAAATTTAGCACAAAAAACAGTGTGGAGGAAGTCGTACAGGATATTAGACAAAGATTGGATTTACCTAATGATTGGGCAGCATACTATAACACTTGTGAGGAAACCCTTAGGCAACTAAGTTTGAAGATAGAAGATTTGGGTATTATTATGAATTTCAATGGAGTAGTTGGAAATTCTACGAAGCGCAAAATCAAAGTAGAGGAATGCAGGGGATTTGTTTTGGTGGATGATTATGCACCTTTTATGTTCATTAATAATGCTGATGCCAAAGCCGCCCAAATGTTTACCATCATACATGAGTTGGCTCATATTTGGATTGGTCATTCTGCGGGTTTTGATATGAAAAAACTAATCCCTGCCGATGACCCAATTGAGCAGTTTTGTGATGAAGTGGCTGCTGAATTCTTAGTCCCAGAACAAAGTTTGAGGGAAATATGGAAAGAGGAAAAAGACTTTCAGCGTCTCAATCGAATATTTAAGGTCAGTCCAATTGTAGTAGCTAGAAGGGCTTTAGATTTGAAATTAATTAATAAAATTAAATATTTTGACTTCTACAATACGTATATAGCTAAGCTGAAAAAGATCAAAAAGAACAAGACTGGAGGAGGAGATTTCTATGCAACGACCAAAAAGAGAATAAGCGTCCGCTTTGCAAGTTTCATTAACAATGCCGTTCAAGAAGGTAAATTATTGTATAGAGATGCTTATAAATTGACTGGACTCAAGGGAAACACTTATGATAATTTCATCCAAAAAACTTTGCACCAATCATGAGTATATTTCTTGTAGATTCTAATTTTTTTATTCAAGCTCACCGCGCTCACTATCCTTTGGATGTTGTCCCTAGTTTTTGGAAAAAGATTTTACAGTTAGCCACAGAAGGAAAGCTAGTCAGTATTGATAAAGTTAAAGCAGAAATTTATCAGAATAAAGACGCTCTAAAAGATTGGTGTCAAGACAATCTCCCAAATGATTTTTTCAAATCTAGTGATATATCGCTAACTGAATATGCACAAATCGCTAATTGGGCAAATTCTAGATCAAATCATTACAAGCCTACTGCATTAGCAGAATTTCTACACGCAGATGAAGCAGATGCTTGGTTAGTTGCTTATGCTTTGAATCAGAACATTCCTTTGATTACTCACGAAAAAAGTGAGCCTAATAGCAAGAAGAAAATTAAGATTCCTGACGTTTGTATTCCGTTTGGAGTAGATTATTGTACGACTATTGATATGTTCAGGCGATTGGAGGAGCAATTTTAGAAAACCAGATTATATGCAAAATACACCATTCCCAAACCCTACAACAAACTAGTCAACGACTACTAGATCATTGGGCAGGAAGTCTCCATTTTGTTTGAGCTGAAAGCTCGAATGAAAGCACATCTTAACCTACAGTTATTTAGAAGCTCATCTACTTCTCCAAATACCCCAAAATATCCTCA
This sequence comes from Bacteroidota bacterium, assembly GCA_039176995.1. GTDB lineage: Bacteria > Bacteroidota > Bacteroidia > Chitinophagales > Saprospiraceae > JAAUTG01. Next base: position 83,490 of record JBCDFY010000001.1, read on the forward strand.
TAAATCACATCACCGCGCCCTTTATAAAAATCCTTCCAAATAGCGGTATGTCCTTGTCCAAAGATGACCAAAACGCGATCTCCAGGCTTGGTAATCTGATCAATATTGTGCATAATTTGAAAGTTACGCGCCCACCATTTTGAGGAGATATTGACGCCCACGGGTTTTTCTGGAGAACCCATTTTATTGAAGTATTCCAAATAGATATTTTTGTTCCAAGTATTATATTGGTCTTCATTGATTGTTGCTATGAACTCTTTGATCGTACTTTCTTCCAATGCCTTTTGCCAAACGTCCATGATGCTCACTTTCGCATCTTGGATCATATTTTCCAAAAGATGCATTTCCTCATTTTCTTGCAAATATTGCATCAACTCTTCAAAAGGAAAATCATTGTAATAGTCTGCAGTGTAGATGTGCTGGTGTTTCATCAGTTTTGCCAACCGAAAACCTAGTTGTTGTCGTTCATTGATCGTCAAAGCATGCTCGCCAGCCAAGTAAGATTGATAAAGCGAATCTAATTCTAAATCGCCGTAAGGGTATTCCAGAATGATTTTAGTAGGTTTGTAAAGTGTCAGCGTCTTCACTAAATCCTTGATTTCGCGCTGTCTCTTTTCGGTGCTTAAATCATCAATTTTTAGCGAAAGCACATCATTAGAACCTGCGAAGTGAAAAGTTCCGAGAATAGCGATTGTCGGTTTTAGGGAGTCGGGTTGTACTGTATAAGAAGCTAAAAGATTGATATTGGCTAACAGTAAAGTAGCAATGATTAGGTAAATTCTTGCCATCGTAACTTTTGTTTTGCTGATGGGACGAATGAGTTTTTCATTTAGTTACAGGCAGCTCCAACCTCCACAAGCTCCTGAATTAACAAAACATGGCGTATCAACCATTCATTTTTAGACAATTGGTGATCAAGGGTTAAGAAGTTCAAATATTTTCTAAGTTTTGCTAAAGGCATCCATCGCCTTCCTCACGCCGCCGTGTTTCAAGAGTAATTCTTTTGCTTCATCATAAGTCAATTCCAAGGCTTGCATCAACATTTTCGTACCGCGATCCACCAGTTTGTTGTTGCTCAATTGCATATCTACCATCTTGTTGTCTAGTACGCGACCAAGTTGAATCATAACGCTGGTGCTGATCATATTTAAGACCAATTTTTGCGCTGTACCAGCTTTCATTCGCGTGCTTCCTGTTACGAATTCAGGTCCTGTGATGACTTCAATTGGATGATTGGCATATTGAGCTACGGGAGAATCAGGGTTGCAGGTGATACTTCCAGTGAGAATTCCCTTTTCTTGACACTTTTTTAAGCCATGCACTACATAAGGCGTCGTTCCAGAAGCCGCAATACCAATGACCGCATCGCCTTCATTCACTAAATATTCTTGCAAATCTTTCCAAGCTTGCTGCTCACTATCTTCTGCAAATTCTTGCGCTTTGCGAATTGCAGCATCTCCACCTGCCATCAAACCAATGACCCAATCGTGTGGCACTCCAAAAGTGGGTGGACACTCCGAAGCATCCACAATCCCTAAACGACCACTTGTACCTGCTCCAATATAAAACAAGCGTCCTCCTTTTTTCATACGTTCAGTAATTTCCACTACCAAAGGTTCGATCTTAGGAATCACTTTTTCGATAGCATTCGGTACGCTTTTATCTTCTTTATTGATGTTCGTTAAAAGTTCTCGAACGCTCATTTTGTCTAGGTGACGATGGTTGGAAGGCTGCTCCGTTATTCTTTGCATAGGATTGAATTGAATGACTATTGGCAAAGATAAACAAGCCTTTTCCTAATCAAATAAATGCTCGTTCAAAGATTTTTTTAGTTCGTTCATCGAAAAACAAACCATTTCATAAAAAATTTAACGCATACTTGTGATGTATTGTCGCAGAAGCCTACTAACCCAACAACTCCTCTTTCTACATGAAAACACGATAACCCCAATTTTCCTACAACAACAAGTACGATATCAATATTTAATATACAATGACTGTTCGCGAGTGCCAAGAAGCACTCGCTCAGTCATTGCGCTTTTTCTCACAAACAGATAGATTCAATGTCCAACACCTTAATCGAATCCAAAGGATTGACCAAGAAGTTTGGTGATTTCACGGCAGTTAACAACATAAGTTTTGAGGTAAAAGAAGGCGAAATTTTTGGACTACTTGGTCCAAATGGAGCAGGAAAAACCACCACGCTCCGTATGCTTTCTGGACTGCTCACACCCACCGCAGGCGAATCGTTCATCGCCAATCATTCCATGCAATCTGAACCCTTAAAAGCCAGACGAGAATTGGGTTTCTTGACAGGCGATATGGATTTATATCGTCGACTCAATCCAGCAGAAATTTTGACTTACTTCGGTAATTTGTACGAAGTTCCAAAGAAAGAATTGAAGGAGCGTGTAGAAAAATTGGTTGAATGGTTTGGCATTACACCTTTTCGAGATCGTTTTTGCGAAAAATTATCTACGGGTCAAAAACAACGTACTTCCATTGCTAGAACGCTAGTTCACAATCCAAAAGTGGTCGTCCTAGATGAACCGACGACGGGATTGGATATCATGTCTAGTGAATTTGTCTTACAGTTCATTCGTCGTATTGCTCGCGAGGAAGGCAAAACTGTTATATTTTCCACGCATCACCTAGACGAAGTAGAACGTTTGTGTGATCGTATCGGCATTGTACATCAAGGAAAATTGGTAGCGATTGGGACAGTTGAAGATATTAAGCAGCAGGGAGGAAAAGAAGTACTCGCAGATGCTTTTTTTGACTTGGTGAAGGGAGGAGATGCAATGGGTGTGAGTTGAGAGATGATTATGAAACTAATCTAAAAATTGAAGTCAGAGGTCAGGCCGAAAATTTAATTTTCTGTCAGAAGTCAGATAAAAATACGATCTGACGCCTAAAAAAATAAAACACGAAACCTATGAGATGGTCAGTCATCAAAACTATATTTTTCAAGGAACTAAAAGAAGTATTGCGTGACAAGCGAACGGTCTTTCTAGTCATCTTGATGCCGTTCTTTTTGTATCCTTTTATGTTTACCATTATCGGGAAAGTAACTTCTAGTCAAGAAAAGAAAATCAATGCAGAGAAAGTGACGGTTTTGATTAATGATGCCGTAAAAACTTCTCCAATTTATGCGCTATTGGAGCAAGATGAAACGCTTGAAATTGAGGCAAAAGATTTTACGAGAGAAGGCTTGGATACAATGGCGAATACCATTGGGTTGAAAGTGTTGAATGATGCTACCGCAGCTTTGAATAACGTGCAACCTGTACAAGTAGAAATCTATGCAAATTCTACTAAAGATGTGCTAGAAACCAGAAGCAAGAAGATTAAAGCTCAGATCGATCAACTCAATCAATCTATTGTCAATCAAAGACTTACAGAACGAGAATTAAGTAATGATTTCTTAACACCAATGCAAGTTAATAGCATTGATCTCGCTCCACCTGCGGCTCAGATGGGCAAACTAATTGGGCGTTTTATTCCAATGATTTTGCTCTTCTTTATTTTCACTGGAATCATCTACATCGCTATTGACATTACCGCAGGAGAGAAAGAACGTCGCACTTTGCAAACGCTTTTTGTTTCTCCGATTAAAGTGCCAGAAATCATCGGCGGAAAATTTTTGGCAGTATTTACTGTAGGTGTTGTCTCTGCTTTGATGAATCTTCTATCTTTGATTTTTGCGGTCTTCTTGCAAGCCAAAATCATGGGTGCAGGAGAAGGATTGTCTTCCATCTCTTTCTCTGTAGGCGCACAAGGATGGCTTTGGCTCATCATTTTGATTTTGCTATCCACGGTTTTCATTGGTGGCTTGACTTTGGCAGTTGTTGTGCTCGCCAATTCTTACAAAGAATCGCAAAGCTATGTTACGCCTTTGATGATGCTGATTTTGCTGCCCGCTATTTTTGCCTCACAGCCAGGTATGGAATTGACTACCACAACTGCCCTCATCCCAGTGGTGAATATCTTCCTAGCCATGGGCGAAATCTTTATCGGCGATTTTAATGTTGGACTGGTTGCGTTAGTTGCTTTCATGGCATTGGTTTATGCAGCTTTGGCATTGTTCCTAGCGTCTTTCATTTTTGGAAATGAGAATGTAGTGACTGGACAGAAAGTTGATATGAAGAAGTTGTTTTCGAAGGAGTAAATTAAGTGAGAAGACAGATTAGAGGGGTCAGGAATTAGACGCTAAACACTAATGTGCAGCGATTTATGAAATTTGATGTGTCTATTAATTTAGCACGATTACTTAGAATCCAGATCTTTTGAGGAGTGATGAAAATGTAATGTTTTGCTCACTCACATGCACTTTTTTATTTCCTGCTAAGCCCGCTGCCTGTCGGCGGCTCGCAAAGAGTTTTTTAGGGGAGAAACAGAGAACTTTTGTAATGAAAATCCTCTGTTTCCCCCCTAAATTCCTCTTCCTCAATATCTTTCTTGTAAGCATCAAAAACACCCAATTCTGATATTGGGAAGTCATGACTATCCTTCTTTCTCCTCAACGATTTTCTTTAGTCCTCTCAAATTTCCCTTTGGTGCTTCCAGCGCAAACATTTCGATCAACCAATAAGGCATTCCATTAGTTTCAGAAGCAATTTGGTACACTACTTTGGTTTTGTTAGTGGATAATGGAATGAGTTTCCAAAAGCCGCGAATTTTGCTCATTCTAACATAATCCGTCTTTTTCATTTTGCTCGGTTCTGTCCTCATCTTTATGAGAATACTGTTATCTGAAGGATAGCTTGTGGAAGAAAACATGACGACATCGCGATCCTTCATAGGAAAAGGAAAATCAACAATACTGTAAGAATAATGCTCATCTTCATTCAATCGCTCAATGATGCGAAATTCTTTTGTCTTGTAGTTCCACTTTGGATAGCTTTCGTAGTCTCTAATAGCTGCCAGTATCTTTTTGACAGAGTGGTTATATACTGTGCTTGCTTTGAATTCAAATAGATCGTCGCTAGTTGTGCGTGTATGTATCAGTAGATCATTTTCGTCATAGGCTTTTTCCCATTTACTTTGAGCAAGAGAAATAAAGTTAAGAGCAAGGAAGAAAAGAATAAGGAGATAGCGCATAATAGAAATTGGTTACTTCTATTAGTAACGCTCTCCTAAACCTGCTTGATACTTTTCTTAGCGATTAATTTATAAAATCTCCAACTTACGTGTAAAAGGAGATTCACCCCTAGACACTTTTTTATTTTCTATTTAGCTCGCTGCCTGACCGCAGCTCGCAAAGGGTTTTTATGGCAGAAAAAAATTGATTTTGAACCAAAATTAATCTGTTTCGGACATAAATCCCCCTCCCTTTCGCGCCGTAGGCGCGCGAGCCAAAAGGGGATAGGCGGGA
>JBCDFY010000002.1:0-83056 GCA_039176995.1 Bacteroidota bacterium
AAAACGTAAAACTAATTTTGATGAAAAAAATAGCGAATCTTTGGTTCTTCTATTCTCTATTGGGTTGCCTCCTCTTCAGCTGTTCCATTTCTGATTCTAATTATTTAAACATAAATAAATATAATCGTATCCTACTGATTGGTAATAACTTATGTTCCAGAATGATGAACTATGGTCACTTTGAGACCGAACTACATTTACGCTATCCCGATAGCAATTTGTATGTCCGAAATATGTGTGATGGTGGAAATACGGCAGGTTTTCGTCCGCATTCGGGAAGGAAATCACCTTGGGCGTTTTCGGGAGCAGATCAATTCCAGTTATCAGAATTTACTAGAAATTCAGGAAGCAAAGGTGACTTTGAAACGCCTGACCAATGGCTAAATAGACTAGAAGCAGATATCATTTTAGCCTTCTTTGGCTACAGCGAATCTTTCCGAGGGGAAGAAGGTTTAGAGGATTTCAAAAATGAATTGCGTGCTTTTGTTGACCACTCTTTTGCACAACAATATAATGGAGATACGACTTTGCAACTGGCATTGATCTCTCCAACGGCTTTTGAAGATTTATCCAACCAATATGATTTACCTAATGGAGCAAAAGAGAATGAAAATTTGTGGCTCTACACACAAGCTATGCAAGAAGTAGCTGTAGAGAAAGGCGTGCTTTTTGTAGATGTATTCACAACAAGCAAGAATTGGATGTCGACGAGCGCAGAAAATTTGACGATTGATGGTTTTCAATTAACCGATTCAGCTTATAAAAGATTAGGAAAGTACTTAGCAAAGGAGCTTTTTGGAAAAAGGAGAGCAGAGTCCTCACTGCATCACCAACTCGTCCATGAAGCGGTACAAGAAAAAAATTGGATGTGGCACAACGATTTCAAAATTCCAAATGGCGTCCACGTTTTTGGGCGACGCTATAATCCTTTTGGTACAGATAACTATCCTGCAGAGTTGAAGAAGATACGCGAAATGACGGCTATTCGCGACCAAGCTATTTGGCAAGCGACAAAAGGTGAAAAAATGGATATTGCTGCGGAGGATGCCAAAACCTCGTCTTTGCCAGCCGTGGAAACCAATTACACCCAAAATGTAGAAGGCTACAAATATGGTGAGGATGCACTTTCTACTTTCACGATGGCAAAAGGATTTAAAGTAGCATTATTCGCCTCCGAAGAAGATTTTGAAGACCTCGCTAATCCCGTTCAACTTTCTTTTGATAATAAGGGTAGGCTTTGGGTAGCAACGATGCCCACTTATCCACACTATCGCCCTGGCGACGCCAAACCGAATGATAAAGTTCTAATTTTAGAAGATACAGATGGCGATGGCAAAGCGGACAAGCAAACTATTTTTGCAGACAAATTGCATTTGCCAACGGGTTTTGAAATCACCCCTTATGGCGTTTATGTTTCGCAAGGCACAAATTTGGTTTTGCTGAAAGACATTGATGGCGATGACCGAGCAGATGAAAAAGAAATCGTTTTGAGTGGTTTTGACGACCATGATACACACCACGTAATTAGTGCCTTTTGCTCCGATCCTTCGGGCGCGATTTATATGGCGGAAGGACTTTTTTTACACACCAATGTCGAAACGCCTTATGGCACAGTGCGCGCGACCAATGGTGGTTTTATGCGCTACAATCCTCAACAGAAAAAACTCGAACGTACCGCCCAATTACCGATTCCCAATCCTTGGGGCATCGCTTTTGACTCTTGGGGACAACCCTTTTTCGCAGAAACTTCTGGACCAGATGTTTTTTGGATGGCACCTGGCACAATGAAATCTCGTTATGGCGTTTCACATCACAAATCCTATAATATCATCGAAGACGAACATCGTGTTCGCCCAACCTCTGGTATCGAATTTATTTCTAGTCGCCACTTTCCCAAGGAAATGCAAGGCGATTTATTAATTAATAATACCATTGGTTTCTTGGGAACAAAGCAGCACCAAATGATGGACGAAGGAGCAGGCTATTTGAGTAAGCATCGGCAAGACTTAATCGAGTCGAGCGATGTCAATTTTCGACCTGTGGATATGGAATTTGCACCAGATGGTTCGCTATATTTAGTAGATTGGCATAACATTTTGGTAGGACATATGCAGCATAATGCACGCGATCCGCTACGCGACCATAAGCATGGTCGTATCTATCGAATTACTTATCCTTCGCGTCCTTTAGTTGAGTCTGCAAAGGTTGCCGATGCGAGTATCGAAGCACTTTTAAGCAACTTAAAACTACCCGAATATCGAACGCGTTATCGAACGAGGCGTGAGTTGAGAGGACGCGACAAAGCAGAGGTTTTAGCAGTTTTGAAAGAATGGATTTCCAATTTAGATCGTAATGATGAAAACTACGAATCTTATTTGTTGGAGGGACTTTGGGTGAGTTGGGGTATGAATCAGATTGATGAAGATTTGCTCCGCCAATTGCTGAAAACAGAGAATTACAAGGTTCGTGCTGCGGCTGTTCGTACCTTGCGCTATGTTGGTCATCAAGTAACGGATCAAGCCAATTTACTAATGCAGATGGCGGACGATGAAAGTGGAAGAGTTCGATTAGAGACTATGGTAGCTGCTTCTTGGCTAGAAAAGGAGAGTGCTTTACCAATTGTCGAAAAAATAGCGGAAAAACCGATGGATAAATGGCTTCAACCTGTTTATGAAACCACCGTTGCGCACCTTAAGGGCTACGCTTTGGACGAGAAGCAAGAGCAAGAAATGAAAACAAATTTGAAAGGTGACGCGCTTGCCTTATTCATCAAAGGCAAAGAAATTTATGAGCGCGACGGCTCTTGCATAACTTGCCATCAAGTGGACGGCGGTGGTTTGGACGCTTCGGGTTTTCCACCAATCGCTGGCACAAAATGGGTGCTTGGTAGCGAAGAACGTTTAATTAAAATCGTGCTAAATGGACTGTACGGATCAATCACGATTAATGGGCATACTTATCCTGGACAAGTGCCAATGACCGCTTATGGAAAGATGCTCAACGATGAAGAGATTGCAGCAGTGACGACTTATGTGCGAAATGCATTCGGGAATGAAGCGTCTATTATTACTGCGGATAAAGTCAGAGCAGTGCGTGTAGCAACAGCAGATAAGACAGGGTTTTACACCCCCGAGGAATTATTGCTAGCTCATCCTATGCAATAGACCGAAATAGTTAAGATAAAAGCTGTAGGATTTTGCAATTTGGTTATAGATGAACATCTCTATACTCAAGCTAAGCCCTTTTATCGTAGAGTTTCAAAAGTATTCCAATTAGTTCGTCCAATTTATCCTTCGACGATATAATAGGGATAGACTTTTCTTCTTTAGGTTTAATATTGGAATAGAATTTTGCTCTGTACCAATAGTTAGTAAATATTTCAAGTAATATTTCTAAGTCTTCGTAATGCTTGATATGGACTGGATTAGCTCGTCTGGATAACATCCTACTTTCATAATAGAATCCTTCATTGATTTTCCAGTATTTTTTATAATTCCATGGTTTTCCATTTTCTTTCTTGACGCCTTTCAGTTTTTTAAGCGTCAGAACTAGGTGTCGGTTATGAAGATACCAAGGTAACGCCAGTAGCTTACCATTCTCGTTTAAAAGACTAAGTTGCTTTAGGGTACTTTCTTGTTCGCTGCTCAAGTCCCTAAATTCATCTGTATCAAAAGAAGATAGAATCAGCTCAAATTTTTTATTCTTGTGTTTTCCTTCCTTAATAAAGTCGTTCAAAAAATATCCTTTCTCAGATACAGCAAGCATTAAATCCCAGTCATCTCGCTCAAGCGATTGTCGTAATTTATAATTCCAGTTCAATAATGTGTTGAGAATATTTTCTTTAGAAACTTTTCTAAATAAAAAATCGTGAGGTTGAATAAATCTAGTTGTGATTTTTATTGATGACCTAGTGTTGGCTATCTTATAAAGCAGCTCTTTTATAGTTTTGCTCGTCTCATTATTTTTGAAGCTGCTTTTAAATTCATAATCTACTTTTTCTGCAATAATGTTATGAGCCTCCTCAACTAGCTTCTTCTTGTTGTGAAATAGAGAAGGCGTTTTCAGAGTAAAAGCATCTCGCACAAAATCCTTGTAAACAAATAAGTTTAAATCTCTACAAGCATCTTCTAAGGATTGCCCATCACTGACATTGTTTGACTTATCTTGATAAGCTCTAAAAAATTTACCTGCTCGCCCTTCCAAGATTTGCTTGGTATTCAAAATGCCATCCGAGTTTAGGAAAGAGATCATGAGTTCTACATAAAATCTACTTCTCAGATAAGATTTTTTGTAAGAGGTCTCACTAAGGCTTTCGTACATTTTTTCGTCTGGCTTAAATATTTCCTCTGTGAGCAAATGCCTTTCTATTCCTTTGGGAGCATAAGGCTCCTCAAAGTTATTCTGTATAAAATTCCATATTTTAGTTAAATAAAACATCAAGGGCTTAGCATCACCACGAACATCTTCCTTGTTGAACGTTAAAGGGAAAAAGTAAAACGCCACTCTCTCGTTCAGATTTGAACCCTTTTGAATTTTTTTAGATAAAATCTCCTTCAGTTTATCTATTTCATCTCTCTTGCTTTCTTCATTAAAAATCCATATTGTTGCTTGGCAGTTTTTATCACTCTTCAGATAATCGCTAAGTAATATGGTAAAATCAAAGCTCAGTATGCTATGACCAATTACAATTAGATTTAGAGGTAGTTGCTTTTGTATATCCTTGAGTCCATCCAGTTTACCTGCTAATACATTCTGAATGGTTTCCATCAGTTTCGTAGGAATGGAAAGGAATTCTTCTCTAGTAAATCTTAGTGAACTTCTATGACTAATTGTTCCATGTGGTTTTATATAAACGGGCTGCCTTAAACGATTATCAACGAGTAATTTTTTGTAGTCTTCAGGACATTGACTAGCTGAAAAGATATAAGCAAAATCCCCTTCGTTGATTTCTTCTTTAATTACGTCATCTAGTATCTCATCATAATTGAAATTTACAATTGCATCGAAAAAACGATGTTTGAGCATATGGGCGAGAATTTCATACTCTGCGCTCAAAACGTTTTCTACTTCACATATTACCTTCAATGCCTCTATAACATCTTTACGACTAAATCTACTAATTGCTAACAATTGTGTCTCGAAGTCGTCTTTATTCAGGCGATACGCTTGTTCGAGACGCTCCAGCTCTGCTTTAAGTAACTTTTTAGAAATCAAACCTTTGTCGCTAAAGAGTTTTTCGACTTTCTTCTTGGCGTCTTTTTTACGAGGCATAAATCCATCCGTGGCGGCGTGACTTGCATCAATCCCAATAAAAACTACATAGCGTTCTCTTATATCTTTTTCTTTTCTTCTCGAAAGAATTTTTTCTGCTTTTTCCTTCTTCAATATCTGCAGGTGAGGAGTGGAGTCTTTCTTAAACATGGTGGAAACATCAATCAGATTTATAGACAATTTATCTGATAGCATTTCAAGTTTATCTTGTTTATACTTCTCTATAATTGGATGTAAGTCTTTAGTATATCCAACGTTGAATTCCTTAGAAATCCATTCTATCTTTTGAATCAGTGTCTCTTTCTTTTTGTACTCACCATTTTCAATACGGCTAATATGGATAGGATCGGTATCCATTCTGTAGGCGATCTGCGCATTGTTGTAGCGTACTTTTTCTTCTTCATTGTGCCATACATTCTCTTGTATGTATGTAATGATTTCCCTGCATTTATCTCTCAACTCTTCTATTGTAAGATCGGTAAATAGTTGTTCCATTTTGTTAATTTGTATTTGGTTTGTTTACATTGATATTTACAAATTTACATTTTTTTGCCAAAAAAAGTAAAGAGATTGACAGAAAAAACAAGTTATATTTGGATAAAATAAAAATTAGTTATGAAAAAAGTATTTTTATTAATCTTTATTTTACTATTATTAATCTGTTGTGTGCCTGATAGCAGAGGTTATTTCTACCCCAGGAAAGAACAATATCTTCAAGCAGTAGCTAATTTGAGTAAATGTTTGCAGCAAAACTGCGAGACCTTCACCTTGGACCAATTTAAGAGTGTGAAGGTTATTTATGAGTTGGTAGCTGAGGAAGAATTTGCAAGACACCGATACAATTTAAAGGAAAAAGAAGTTGAAGTGGTCAAAGAACTGAAAGAACAATATGACTCGTGTTTGAATAGTATTTTTACATCATCAGAAAATAAATAATCATGAAATATCTTACAGGATTTGTTTTAGGAATAGGTATTACAATGTTAGCAATGCTGCTTTTTACTAAGTATGAGACACTCGATTACGAAAGTCGATTACTCTCACAAGAGCGGAAGTTTGAAAAATCCAAAAACGATTTGAAAAACTACTATGAGGAATTGATTGAGGAAAATCGTCAAAGATTACAAAATCACAGGGCGGAGGATATCAGAATAGCAACAAAAGAGGGTATACTAAGGGGGAAACGAATTCAAAGAATGGCTAGCGATAGTATTTGTGACGTAAGAATTACGGAGCAATATAACAAAATGTTTACGTCACAAAGCAACACAGAAGAAGAGCTGGATTCAGTAAAGTCCTTTCAGCAGATACTTGAAAAACAAAACGATACTCTTGTGCTAGAACTCAGTCAGGCTAAGAGAACAATACAAAAACAAGGTTTATTGATTAAGGAACTAGAAAAGGATACGAAAAAAACTCAAAGAACGAGAAATACAAATTTTGAGCGCTATCCTTCGGGACAGCTAGGTTTATTCAAAATTCCATTCACTATAATTTTGTGTTGTTTTATAATTTCTGGGTTTGTCGCCAAGGTCAGGCACAATAAGAGGGTAAAATATAAGAATTGAACTAGTGAGTTTTTACTCAACAGGCACACGCGTAGAATGCATCATTTTTAACCGCCATTCTCCATTGTCTTGCTTTACAGCTAAGGCACTTTCTAGCCATTGTCCTCTGTAAACGATGGAGTCACCTTCTTTGAAAGTCGCGTAATTGTGGTAAGCCAATTGAATAGACTCACCATATTTATCAATAGAAATGTAGTCCATTTCATTGATACGAGTCGGGCGATTTGGATTTTTCCCATAGTCGCGCATAAATTGCTTGATGCGATCATTATCCCAGACTTCGCCGTGCTCTAAAATGATGAAATCTGCGGTGTGATAATCTAAAATTTTAGTAGAGTCCAAACCAGCCCAAAGATCATCAAAAGAATCTTGAATTAGTCCTTTTGCGATGGTGCGTTCTTCTTCGGTCAGTGGTGCGTTTTGAGGAGTTTGCTGATTAGCTTGGCAGGAAAAAATAAGCAGTGCGCTTAGTAGGAAAAGATGTTTCATAATGTGAATTTATCAAGTTTTCTGTGTGTATTAACAAATTATATAAATAATGGAGAATGCTTGCCAAAAGCGACCTATTTTGGATTTGGATGGACTCAACGTCCATCCAAATCCATCGAGGTTTACTAAGAGCGGTTCGATGCCGCCATCAGTTGAAAGGAGCAGAGAACAGAATTTTGAATACCTCAGATTTTCTATAAAAGTACAATTTACCTCTTAATCAATTTATAGTTCTTATACTCTCCCAATCGCAATCCCGTCCAATTTTCAAACCACCTGGATAATTTTTCTCGCATTGCCAAATTGCGTTGCGTTGGATCAAAATCAAACTCCCAGTTGACTTGCTGAATGCGCTTTTGCATCACTTTTGGATGCTCTCCTTCGAAGCGACGCAGAGAATCTATATTAGAATAATCAAATTCCTTCACTTTAGGCACATTTGCTTCCATCCATTCATCATCGTGCCACAATTTATTGAAATTCAGTTGCTTTTGTTGCTGTTTTTCAGGATGTTTCACCCAGCCATAGTGATGAATACAAGCATCAATGGGACGGACGCGCAATTTTTGTCCTTCCTTTCTGAATCCTTGTGCATCTTGAAAAGAGCGAATACGCTGGTCATTGCGGATAATACGAACTTCATTTCGATACCAAGTTCTCGAATCACCAATGTAGTCATAAGAGCCATAAAAATGGAGATAATTAAACAGCAAGCCTTCGGTCTGTTCATCTTTTAACCATCTCTGCATTGCAGTTTTTATATTTGGAATGTATTTTTCATGCAAAATCTCATCTCCCTGAATATAAAAACACCAATCGGTATCTTCTGGGATTGCATCAAAGGCTTTGTTGGTTTCTATGGCAAGTACAGTTCCGCTAGTTCGTACCTCTTCCCAAACTGTTTCGAGAATCCGTACTTTTGGGTCAATTTGCTTAACCAAATCTAAGGTTTCATCCTCTGATTTTCCAACAGCTACAATCACTTCATCACACAATGGCAAAATGGAGCGAATGGCTTCTACGATAGGATAATCGTACTTCTCGGCATTTCTAATGAAAGAGAAACCAGTAACTTTCATACTAACTGATCTACAAGAAAAAAGAAATAAAAAAGCCCTTCAATAATCTTATATTGAAGGGCTTAGAGTTGAGGTCACGAGCGGATTTGAACCGCTGTACGAGCTTTTGCAGAGCCCTGCCTAACCACTCGGCCACGTGACCATCTTTAAATAGGAACGCAAATATAGAGTTTTTTAAAATAAGATGCTACTCTTTATACTATAAAAAGTCGCTCCATTTTCATAACCGCTTGACGATCAACAAAGTTCCTACGAATAAATTTTATTTTTCAATCTGCAGATTCTTCTAATATCTCACCTTTCATTCTCGCCAAATCTGCTTCGGCTGCGATGTACCCAAATGAATTCCAACCCTTACTGCTAATTAACTGCTCAAAAATGTTTTTTGCTTTTGCGGTATCTCCTTGACATAAATACCAATTTCCTAAACCATATTGCACCGCATCATTAGCAGAAAAAGATTTCTCAGTTTCTGTTAGTTCTTCTTCGTCGATTAGTCCTTTGTAAAAAAGACATAATTTGTGGTAAGAATGATTTTCAATAATATCCAAATCTTTATCAATAGGCGCTAAGTAGGTTTCGGACTCATCTCGTCCCATTCTGCACAGAATCGAATGAATCCAATGGGTAGCCGAAACAATATTATCATCGTAGTCGCCGCTATTCAAACAGTTTTGATAGGCAGTCAGGGCATTTTTTAAATCATTTTGCAAATAATATGCCAATCCCAAGTGATAGTAAATATTACCATGCAAGGTGCTAACTGGAATATTTTGAGCATTTGGCATACCATCGGGTTCGATTTCGTTTTCTTTATCAACGATCATTTCACTTGCTCTAGCCAAATCTGCAATAGCTTCCTCATATTGACGAATCGTGATGTAACGATGTCCTCGATGGCGCAAGAGTCGGGCATCTTCTGGAAATAATTCTATTCCTCTGCTATAAATCCGAATCGCGTCTTGATAATCTCCTTTGTAAGCAGTAAATCTTCCGAACCAAATAATGTTTTCTACATTACTAGAATCTGCTTCATAGATGGCTTTTTTTTCATCATATTGCACCAATAGTCTATCAGAAGCTGATGGTGAACTTAAAGTATCGCCTAATAGAGAAATGGCTTCATAAAGAACAGGATCTGTTGTGTAGGTTTCTATATTTTCATTTTTTGGAGATTGGCACGAAAAAAAAAGTAAGCCTAGCGTAATACTAAAAAATGTTTTCATACAGGTGTATCATTTATACTGGTAAAGCAATTCTGATTGACTTAAGGATTTTCTTATAAAAAATTTTCATATCAAGTTTCCGCGCCTGTCGGCGCGGAAAAAAGGGGGGAGAAGGGGGGGACAAATAAAAAAAATGGCTAAAAAAGCCATTTTTTTGATCTGTCCCTTACGCCCCTGTGACTTTCCCGAGCTGCAAAGCAGCCAAAGGAAAGAAAATTCTACATTTCAAATTTTACAAGAAGACCCTTTGATTAACTGAGAGTGCATTGAAGATAGCGTGTTAATTTGCTATTTTTACTGCTCCTGAAATTACTAATATTTGATCAAATCATTTCTATCTTTTGCCATGAAACAACTCAATTTGCTTCCACTTTTCATACTGCCACTGTATCTTTTTGGACAAGAAAGTAACATAGTTATTGCCAACCAATACGCTCAATCTTCTTTGGACGATTTTTTAGAACTTTTGTCTATTCCGAACGACGCTTTTGTGAGCGAAAGTATCGAACAAAATGTACAATGGATGGAAAACGCATTTGAAAGTAGGAATTTCAAAACTACTCGTTTAGAAACATCTACTGCTCCTCTATTGCTGGCAGAGCAAACAAAAAAAGAGGCAAAAAAAACAGTTTTGATTTATTTACAATTGGATGGGCAACCCGTTGATCCTAGTAAATGGCAACAGGAAAATCCTTGGAAACCTGTTGTAAAACGAAAAAACAAAAAAGGAGAATGGGAAGTGATTTCAAGCGATAAATTGAAAGAAAAAATTGATCCCGAATGGCGCATTTTTGCGCGTTCTGCCTCGGATGCGAAAGGTCCAGTCGTTGCCTTTCTCGCCGCACTGGATGCGATGAAAGCCATGGGTAAAGAACCCAACTTCAATCTCAAAATTATTATGGATTTTGAAGAAGAGCAAGGCTCTCCTCAATTGCCTGCGGCGGTGGAGAAATATAAGGATCAACTGGCTGCGGATATGCTCATTATTTTCGATGGACCACGCCATATTTCTAATCGCCCAACACTTACTTTTGGAGCGAGAGGAATTGCAACGATTACTCTGACCATTTACGGACCAATTGTTCCTCAGCACAGTGGGTACTATGGGAACTATGCACCAAATCCTGCCTTTCGTTTAATGCAGTTAGTCGCGTCTATGAAGGATGAAAAAGGTAGAGTGACAATTGATGGCTATTATGATGGGATCGAGTTGGATGAAAATACCAAAATGATCTTAAAGCAAGTGTCTGATGATGAAGAGATGATGCGCAAAAAATTGGGAATCAGTGAAATAGATGCAGTAGCCAGCAATTACCAAGAAGCGATTCAGTATCCATCCTTAAATGTCCGAGGTCTATCTTCGGGCTGGATTGGAAGGCGCGTTCGCACAATTATTCCTGCAACAGCAACCGCAGAAATTGATGTTAGAACCGTCATCGAAAGCGATCCTGAGCGTTTGATTCAGCTCATTCGCGCTCACATTGAATCCAAAGGATACCGTCTACTTGACCGCGGGCCAACTGCCGAAGAACGAGAGCAGTATCCTAAACTAGCTTTCTTTCGCTCTAAAATTAGCTACGGCGCATTTCGCACGGAGTTTGACTCGGAGGTAGGGCAGTGGTTAGATCGTGCATTAACCAAAACTTTCGGAACGCCACCTATTAAAATTAGAACGAGCGGTGGCTCTATTCCAATTTCTCCTTTTGTGAATGCACTAGGAATTCCAGCAGTCACTGTTCCAACCGTCAATCGTGATAACAATCAACACAGTCCCAATGAAAATATTCGATTGGGTAATTACTTCGAAGCAGTACAGACATATTTGGGGATTCTTTTAGAAGCACTATAAACCTGATATTTTATGGTTGACCGTAAAATATCACCCAATATTTTATGGTCAACCATAAAATATTGGTATTATTGTAATAAAAATGATTGATCGGATACTTGAAAAGCAATTACTCACTCGTTTGACAGCCTCGAATAAAATTGTTGTGCTATATGGTGCTAGACAAGTTGGAAAAACAACTTTAGCTCTTAAATTACTTGCCCAATTAGAAGGGAAAAAGCTAAAAATTAATGCTGACAAAGCTCCTTACACGGAAATCCTTTCAAGTCGGAATTTTGAAAAACTGAAAGGTCTAGTAAGTGGTTATGATGTGTTATTTATAGATGAAGCACAGCGTATACCTGACATAGGCATCAATCTAAAAATTTTACACGATAGTTTACCCAATCTGAAAATTCTAGTAACAGGATCATCATCCTTAGATTTGGCTAATCGTATTAAAGAACCATTAACAGGAAGGACTTGGACTTATCAATTACTTCCTGTTTCAGCAATAGAATGGAAAGTTTATAAAGACTGGAACAATTTTGAATTTACCCAAGGCTTAGAAGATTGGCTTAGGTTTGGAATGTATCCAGATATGTTGCTGATGGAGAATTATGATGACAAAAGGGCTTATTTAGATGAAATCAGTAAATCTTATCTCTATAAAGATATTCTAGCTTTAGCTAAGATTCGTTATCCTGAAAAGTTGAGGCAACTTCTAAAACTACTGGCTTTCCAAATTGGCAATTTAGTTTCTATCCATGAGTTAGCAAAAAATCTGCAAGTCAATAGAGATACAATAATCAATTACATTGATCTGCTTGAAAAAGGCTTTGTTATCTTTCGGCTTAGTGGATTCAGTAGAAATCTAAGAAAAGAAGTTGTCAGTATGGATAAAATCTTTTTCTATGATTTGGGAATTAGAAATGCGATACTAGAAAACTTCAATACTATAAATTCAAGAAATGACGTAGGTCAATTATGGGAAAATTTTCTCTTAGCAGAAAGAATAAAGCGCAAGGAAAATCACAAACTTCATGGCAACTCCTATTTTTGGCGTACCCGAAATGGTTCTGAACTTGATTATGTAGAAGAGAAAGATGGCTATTTGCATGGTTTTGAATTCAAATGGAAACCTAAAAAGTATAAGAAGCCTACCATTTGGTCAGAGACATATGAGAATACTACCTACCAGATAGTTCATCGAGAGAATTTTATAGAATTCATTGATTATCAGTAGAAAACGAATTAAGAACTACAAGACAACATGGAACATCCTACCTTGTGCCTCGCCCACTCTGGGCGTTTAGTGAACCATTTTTCGCGTTCGGGTTGCTCTGCATAAGGTCGTTTCAGTAATTCATGCAATTCTTCAATAAGCCGATAATCACCATTGTCGGCGGCATCTATGGCGAGTTGCGCCATGTAGTTGCGAAGGACATATTTGGGGTTGACTTGATTCATTTTGGCTTGTCGTTCTTTATCAGAGAGTCCTTCTTTTTGCAGGCGATTTAAGTACAAGCTAAACCAATTGTTCCAAGCATTCTTGATCTCTTCTGAAATCTTTTCTTCGTAAAAAGTATCTGTAATTAACTCCAAAAATTGTTCTTCTACTACGGGAGTTGCCTTGTTCAATTGCGCTAAATTTCTGAAAAAGATCGTCATATCGGTTTCGGTAAGTTGTAAGGTTTTGTGGAGCGTTTCGATGAGTTGCGCATCTTCTTCTTCCTCCATTTGCAAACCTAGTTTTTGGCGCATCATTTTTAAGTACTCATCGCCATAGGACTTTGGAAATTCATTTAAAATATGTTCTAATACTTCGGCATCATCTATCAAAACATGAAGTGCGTTCGCCAATTGATTCAAATTCCAAAGCGCGATACTGGGCTGATAGCCAAAGCGATAGCGCCGCTGTTGGCGATCGGTCGTATTGGGTGTCCAATTTGGATCGTAGCCCTCTAGCCAGCCATAAGGTCCATAATCTATCGTCAAACCCAAAATGGATAGATTGTCCGTATTCATCACGCCATGCACAAAGCCAACTCTCTGCCAGTGAATCACCATTTCCAAAGTCAGTTCCGCTATTTTTCGGAAAAATTGGAGATAGCCTTCGATGGTGCGCTCTTTTATTTCAGGAAAAAAATGGCGAATTGTATAGTCTGTCAGTTGCTTCAATCGCTCTTTGTCTCGCCTTGCAGCAAAAATTTGAAAATTGCCAAAACGAATAAAAGAAGGGGCAACTCGACAGACAACCGCTCCTTTTTCGTAAGCGGCATTTCCGTCATAAAGCATATCGCGCAACACTTGGTCGCCCGTCAACATCAAAGACAAAGAACGCGTGGTTGGAACGCCCAAATGATGCATTGCTTCACTACATAAATGCTCCCGAATGGAAGAACGCAGCACCGCTAATCCATCTGCACTTCGAGAATAAGGTGTTTCCCCTGCTCCTTTTAGTTGCAACGCCCAACGTTTTTCTTTATGCACTACCTCTGCTAAATTAATCGCTCGACCATCACCCAATTGTCCTGCCCAGTTGCCAAATTGATGTCCGCCGTAACACATGGCGTAAGGATGGGTGTTTTCGAGAACTTTGCTGCCTGAGAAAATGTCTAAAAAATCTTCGGAATGAATGTCTTTTTCGCTTAGACCAATTGCTGCTGCCATTTCTTTGGAAACGTGAATCAATTTCGGATCAGAAGGCACTCTGGGCGTTACGAAAGAGTAGCACGCTTCTAGTACTTGTCGGCGTGTGTTGGAGGTGTTTTTGTCGGCGGGGAGTTCTTTGTTGAAAGTGTCGTTGATGTTTAGATTCATATGAAGTAAACACGACATATTTTTTATAGTTGCCAAGATTGTCTAAGTCTATGACTTGGATGCAATATCTCGCGGACTTAGTCCGCAGTCGCGCTGAAGTATTCGGACTAAGTCCGAGTAATATCATATCCAAGTCGGGAGACTTGGACAATCGTGTTTATAAATGACATTTTCTCATATTTGAACAAATTCAAAGCGAAGAATTATGCATGGTTACAAAATCACCTCTAGATCGTCCAAGTCTATGACTTGGATGCAATAGCTCGCGGACTTAGTCCGCAGCTGCGCTGAAGTATTCGGACTAAGTCCGAGTAATATCATATCCAAGTCGGGAGACTTGGACAATCATCTTCAAGCAAAGGATGATTTTTTCTATATTTGAATCAAACTTTACGAAATACAAAATGAAAAGCCATGCATGGTCACAAAATTACTAATCAAAACAACCTTCATTTCCTTACCCTAACCACTGTTGGATGGATAGATGTGTTTACGCGTTCGGAATATAGAGATATTGTGATTGATAGTTTTTGTTTTTGTCAACATAAGAAAGGTCTAAAGCTATTTGCTTACGTTATCATGAGTAATCATATTCACCTAATCGCAAGAGCTGAAGAACAGTATCGTTTGTCGGATATTATTAGAGATTTCAAGAAATTTACGGCTATCACTATCATTAGAAAGATAGAAGAAGAGAAAGAAAGTAGAAAAGATTGGTTGTTGATGGTTATGAAATACCATGCCAATTACAATAAAAATAATCGAACGTATCAATTTTGGCAACAACGCAATCATCCGATAGAACTGTACTCACCTGATTTCATTCAGCAAAAATTAGATTACATTCATTTGAATCCTGTGAGAGCTAAATGGGTCTTGAAAAAGGAAGATTACTTGTACAGTAGTGCCTCTAATTATTTTAATGGAACTGGATTACTAGAAGTAGAAATTTTGGATTTACCTTTATCTAATATTGGATACATCTCCTCCTAAAAGTCGTCCAAGATCGTCCAAGTCTATGACTTGGATGCAGTATTTCGCGCACTAAGTCCGCTGCATATCTTCGGACTAAGTCCGAGGGATATAGTATCCAAGTCGCAGACTTGGACAATCAATAATTAGGCTTCCTGCACCTGCTCCCAATAATCTTCATGCTTCAAACTTCTAAAATCAACGGGTAGCACACTGGAGATACCGCCTTGATTATGAACGCCGTAGATTGTATCCACGGCCGCCATCGTGAGTTTGTTGTGCGTGACAATGATGAACTGCGAGTCTTTGGAAAACTTACGGATGATGTTGTTGAATTTCTCAATGTTCGCATCATCTAGTGGAGCATCTACTTCATCGAAAATACAGAAAGGCGCGGGTTTGAGTAAGTAGAGTGCGAAGAGTAGGGCAGTGGCAGTCAAGGTTTTTTCGCCACCTGATAATTGACTGATGGTTTGTGGGCGTTTGCCTTTTGGTTTGGCGACGATTTCGATTTTGGAATCTAATGGATTTTCTGGATCAAGAAGAATTAAATCGCAGACATCATCTTCGGTGAAGAGGCTTCGGAAGGCGTCGATGAAATACAAACGTGTTTGCTCAAAAGCGGAAAGGAATTGCTCGGTGGCGGTATCCTCTATTTCTTTGATGGTTTCTAGTAAATCGTCCTTCGCTTGCAGAATGTCATCACGTTGTTGGGAAATGCTGTCGTGGCGCTCTTTCATCGCATCGTAGGCTTGCACTGCCATTGGATTGATATCGCCGTAGTTATCCAAACGATTTTTGAGGCGATTAACTTTGGTTTCTAGTTCTTCGACGGGTGTTTGGGTTTTGGGTTGTTGCGTATTGATGAGTTCATTGATGTCAATTTCAAATTCAATGCGCAATTGTTGTGCTAAGGAACTGATGCTGTATTTGACATCACTGAATTTTTCTTTCAGGCGATTAATCAGGATTTGGCCGTCTTGTTGAGCTTTGGTAGTAAGGCGCGTTTGCTTTTCTAATTCGTTGATTTTTTCGCGCGCTTGGAAGTAGCTTTGCTCAAATTCAGTCAGCGAACTTGCACGTTTTTTCTTCTCTTCGTAAGCTGCACGTAGCTTTTCTTCAAAGGCAATAATATCATCTTTCAGCAGGCTTAATTCTTCTACGGATTGCTTTTGATTGCGCGTGTTTTGCTGCAAACTAGTTTGGTTTTCTTGCAGTTGTTTTTCGCGGAAATTGAGTTCTTGTTGAAGGGAATTGACTTTATTTTGTTGGCGAATATAGTTGATGTTTTGTTCGTTAAATTTGCTGGTCGCTTGACTCAAGGCTTGCGCAATTTCTTGGAACGAACTATCCGCTTGCGAGATTTCTGTTTTTACAGAGTTGACTGCTTCTTGCTTCTCATTCAATTGATTATCAATGTCTTGGTTCTTACTTTGTAGGTCTTTAATTTTCCTTTCTGCCTCTTTTATTTTTTCTTCTACGCCTTGCAAGAAGGTTTGAAAATTTTCCAAACGAGAGTTCAGTGCAGCTTTCTTTTGCAGCAATTGATTGAGGTTTTTATTGACCTCTCTAAGGTCACTTTCGCTGCGTTGTTCTTGCTGAATGGCTTCGAGTTGATCTTTCAAGGTATATTGCTCCGAAGCCAATTTATCTGCTTCGCGATCTAGCTTTTTGATGTCCGCTTCTAAGATTTCGAGGTTCTTTTTTCGTCCAATTTTCTTGCCTTCAAACAGACCAACTGAACCACCCGACAAACTGAATTTCTGTCGCGTCAATCGTCCACTTTGTGTCAGCACAATAAACTCTTCACCACCCAAGGAATTGACTTCCTCATCTTTCTCAACGACGAGTACATTTTCTAGCAAATAGCTACATAAATTATAGTATTTCTTATCCACTTCAATCAAGTCAATCGCCGTTTTAGCATTGGCTTGCATACTGATGGGTGGTGCGTATTTTTTGAAATACTCTAGAATGAAAAAGTTGGCTTTTCCCTTTTGGGCGTTGCTCAATAATTTGATCGCCGCGAGTGCATCTTCTTCTGTTTCAACGACATAGTAGTTGAGTACATTTTCGAGATAATTCTCAATTGGGACTCGATAATCTTCTTGCACATAAATCAAATCAGAAAGCAGCGGCGCGTTCTTTTTCCAGTTTTTAGGGCTGCTTAAAAAACGAATGGATTCTGGAAAGCCTTCAAAGTTATCAATCATACTTTTAGTCAACTGAAACTCATTGCGTTTGGCATCTAGTTTTCGATTGATTTTGCTTTGTTGGCTGCGAAAGTCTTCCATTTTAGTGGTCAACTCTTCGATCTTCTTTTGGCGTTGTTGCTTGGCAAATTCTAATTGCTGCAATTGCGTTTGTTGATCGTCTTGCTGCGTATCAATTAAGCCAATTTCTTTCTTCAAATCGCCAATCTGTCCACTGCGCTGCTCAATTTCCATCTTGTGGCGCACTACTTCTTGTTCTAGGCTTTTGACTTGATTGGAGTTGATGGCTTTTTGTTTTTCTAGTTCGAACAATAGCTGCTCTGCCTTTTGCTGTTGCTGCAAAATGACATCGCGATTGTCTTTTAAATTACCGTGGCGTTCTTGTATTTTTTGCTTTTCGGCTTCTGCGGCATCGAGTTGTTCTTCTAAATCTGCCTCGACGCGCTTCTCGGTATTCAAATCCGTTCGATAGCGCACAATTTCTTGCTCCAATTGCTCTAAACGAATCTTCGCTACTTCGATTTGCTTATCGACTTGCTCCTGATTTTGCTCAATGTAGGTGATTTTCTGTTGCGCGATTTTCTTATCATTCTCCATACCTCGAATGCCTCCAACAAAACTATTCAAATCGCGCTGCTGATCAGATAAGGCTTTTTCGCTATCTAAATTTGCCTTTTTCTCTGCTTCCAGTTTCGCCTCAATCTGCCGCACTGCAATTTCTAAACCACGATACTTATCTTCCTCCTTACTCAAATCCGTCTTCACCTGATGATGCTGATCTTTGAGTTGCTTCATTTTAATCAAAGCCAATTCCGTGCTCAATTCTTTGTACTGATCTTTCAACTCAAAGTAGCGGCGCGCACGCTTGGCTTGCTTCTCCAAAGTCGCCAATTGCGTAACAATTTCGTGCAGCAAATCTTCGACGCGTTCTAAGTCAGCCGTGGTATTTTTAAGTTTATTGAGCGTCTCGCGTTTTCGGATTTTGTACTTAGAAATTCCAGCGGCTTGCTCGAACATCTTTCGGCGCGCATTCTCCTTATCCGCCAAAATATCATCTACCATACCAAGGGCGATAATCGCATAAGAGTTCGAGCCAATTCCAGTGTCGAGGAAAAGCGAAGTGATGTCTTTCAATCGGCAAGGCACATTGTTCAAACGGTATTCACTCTCCCCCGTGCGATAGAGCATTCGAGAAATGGAAACGGTATTGTATTCAGTTGGGAGGAGGTTTTTGGTGTTTTCAAAAGTCAAACTCACTTGTGCGAGACCACTTTGCTTTTTACTTTTCGTACCATTAAAGATGACACTTGACATTTGGTCTAAGCGCAATTCTTTACTTTTTTGCTCTCCTAACACCCAGCGAATAGAATCTACAATATTAGATTTGCCCGATCCATTTGGACCGACAATTCCAACTACGTCTTCGTTGAAATTGACGACCGTATCGTTCGCAAAACTTTTGAATCCTTTTATTTCTAATCGCTTCAATCGCATAGGGCGCAAAAATAGGAAAAAGTTTCGTAGACCGCTGCGTTCATTTTTTTAGAGTAATTCCCTAACAATTTTAGGATCAAGCGAGAGGACTTTAGCGATTTGCTCATCTGTCATACCTGATTTAGAGAGATGCACAGCTGCTTTCTTCAACGCAGTATTTCTGTTTTGAAGCTCTTCTTTTTGGATTTCAAGTTCTTCATTCTTAGCTTCGAGTTCCTCACTCTTAGCTTCGAGTTCTTCTCTCTTGGCTTGGAGCTCTTCACTCTTGGCTTCAAGCTCTTCGCTCTTCGCTTCAAGTTCTTGTATTAAATTAAGCTCTTTAGCTTCTTCTCTCAATCCTTTGTAATAAGCGTCCATTTCCTCTTTAGTCCAAGTGGATTGCTTGGCAGTATGCGCAGCTTCTGAAATTTCAGGGACTTCCGCCAGTTCTTCAGGTAAAGCGTTCATCTCTTCTAGTTCCTTCAAAAAAAAGATCCACTTATCTAGAGCATCCTCTAAATCCTCAACTTTCTTATTAAACTTTTTCAGCTCTAAAAAGTAGAGCTCAAAGTCTACTATTTCCTGTTCATACGTTTCTAAATTAAGCAGATAATGTTTAGATAGGTAATGCTCAGATTTGAAATGATTAAAGTCTAGTACACCAATGAAATAAACGGGCTGATGTTGTTTATAATCTTCACCTGGACTTAGTTGTTCTGCATATGCTCTGGAAATATAATCTAATGCTCTTTTATCAAACCAGGCATAAGGATTACTCTGCATTTCAACGATATATTCCTTACCATCTACATCTTTAGCTTTAACATCAAGAATGGTATATTTAAGTTCTGGCAATTTTGGTATCTGGTAAGGATTAACGATTTCGACCTCTACGATTCCTTTGTTCATTACTGCATTGAGCAAACTGATAAGAATGTGCTTTCTCTTCTCGTCACCAAAGATTTTTCTGAAAGCAATATCTACCTTAGGATCAACATATTCTCGTTTTAGGCTCATAAAGCACTTAATTTTTCCACACGAATATACAGAAATTACCAATTAGATTAAGGCTCTTGTAAACAATTAGAGTAAGAAAATCTTTTAAGCAAGGATTGAGCTTTTTTATTCTGCTTGAACTACGTTATTTCTTGAAAACAAGATGAAAAATACATTTTTCATCTTGTTTTCAAGAGGACTTTCGGAGAGAAAGAGATATTTTTTGAATTTTTCTGAAAAATTCAAAAAATATCTCTTTCTCTCCATAAAATCCCACCAAATGAAAATTTTTATCCACGATAGCGATCGGGATAAAAATTTTCATTTGGGCTTGTAAGCATCTCCTCCTGATTGTTAATAAGAGCCTAGATTAAAATGAAAACAAATACTTGCCAAATAACAAAAAAAGGACTCCGTCGGTTGACGAAGCCCTTTTTTATTAAAAAGTGTATGAATTCAAATTATTTGTCCCACCAAACTGGAATAGTCATCATAGATGCATAATCAGTCGGTAAGCCTTGACGGGTTCTTGCTTCTTCAAAATTTGGATTGTTTGTTGTTTCTCCTTGTGAATAAGCCAAGCGGAGAGGAATTGTTCCTCCTGTCACATTACCTGGATAGTTCACAGGTGTCAATTCAGGATAACCTGTTCTTCTCCAATTAGAATAAGATTCGTATTCATTCAAGAAAGTAGCAACCCAATACTGCCAACCAATTTGGCTCATGGCTTCTTCCATGTCTCCACTTAGTGGATTACTAGCTATATAACTGCTGACCGCACCACCATCTATTGCCAAAGAACCATCATACTTTGAATACAAATTCATTGCACTCTCTATGCCTGCTGCATAATGAGCGGCAGCATTTCCACTACTCCAACCTCTAAGTGCAGCTTCTGCCTGCAAGAACTCTACTTCTGCGTGCGTCATAAAGAACATAGGAGACTCAACCAAGACCAAAAGTGGGTTGACTCGATCAAAGTCATCCGTGTTGGTACCAGTTGGATTGTCTAGAATAGTTGTTGCATCTAAACCATTGGGCATACCATTATGAATACCACTTCCACTGGCTGGAAGCTGGCCGATAATATCCAATCGTGGATCCCCTGTACTAAGCATACCATTAACGAAAGTAGCACTTAAACGTGGACAGTCATCACCGAAGCCATTGGACTTATCCAATACTTCACCAATTCCGTTTTGATTAACTCCTTCTGGCCCTCTAGTATGTTGAATGAAAGCATCATCATCAGAACTATTCATTATACCACCAGAAATAGCTTTGGAGACCCAAGACTGTGCAGCACCAGCATCCACTTCCGATAAACGCATTCCCAGACGAAGCATCATAGAATTTCCGAAACGTCTCCACTTATCTACATCACCTCCATAAAGCAAATCAGCGCCACCAAAGCCACCACCTCCTAATTGCGCAATTCCTTGCTCCAATTCGTTCAACATATCGTTGTAGATATCTTGCTGTTGATCGTATTTAGGAAAATCAATACCTTCTAAAAAGCCTTTTCCAGCTTCTGAATAAGGCACATCACCATACATATCAGTTAAGCGATGAAAGATGACCGTTCTCCAAATACGAGCCATTCCCAACATGGTTTGATCGCCTGCCTTTCCTTCTTCCAAAGTATTAATCAAATCTTGCATATCTCTCACCGTTTCGCTGTAAGCACGGTCGTAGAGTGAAGAGGAATAGCCAGCATTATAGGTGTACTTATCTCCTGTCCAATAACCGCAAAGTGCAGACATATGCTGAATCATCATGGACGTATAAATTAGACTCGCTCGCCAGTTTTCGTAGCGACCACCAGAAGTACGCAATTGTACTGCTGTAAATTGGAAATTTGGGTTGATTTCATTTGCAGCGTTTGGATTGGTATTCAACTCTGCAAAACCCTCATCACAACTGACCTGCGTCATGCTGACTGCCAAGATGAGGAGGATATATTTAGCAAATTTCATGTTTTTTATTTTTTCTGATAAGAACTGTTGGATAGCGCACGCAAAGGCGTGAAGACGCAAAGAAGGATTTTTTGAAATCCTTGAACAGCATATTGTTATCAACAAATATCTTTTCCAAACACTTTTATTACTCGAATTTTTTCGCAGAAAAAACTCAAGAAGACTTACGGATGGAAAGCAATTTTAAAAATTGAAAATTTTTAAAATTGCTTTTCGTCCATAGGTTTTTTGGAAAGATTTTATCCGATTTATCGGATAAAATTTTTCCAAAAAAGTGTTTAAAAATCAAATCAATAATAGAATCACTCTCTTTTGAGCGTATTGCATCGCAGTTACAAACTGCGACGATCTTGTGCTAATGGCTGCAACTACTAGAATCTTACATTCAAGCTCGCATTGAAACTACGCGTTCTTGGCACACCAAACATCTCTAAACCTTGCGCATTACCTGAATCGAAAGTGGATTCTGGATCAATGTTATCTGTCTTGCTCCAAAGCAAGGCAACATTTCTAGCAGAAAGTGAAATTCCAATGCCTTCGATTGGAAGACTAGACATCACGCTATTTGGTAAATTATAACTAAAGACAATCTCTCTCAAACGCATGAAATCTGCACTTTGTACGAATTCTTCTGTGATGCCTGCAAGAGTACTATAATAGTCTTCTGCTGTTGCATTACCAACGCCGCCTTCACGACCTTCTAAAGTATTCAAGTGCATCCCTCTACCATAAGCATATACATTAGTTGCATTATAAATAAACCCACCAGTTTTCATATCCAACAAAAAGCTGAATGCTACATCTCCTAAGCGGAATTCATTGCGAATACCCATTGTGTTAGGATGGACGCCCGTTCCAAATGCCATAAATTCACCTTGCTGTGGCAGCCCCGTTGCATCGTCTACAACAATATTACCACTTGCGTCTCTCTCGTATCCAAATCCATAAATCTGGCTATATGGTAAGCCTTCCGTGTGCTGAATGTAAGCATTACGTGTACGGCTTTCTCCAACTCTCAAAGTTTCTTCATCTGCTTCTTCTGTCAACAATTGAACTACTTCGTTCTGGTTGTTGCTGTAGTTCAAAGAAAAATTCCAATCGAATTTAGCGGTTTTGACTGGCGATAAAGTCAAGAGCAATTCGACACCACTGTTATTTAAGCGACCAACGTTTACAGTTTTAGAACCATAACCAGAAGTTGGAGAAACAGAAGCATTCAAAATGTCATTTTCTGTATCTCTATTGTAATAAGCAAAATCCAAACCAATGCGATTATCCATAAATCTAAAGTCACCACCAATTTCAAACTCTGTAGAAGTAAGAGGAACCAGACCAGCGTTAGGGATACTTCCATTGTTTATACGTCCTAATGCATTACCCAAGTGTCCTTGCCCAAATGTGCCATAGTTCAAATTTAAGGTATATGGATCATTTGCTCCACCACCTACTTGCGCCCAAGAACCTCTCAGCTTAGCAAAAGTCACAATTGAAGGTAAATCGACTAGATCAGAAAGCACAATACTTGCTCCAACGGAAGGATACAGTAAGCTATTTTCGGAATCGCCAGTAGGAGCAGTCAAAGTAGAAAACCAGTCATTACGAGCAGTTGCCGATAAGTAGATAGCGTTCATCAACTGGAATTCGATAGAGCCATATAGCGAGTTAACTTGTCTTTGACTGAATTCATATCGCAAACTAGGCTGGGCGATGTTACCGATAACGTGTAAGAAAGGTACATTAAAATTGTTACCTCCTGTTCCCAATGTTTCATCGAAGTTGCGCTGTTGATTGCCACCAACGAAAGCAGAAATACTGAAGTTTTCTGTAATGTCTTTATCATAGCCTAGCAAGAAATCCATGTTTAACTCCTGTACCTCACGGTTTCTTTCATCTAATTGACCAAAGTTACTGTAAGCAGTTCCATAAGGGGTTAAAGAACGCCTTCTTTCAACAAAACGATCAACACCAATACGACCTTGTAAGTATAGACCATCAATGATGTCGTAGCGTGCTCTCAAATTACCCAAAAGACGATTTTTTCTACTATTTGCTTCAAACTGATGCGCCGCCCACCAAGGGTTAGTGACAAACACATTATCATTAAATTGCAGCTCTGTTCCATCTTCAGTTGCTCCTAATTTATCTGTTGTTCCTTTCAAATCATCTACATTGATGCTAGGAGGAAGTAGAATAGCAGAGAAATTAGCATTACCCGGAGAATCAGAAAGGCGTGGACGATTTTCAGCATCTTCATTAACATAAGTTGAACTCAAAGTAACAGAGAATTTATCGCTTACTTGTGCGCTGATCTTCGAAGAAATATTTCTTCTTGTCAAACCAGAATTTGGAATGACATCTGTATTGTCTAAGTTAGAAGCAGCAATACGGAAGTTGATTTTCTCCGTTCCACCACTTACGGCAAGGCTATTCGTAAAAGTATTACCTGTGCGGTAAAAACGATCCAAGTTGCTACCTTGATTAGAGTAAGGACGGCTTTGTCCATCGAACTGAACAGCGTTGCTTCCATCCAAAGGTGCTCCCCAAGCATACAATCCATTTTGTAAAGCTTCTTCTACAGTGGTTGGCTTCACACCATCTCTACCATGACCGTACTCTGTTTGGAAATCATTCAAGTTGATGATAGACTCTGAACGGACTTGAGAGGTGAAATCAACTTGCAATTTGCCAGCAGAACCGCTCTTGGTCGTAATCAGAATGACACCATTGGAAGCACGTGCACCGTATAAGGCAGCAGCGGTATTTCCTTTCAGAACACTCATAGACTCAATATCATCTGGATTTAAACTAGAGACACCATCACCCCAATCTTGTCCGCCCCACATACCAGCAGAACCAAGCTGGGTATTATCAATAGGCACACCATCCACTACATAAAGTGGTTGATTATTACCCGTCAAGGAACTATTTCCACGAATAACAACACGCGTAGAACCACCCGCGCCCGTTGCTGTTCCAGAGACATTTACACCTGCTACACGACCAGAAAGTGAGTTCAAAACGTTAAGCTCTCGTGCTTTTGAGAAATTATCGGTTTCTACCTCAGTCACGGAATAGGCAAGTGCTTTTTTCTCTCGCTCAATGCCTAGGGCTGTAACCACAACTTCGCCAAGTGCAACTCCCTCTTCCATCACCATATCTATGGCAGACTGATTACCCACTTCAACAGTTTGTTCTTCATAACCAGTAAAAGAGTAACGAAGGCTGGCACCGTCTTGGACTTGGATTTCGTATCGACCATCGAAATCAGTAACGGTACCATTGCTAGTTCCGACTTCCAGGATATTCACTCCAATGAGCGGAGTGCCATCTACCCCAGTAATCGTACCAGAGACTTTCTTTTGTGCCATCATAGCAGTAGTCACTACTAGGCTAAAAGCCAGTAAAAGTAATTTTTTCATACGAGTTTTGATTTAATTAATAAAACACTTACGTGTTGTTACAAAATAGCTTTGAATAACACGAGGGTGTGACCCAATGATATTTTGATTATAGCAAATCTAATAAAATTATCATTAAGTGTGTGCGAACACAATTATAATTTATTTATTTTGACACTTCAACGAGAATAGATGGAATCTTTCAAATTGTTTTATTTTCGCAGACCCTAGAATTTCTCAAACAAGCGATAACGAGCCTAATTTATGAGTCAGCGAGTCAGAATCAAAGATATAGCTAAACGAGCAGGTGTTTCTAAGGGTACAGTTGATCGAGTACTTCACGATAGAGGTAACGTATCGAAAGAAGCTATGAAACGAGTCCTAGCAGCAATGAAAGAGCTGGATTATGAGCCTAATCAACTGGCTAGAGTTTTGGCAAACAATAAAACTTGGAAAATTGCGACGCTACTACCTCATTTGGAAGGGGATTGTTTTTGGGAAAGACCAGATGAAGGAATTGATCGAGCAATAGAAATTGTAAAAGATTACGGAGTGGATGTGGATAAATATCATTTTGATGATGATGCCCCAGCCTCTTTTGTGGAACAGTGTAAATGCATCTTAGAAAAGCATTACGATGCTGTTTTAGTAGCCCCAATTTTTCTTCAGGAGTCTCATGCTTTCTTTGACCGCTGCGAGCAATCAGGGATTAAGTATGCACAACTTAACACCTATATAGAGCGGAAAAGTCAGCATTTCTTATTCTACATTGGTCAAGATTCTTATCATAGCGGTGTTTTAGGGGCAAAACTTTTGAACTTTGGACTATCGGAAGGAGAAACTGCGCTCATCTTACATTTGGAAAAAGACGTTTACAATGCACCGCATTTGCTAGAAAAAGAGCGTGGGTTTGAAGACTACTTTAGTCAACTGAAAGACAACAAAATCTTTACGGCTAAAGCTAGTTTCCCAGACATAGAAAACCGTCATCAATTTCAGAAATTTATAGAGTTTCTTCTAAAAGAATACCCTAAATTGAAGGGGGTTTTTGTTACAACTTCCCGATCTTTCCACCTCGTTGAGCAGTTGGAGAAAATGGGTGTCCACCATCTTAAATTAGTTGCATTTGACTTGATTGAGGAAAATTTAGATTGCTTGAAAAATGACAAAATTGACTTCCTTGTCAATCAAAATCCAATTAAGCAAGGCTATATTGGCATTATGAATTTGATGAATTACTTTGTCTTTGATCGCATTCCACCCGAGATTGAGCATTTACCACTAGATATTGTGATGAAGGAGAATTTTCAGTACTATTTGTTTGAGCAAAAGCAAGTTCATCGAGTGGTTTAGCCTCTTTGAAACAGAGATGAAACTTCAAAGATTCGATTCCCCGCTATCAATTTATCTCAAAAATCGCTCTGCCAAAAGTGTCAGAAGATTCACCGTCTTAGTGGGCACGAAAGTTATTTTTCTCCATGCCCAAACGATAGGCATAGCGATGATGCCGTGTTTTGAAATGCTCTTTTTTGACTTGCTCCAAAGCAGTTGTAATCTCCAATTCTGTTTCGATGGGAAAAGCATAAGCAAAAAATTTGCTTCCTCGGTCTTTGAATTCGCCTGTGGAGGGTTGGGAGAGTGTTTTATATTGGTCGGACATGATTTTTTGAAGCGTGAAGGTAATTAGCTTACGCCGCAACAGCAAGTGCTTCGTTTTCAGTAGGGCGATTTAACCATGCTGCAACGATATCTTCTTTGGCAACTCCTCGTTCTATTAGTGCTTTATCAATTTGATAATCTGTATTGTTTTCAAAGAAGCACACCTTTCCGTCAATCAATTCTAAATGAAACCATAGATCGTGAATAAATTTTCCTTCATGCCAACCAACTGCAATAACCACAAATTGACTACCATCTTGTATGAGCTTATAACTCATATCAGGCATATCAGAATATCCTAGCTCTAATTGATATTCTAGTTCTTCTATGATTGCAATTTTATATTGTTCTAGTTTATCCATTGTACTATTTTTCTCTTATTCAAATCAATAATGATAAGTCTAACAGATCGCCAATCTAAGCTCATTTGTATCAATTCATTTTCCAATAGCTTTTCATAAGCGTCTTCAGGTATTGCCAAATACAGCTTACGATCGCTATCTCTAAACTTCAGTAAATCTGAATAAAAGATGTACTGCCCTAGAGCTTCATAATAGGCATGTATAGTAGAAATTGCACTAAATGACTTGATTTCCACTGCGATTTTAGCATGATCTTTCTCAATACCAATTACCCTTTCAATCCCCAAATCTACCATTACCCTATTTTTACCTAGTCTAAAAGTCAGTGGGTCATGGGTGACATGCCAATTTTCTCGCTTAAAAGTTTCTACTACAAGATTATGAATACTATCTCTCGCCATTGCTAGTTTTTCGTTCACTCCAAAAATAAGCAATTTTCTAAGAACAATCAATAATGAGGAATGAATACCAATCACAGAATCAAGAATTCCGCCGCGCCGTCCCCAAAGCATTGTAAACCGCTTGGTGCATCTTCGAGCGAATGTTGTAGCGCGTAATTTTTTTATTGTATTTATTTGGATGGATGCGATTGGTGAGAAAAACGAAGAGCAAATCCTCTTCTGGATCAGCCCAAACGCAAGTGCCAGAGAAGCCTGTATGTCCGAAAGTTGCCACGGAAGTAGATTTTGCATAGGCTGGATATTTACCTCTGAAATTAGGAATATCGAAGCCCAACGCGCGACGCGATCTGGGATATTTGGAAGTGAATTTATCCACAGTAGAAGGCGCGAAATATTGAACACCACCGTAAGAACCTCCATTCAATAGCATTTGAAAAACGGCTGCTAAGTCTTCCGCGTTGGAGAACAAACCTGCATTACCTGCAACGCCACCTAACAATGCTGCACATTCATCATGCACATCACCGCGAAGTACTTGATGTCGCCAAGAAGTATCTACTACGGTTGGAGCAATATGATGCGCTTCGTATTTATCTAATGGATTGAACAAAAAGCGACGCAAGCCCATTGGCTCGTAGAAACTCTCATTCAAATATTCATCTAGTCTTTGATTGGTCTGTTCCTCAATGATGCGCTGGAGCAATACAAAATTCAAATCACTGTACCGATAGTAGCGTTTTCTGCGCGGACGCACCTTGAACGCATCTTCCCAAATTTGTTCCACTTCGTTTTCGTTGAAGTACAAATCTTCCGCTACTTTCACAGTAAATGGCGGATTGAAATCGCTGCAAAACAGAGTATCGCAAGTATTTTCATTTTCCTTTGCCCACCAAATGTATTTTGCAATTGGCACATTGGCTTGCAAACCCGAAGTATGCAAAAGTAAATGGCGAATGCGCGTGTAATACAAAGAAGAACGTCCAGGAATATAAGTACGAATTGGCGCATTCAAATCGAGTTGCAATTCTTCGTAGAGCTTCATGGCAGCAAGCGTAGTGCCAGCTGCTTTGGTAATGGAAGCGAGGTCGTATAAATCTTCGGTTTTGACGGCTTGTTTTTCGGAGTAGGTATGGTGTCCAAATGCTTTATTGTAGATGACTTTTCCTTCTTTTGCCACTAAAACTTGACAGCCTGGGAACACACCCAAATCAATCGAATTTTCTGCGATTTGATCTATTTTATTGAGTCGTTGCGTTGAAATACCTACTTCTTCTGGTGCAGCGTATTTCAAGCGACTTTGCGCGACATAATCCCCTGAACCTGCTGGAAAATCTAAGGAAATGGAATCTTCCAGTGCTCCTGCTACTGCCGTTCCTCCAAAAAGTGCTTGTGCTGCGAGCGCTTCTGTTGCCATATTGCGACTAGACAACTGGAAGAGTGTGATGTCCTTGCTAAAGGCGACCAAGTTTTCTTCTGGAGAAAAATTGATGAGGACTACTTTGTAATCTTCTGCTAGTTTGTTGACGGATAATGCTAAGTTGATAAAGGAAAAATCGTTTCTGTAGGTTTCATTGACGAGGACAATGAAAGTTGGATTTTTTTCTGCTAATAAGTCACCGAAAGAAGCTAAGTTGTTCAGCGATGGATTGGAGAAAGAAATCGCGTTAGCGTACTTTCTGAAGTAGTGATCGAAAGAAGAGAAAATTTTATCTCCGAAGTGAAGTAGATAAAAAGATTGATCGAGCAAATTCTGGAAGGGAATTTGTTGCTCATCATTCTGCAAAATAATGATAGAGTCTTCAATGCCTAAAGTGTTCCAAACTTTAGTTGAAGTAGATTGATAAGCAATTTCTTGAGCAAACGGCTCACTATCAATCAAGTACTCTTCATTGTCTGATAGATTCGTTTGGCAAGCACCAAGAATAATTATCCCTAAAAATATAAGCAACTTGAGTTTCATGGAACGCTCGATCTTCCCGTTTAAAAATTTGTGTTATATATAGCTTGAGTTAGAAGGGAACTGTTCCTTCTAATCAAAAAAACCTTTTGAACGGAAAATTTACTTCCGTCAAAAGCACTATTAAGAAAACTTTACATCAGTTTCTTAAAAAATCATAAAACTTACTTACTGCTATTGTAGTCTGCTAAAGTATGAAGGTGTGTTTTCGAGCAAAATGATAGCTTCATTCTGTCAATAGGAAATTTGAATTTTTCCCAAGAAGAAGTTCACAAACTAGCCACTACAAGGTTTAACGTAAATATAGCAAATCGTTACAAATTTTAACCTTTAATTGAGGGAAGTTTGCATTCTTTTTAAATAGAGTGTAAAATGGCTGACGAAGTGGTAAACGATGAGACCGCTTCGCTGTCGGATTGCTTCGCTGCGAGATTTTTGAGAGAAGTGAAATTTGATAGAACAAAAGATGCTTTGTTGTATTAAATTCAATAGGACGCACAAATTGAAAATGCGATATTTCGTTTCCAAAAATCGCAGAAAGTTTTTTTTCGACGGCGAAAAACTTTCTGCTAGAGGTCTTTAAGGTAGAAAAGCATCAAAATTTGAAAAATTTTGATGCTTTTCTACCTCAAGAACCTCTTGGAGCGTTCAAAAAATCCTCCTTTAAAGATTTTTTAAACGCGACTACACGGATACTCCAAAATGTGTACTCTTTTAAAGCATTAAAATAAAAATATCTTTGCAGCTTTCTACGGCTCAATTACAAAAAAGTATTCATGAAGCAATCACCCACCGTTTCGGAAGAAGACTTAACAGAAAAATGGAAAATTTTGGATGAACTCGACGTTGAGTTTGCTCGAAATATGGTGGAAAATGTGTTGAGTTTGCTGAATGAAATCTACTTTCGGATAGAATATGTTGGTTTTGAGCAACCCATCGTCCGCAATAATCCTAATGCGCCTGTTATTTTGATAAGTAATCACTCTGGTCGCGCTGTTCCTTGGGACGCGGTTTGCTTCATGTCGGGTTTGCTGAAAAAATTTGAGTACGATGCAGATCAAGTTTGTCGAACACTGATTGTTCCTCTGCTTTCTAGCATTGGTGTGATGATTCCTTTTTTCGTCCCTAATTTTTGGAAAAAATGTGGTGGCGTAGATGCACGTTTCGTTAATTTTGAAGCGATGATGCACCATCCGAATTCGAACATCATGCTCTATCCAGAAGGCGTGCCAGGCATTGGAAAAGGCTTCAATCATAAATACGAATTGCAGCGATTGTCCACTTCTTTTGTGCGTATGAGCTTGAAGTACAATACGGATATTGTGCCTTTTCATACGGTGAACGCAGAGTATGTCAATCCATTTATGTACAATGTGCCTTGGGTCAATAAAATCGTAAAAGCCATTACAGGAATTCCGTTTTTGCCTTTGGGATTATTGACGATTATTTTATTGATTCAGCCTTGGTTTTATTACTTCGCTTTTCCAGCCAAAATGATTTTTGTGAAAGGTGAGCGTATTCGCCGAGAAGATTTGACGGATAAGAATTACGAGGAGATGAGCGAAGAAGAAATTGGTGCGATTCGCGACCAAATTCATACGCAAATGCAGCAGGAATTGGATGAAGCTGTACATGAACATGGTCAGCGACCGTACGAGTGGAAAGAGTTTTTCCGAACGGCTTGGAAACAGCGTAAATATTTTCCATTTTACTTGCCATGGTGCTGGGTTTTCTTGTTTTCAGAATTTCAAGTGCAATGGCAAAAAAATGGCAAAGTAGAAATTGACTATTCTTGGAAAACGCTCATTAGTTTGTTTTGGCGTCGCCCAATCGTATTGACTTATTTTATTCCAATTATTGGTTGGATTCCTATCCTAATTTGGTCGTATCAAGGGAAGCATCGGGAGCGTTGAGTGTCGCTTCCAACTCAATTTTTCGCTTGATGTGATAGTAAGTTTCTACTTGCGAACGCATCGAAATGTCGTCTCCTAGTTTGATATATTTATTAGCTTGTTTTTCTTCCAAAATTCGAGCTTTCATATTGTCTTTCCACTGAATATCAATGAATTCTAAGACCTCTTGCTTTAGTTTTTCATCGTAAATCGGGAAAGTCGCTTCGATGCGATAACTCAAGTTGCGCACCATCCAATCTGCCGAAGACATATACACTTCTTCTTTGCCTTGAT
Source organism: Bacteroidota bacterium (assembly GCA_039176995.1). Taxonomy (GTDB): domain Bacteria; phylum Bacteroidota; class Bacteroidia; order Chitinophagales; family Saprospiraceae; genus JAAUTG01. The sequence continues at coordinate 31,878 of JBCDFY010000002.1, forward strand.
TGTGGAAGATGAAAATGCGTGCGTGTTCCAAAAAACGATCTACAATACTGATCGCTTCAATATTTTTACTCCATCCTTCTAGCTGTGGAATCAAGGAACAAATACCTCTTATGATTAGCTTGATTTTTACGCCTTTCTGGCTGGCTTCGTAGAGTTTAGCAATCATTGACTTATCTTGTAAGCTATTCATCTTCAGCGTAATACCAGAAGACAAACCATTTTTAGCATTCTGAATTTCTCGATCAATCAAGGCAACCAATTGCGAACGTAAATTATACTGTCCAACTAGCAAATGTTCAAATTCGGGAGCTTCTAAAGTTTCCAAATAAGAGAACAGTCGCGCTACTTCCGTAGTCAATTGAGTATCAGCTGTAAACAGTCCAAAATCACTGTAAATTTTAGCAGTTACTTCATGAAAATTTCCTGTGCTTAGATAAGTGTAAATCTTATATTCATTACCTTCTTTTCGACGCACCAAGCCCAATTTGGAGTGCACTTTCACCCCTGGAAAACTGTAATGCACCTGAACACCTGCTTTCTCCAATTTTTCACCCCAACGCAGGTTCGCTGCTTCATCAAAACGCGCCTTTACTTCAATAAAGACCGAGACTTGTTTCCCCAGTTTCACCGCGTCCATTAAGGCTTGCATAATCCGCGATTTTCGAGCAACTCGATACTGCGTAATTTTGATATGTGTTACTTCAGGATCGTGCGCGGCTTGCTCGAAAAACTGCACTACAGATTCGTAAGAGTGGTAAGGATAATAGAGTAAGTGATCTCGCTCTTTGATCGCGGTGAAGATGTCGTTAGCTGCTTCCAATTTGGTGTAAGTGAGCGGTGGTAAAGGCGGATTAGTTAGATGTGTTTTGCCAAAATCAGGAAATTGGAAGAAGTCGAAGTTATTATGGTAGCGACCTTCGGGAAAAATATCGTACTTTTCTAAATGAAAAGAATCACTCAAGAAATCCAATAAGCCTTCTGGCATTTCGCGATCGTAAACGAAGCGTGAAGTCGTTCCCACAGCTCGTTTGGCTAAACTTTTGCGAATTTTCTCTACCAAATCGCCCGAAAATTCATCGTCAATATACAATTCCGCATCACGTGTCAACTTGATCGAAAAAGTATCTTCAATTTCGTAGCCCGGAAACATTCGCGCCACGCTGTAGCGCACCACATCATCCAGCATAATCAAATCATGCCGACCTTCCGCAGAAGGCAATTCTATAAACCGCGGCAAATCTTGCGAAGGAATCTTCACCAAAGCATACGAATTATCTTTTTTTCCAATACTCTTATCGCGCATCCAAACCGATAAGTAAAGCGAGCCATTGTTGAGAAATGGTCGAATTTTATGCTTCACCAACAAAACAGGTTGCACATAAGGCAGTAGATGGTCTTGAAAGTAATCATCTACAAAGGCTTGTTGTTCCTCGTTCAATTCCAAGCGACGCAGCAATCGGATATTGTAGCGTTTCAATTCTGGCACAATCTCCTCGTCCATGATGCGACTGAATTCCTCCTGATGGTCAATTAGAATCTGCTGAATCTCTTTGATAACCTCTTTCGGATCAAAGTCTAAACTACTCCTCGTCTTTTTCCCTACACGCAACAAGTTCCGCTGATTCGCCATGCGCACTTTGAAAAACTCACTCAAGTTGGAAGAATAAATTGCCAAAAATTTTATGCGCTCAAAGAGCGGCACAGCAGGGTCTTTAGCTTCTTGCAATACTCGATAGTTGAAGGACAACCAACTGATGTCGCGATGAATATAAGGAATCTCTTTACCTGAATAAGGAATCGTGTATTTGAAAGAAGCCATAAACTGATCTGTGATTTCGTCTAGGGCAATAATAAGATTTTAATTTTTAACTTTTCACTCATTCAATCACACTTTTGAAAAGTTGAACTGTTATTCAATAAGTCATTCAGCTACTGGAAAACATCTATACCAATAAATGCACAGAAAACGTGACCAAGGCGTGCGATTTCAGTCAGTTATAAAGGTACTAAATATAGAATATGAAATTTTTGAAGAAACTTGGATTAATATTATTGCTCATCGTTGCGCTACTCATTGGTGCAGCCATTGCAATTCCTGTATTGTTCAAGGATAAGATTACGAATGCGGCGAAGGAGCAGATTAATAATAATGTAGAAGCCGTTGTAGATTTTGAAGATGCGAGTTTGTCGTTCTTTCGCAGTTTTCCGAATTTGAATTTTCGCTTAACGAATTTTTCGGTGCTTGGGAAAGATCAATTTGAAGGCGTGCCGCTTATGACGGGCGAAAATTTTGATGTGGCGGTGAATTTGGTGAAAGCCATCAAAGGTGAAATTATAGTGAAATCTATTAATTTAGATCATCCGGATATTAATGTGTATGTGTTAGAAGACGGAAGTGCGAATTATGATATTGTTGCGGCGAGTGAGGAAGAAACGACTAGCGAATCTAGCGATTTCCAAGTCGAATTGCAATCCTACGAAATTGAAGAAGGACGCATCCATTATGATGATAAGACTTTAGGCATGATGACTACACTTGCCAATATCAATCACAGCGGAAAAGGAAATTTCACTGTAGATATTTTTGATTTAGATACCGAAACGGAAGTGAAATACACCAGCTTGAAATACGATGGTATCCAATATTTAGACAGCGCAACCGTGAATTTGGATGCTATCTTCAATGCGAACTTAACAGAGCAGAAATATACTTTAAAGGATAATGATTTGCTAATCAATGACTTAAAATTGAATGCAGATGGCTATGTGCAACTGACGGACAGCGATGATATCAACATGGATTTATCCTTTGCTGCACCTGATAATGAATTTAAAGAGTTGCTTTCTATGCTACCAAACGCGTACAGTGAAGACTTTGGAAAAGTGGATGCAGATGGCGAATTTGAGTTCAAAGGTTTTGTAACTGGTCTACTAAATACCGTAAAAGAGCAATATCCAGCGTTTGAAATCAACTTGAATATTGAAGATGCGGATTTCCAGTATCCTGATTTGCCCGTTGGCATTAATAAGATTAATACCGCAACCAAAGTGAGCAACCCAGGCGGCAGTTTGGATGGCACGTTTGTGGATGTGCAGCAGTTTTCGATGTTGGTTGGAAAAGATCCTGTGGAAGGTTATTTGAAATTGAAAACACCACTTTCCGATCCGAATATTGATACTCGAATTAAAGCGAATTTAGATTTAGCGAATTTGTCAAAGGCATATCCGCTAGATGGCGTACGCGAAATGGCTGGAAAGATTATTGCAGACATTACGGCAAAAGCCAAGCAGTCTGATATTGAGCGCGAAAACTACGGAAATGTAGATATGGCAGGTCGCGCAGAATTGCAAGATGTGTTGTACGTTGCGGATGGAATGCCAAAAGTGAGTGTAAAAGATGGTTTGGCAAATTTCACACCACAGCACATTGATTTGGTGAAACTAGATACCCGTTTGGGTCAAAGTGATTTGTACGCTTCTGGAAAAATTTATAATCCACTGGCGGCAATGTCTCCTACTCAAACTTTGCGCGGCGATATGACGATTCGCTCCAATTATTTTAACGCAGACGAATGGATGACCGAAAGTGAGGAAACCGCAACAACGTCTACTGCACCCAAAGCAGATCAAAAAGTAGCCGAGCAATACAATTTCAATATTGATGCAGAAATGCGCAAGATTGACTATGACGTTTACAAATTGACTGATCTAAAAACGAAATCGAATATCACGGCTAATAATTTGAATGTCAATAGTTTCTTCACACGCGTGAATGGTAGTGACATCAGCGGAACGGGAAATGCGACGAATTTGTACAACTTCTTGTATAACGGCGGCGTGATGGGCGGTGCATTCGATTTAAGTGCCAATACTTTTGATTTAGACCAATTGATGGCGAGTTTAGAAGAGGGAACAGAAGCAGGTGAAGCAAGTGCTGATGCAGCTCCAACAACTGCTAGTGTACCCGATTTTCGCTACGACATAGACGTGAATGTAAAAGCCAATAAAGTCATTTACGAACCTTACGATTTGACGGATTTGAGTGGAAAGGGACGAGTGACCGAAAAACAAGTTGCACTATCTACTTTTTCAACCAATTTGGCAGATGGCGACATCAGCGGAAATGGAACGATTAAGAATTACATGGAATATGCCTTCTTAGGCGATACGCTTCGAGGTGATTTCAATTTGAATTCCAATTTCTTAAACCTGAATTCAATTCTCGCTTCCGAAGAATATACTTCCAACATCGGTGACGATACGCCCGAAACGGCGCAGCCTGAAGATTTGGAAGCCTACATTCTGCCTGCCAACTGGAATTTTGATTTTAAAGGTGACTTAAAGCGCGTTTTGTATGCTGATTTAGCACTAGAAAATGTAAAAGGTCATATTGTAATCGAAAATGGACGCCTGGTTTTTGAAGATACAAAAGGTAAAACTTTAGGCGGTGATGTGGTGGTCACAGGTGGCTACGACACTTCCAATCCAGAAGAACCGAAATTCGATATGAAACTCGATTTGCAGGATATTGGTATTCAGCGAGCCTTTAATACTTTCAATACCTTTGAGACTTTCGCACCCGTTGGAGCATTCATTGATGGAAAAATGAATACAACGCTCCTAATGTCGAGTGTGCTAGGTCAAGATATGATGCCCGATTTAAAGACCTTAAATTTAGAAGGTTTTATCCAAACTTTGAATGCCAAAATCAAAAACTTCAAACCTTTACAAAGCATTGGTAATAGTCTGCAAATCAAGGAGATCAATTTCAATGAATTCGATATAAAAGACACCAAAAACTGGTTCACTATCGAAAACGGAACGGTGAAATTGGAAGAAGCGAAATTGAATTTCAAAGACGTAGATATGACCATCAGCGGAACGAGTAGCTTGGATAGTGACATGGATTTCAATATCATTGCACTTGTGCCCAAACAATATATTGGTTCTGCGGCGAATAAAGGATTGAGTTTACTAGAAGGCAAAGCCCAGCAAGTAGGTTTGAATCTTTCTACGGGTTCACACATCAAAATGCGCATCAATTTGACGGGTTCAATGACTGATCCAAAGGTTGGAATTACACCCCTTGGAACAGAAGGTTCTTCTTTGGCAGTGAGTGCAGAAGAAAAAGTGCAAGAAGAGATCAAAGACATCAAGGAAGATGCCAAAGAGGAAGTTGCAGAACGCGTGGATGATATCAAGAAAGAAGCAGAAAAGAAAGCCGAAGCTGCCGTAGATTCTGCGAAGGCAGTTGTGCAAAATCGAGTAGATTCGCTTAAAAATGAAGCGAAGAAAAAAGCGGAAGAAGTAGTGGGGGAAAAGGCAGAAGAGATCAAAGATAAGTTGGATAAATACAATCCGTTTAAGAAGAAAAAGAAGGGTGGTGGTTGATAGTATTTTGTGTGTACTAACTTGCACCTTTGATAAAAAATAGCTTAATGATCTATCCAGATCGTTGCTCTTTTTCAAGTTAACTGGGCATCGAACCCAGTTAACTTGATCGATTTTTAAAAGGGATAAAAAATTGGTAAGCCAATTTTTTATCCTTTTTAAACATCGATGGATTTGGACGGACTCGATGTCCGTCCAAATCCACAATAAGTCGCTCTAGGTAAATACCATTTGCTGTTTGTACAGTTTGTGATACACAATCTTTTTGTGGTCCTTTGTTTCTTTGTGGTTCAAAAATACTCGAGTCATTACAAGGTAAGTAAACCAAAAAATAAGCTGCGCAATGCAACTGTTTTATATAACCAACATCAACGGTCAACTCGCCACACTCGAAGCAGAAGAGGCGCGCCATTTACAAGTATTGCGCAAAAAGATAGGCGATCAAATTAACTTGGTGGATGGAAAAGGCAGCTTTCATTTGGCGGAATTGTTAGAATTGAGCAAAAAGAAAGCGCAGCTTAAAATTTTATCAAGTGAACTACAAACGCCTGCTTTATTTTCCTTGCACATTGCTATTGCACCAACCAAAAATATCGCTCGCCTAGAGTGGTTCTTAGAGAAAGCAACCGAAATTGGCATTCAGGAAATTACTCCAATTTATTGCGAACACTCGGAACGCAAACGAATTCGCTTAGATCGTCTGGAAAAGATTGTTTTGAGTGCAATGAAACAATCGAACCGAGCCTACTTGCCACAACTGAACGAGGAGACAACTTTCAAACAATTCATAGCTGCACAAAAAGAAAATTCAAGCCTAAAATACATCGCGCACTGCGAGGAAGAAGAGAAAGTAGAACTCTACAACAACTACGAGGCGCGAAAAGACGTTTTGGTGTTGATTGGTCCAGAAGGAGATTTTAGTTCAAACGAAATTGAATTGGCTAGAGAGGCAGATTTCGTAGGTGTGAGCTTAGGCAAAGCAAGATTACGGACAGAAACGGCAGGCATCGTAGCTTGCCATACGATACAACTTTTGAATCAATAATCCGTAGCTAAAACAAATCCGTAGTTAACAATGATTTTCCATCTATGCATTGAGGATCGTCTTGGTTTGTAACCAAGATGCAATACGCTCGCTAGATCTACTGAACAGCTGAACCTTCAAGCCAAACTACCTCAAACTAAAATTAAAACTATGCTTTTAAGAATATTCACAGTCCTTGCTTTACTCGCTACTTTGAGTTTGACTTCTTTCACTGAAAATTCAAAACTTAAAATGGGACTGCTCAAATACAATGGTGGCGGCGATTGGTACTCCAATCCAACGGCATTGCCCAATTTAGCACGTTTTTGCAATGAGCAATTGGGCACCAACTTCGACATCGAATACGCAGAAGTGGAAGTAGGAAGTGCTAATCTTTTCAATTATTCCTTTTTGTATATGACGGGGCATGGAAACGTCGTTTTTTCCGATGCAGAAGCGGAAAATTTGCGAACGTATTTACTAGCAGGTGGTTTTTTGCACATTGACGATAACTACGGTATGGATCCTTATGTGCGTACGGCTCTGAAGAAAGTTTTTCCAGAACAAGAGCTGATCGAATTGCCTTTTAATCACCCAATTTATCATCAGAAATTTGACTTCAAGAATGGCTTACCAAAAATTCATAAACACGACGACAAGCCGCCACAAGGCTTTGGTATTTTTTGGGAAGGACGCTTGGTCACTTTTTACAGCTACGAAAGTGATTTAGGTAATGGCTGGGAAGATCAAGAAGTACACAACGATCCAGAAGCAGTGCGGAGATTGGCATTGCAGATGGGTGCGAATATAGTGAGGTATGCTTTTGAACAGTAAGGAAGCGTAGCATTCCGTTTCCAAAAATCGCAGGAAGTCTTTTTTCAAAGGTGAAAAGACCTCCTGCTAGAGTTTTTCTAAAGACGAAAAGGAGCAAAATTTAGAATTTTGCTCCTTTTCGTCTTTTAAAAACTATTGGAGCGTCTAAAAATCCTTCTTAAAAGATTTTGAGACGCCACCCATAGATTTTTTAATATGTCTATTCATTTATGAACCTCTCAAATTCTCCTCAATTTTCACCAACACATCAATTGCCTGATCGTAAGTCGCTTGCATATCCGACTCGCCATCTTTTCTAGCAAATAATGCCATTTCGCAGGTTTTGATGACTTGCATAAAGCGTTCGATTTGCGCGTTGGGAACTTTTAATTCCTCTAGGCGACTGACCACATTATCTTTAGTCAACTCTGAATTTCGGATATTGAGTTTATCATTCACATAGCCCAACATGGCTTTGGAAACTTCATCATAAAAAGCGCGACTTTTGCCTGCTTTCAAATGCAGTAGTGCATCGGAAAGATGCTTGTTGGCAAGTTTCTGTGCTAATTTATTTTTCAATTGAATGGGATCGATATTATCTTGTTTTTTCTTCACTTGCTTGAAGGCAACGACGCCTAGAAAAAGAAGAAAAGGCATTCCTGTCAATCCCCAAAAGGCTGCTGAACCAAAAAAGAGCGTGCTTTTCGATTGCAGATTCGTCACAGATTTAATGTAATGAATATCATTATCCTCTTCTAAATCTAAAACAGGATTTCGATCAACTAAAGCATTGCTACCCGGTGCTACAGCGATTTCATAAAGCTCACTTTGAAGCACATCGTAGTCGGCTATGCTGGTATTGAAATAAGAAAATTCCAATTGAATTTCATGGACGCCAGCGACTTTGGGTAACGCTAAATACTCATATACTCTTCGACTCCGAATTTCTCCATCCGATTCCCGAAGCTGCTCGTCTATCAATTTGGGTTCATATACATCAAAAGCTGCACCTAGGTCAATATTTGGAGCTTCGACGCGTTTCACATCGCCATTTCCCGCAATGACGACTCGAATTTCTAAGGCATCATCCGTCGTGATCCGTGGTCGTTCAATGCTACTGCTAAAGGTGTAGAATCCAACTGCTCCCGTAAAAGACTTCGGCGGATTGGGAGGCAGAGGTTTGACTTCGAGTTGGAGAGTCGGTGAACTAATATTGACTCTGTATCCATTGTAAGTTGGCGTAAAACTTCTAGGGTTGCGAACCGAACCTCTTGCAATACCGACTTGCATTTGCATCGGTGCGATTTCCAAAGTGCCTGTCTGCTGCGGAAATAAAGCCAACCGCTTCAGTACTTTGGTGACATAATCTGTTCCATTTATCACTTCTCTTACCACCCCTGCATTGAATCTGCGTAAATCCTCAGCATAAAAACCTTGATAAGCAGATTCTTCCAATATATTGTAGCTATTTATATTTTTGAGGGTATAGATGCGATAATTGAGCGGCACTTGTTGTCCGATGTAAATATCTCCTTCTTCTACTTCTGCCTTAAGAAAAATATCTTCTGCGGTCACGCCCTCCTCGTCTTTAGGACGCTCCTTACCTTTCACCACTTCAATCGTGATTGGTTCTGTTCTATACGTTTTTCCCTTCACATTTACACTGGCTCGCCCAATCGTCACTTTCCCCAAACGCGTTGGTTGCAAAACATAACCATAAGAAGCTTCGGAAGAGACTACACCATTGACTATGGAAGTACTCATGGACTGATTCGGTCCGCCCATAACGCGCAATCCTTGAAAACTAGGTGCACTGAACTGATCACCACGTCCATTTTCTAGTACAAATTGCACTTCAAAATAACCGTTGAGCGTCACTTTTTTCGCATCTGTCACAACGCGAAAACTCACCTGTGCCATTGCAGCGATAGTTAATCCGAGAAAAAGCGTAAGGAAAAATAATTTCTTGGTCATCCTCAATTCATTAATAAACAGCAAGAAAACGCCAAAGTTAATCAATAGTTGCCCGCCGCTAAAATTCTACATTTCCAATTTCCAAATTTCTCTATCTTCGCGTTTCCCTTTCACTGCTCTATCGCGGCTTTGCTTCGGCAAAGATGAGGAAAGTCTGGACAACGTAGAGCACCGTACCATCTAACGGATGGGGCTTCGATTCGTCGGAGTACAGAGAGTGTCGCAGAAAATAACTACCTGACTTCGGTTGGGAAAAGGTGAAAACGTGTGGTAAGAGCGCACGACGTCGTTGAGTAATCATCGAGGTGGATAAACCTTACGGGTTGGAATGCCATGTAAACCAATGCTAGAGAGTCGCTCGCTCGATATTGGAGGGTAGGCAGCTAGAGCCTCACTGTGAAGTTAGGCGTAGATAAATGATAGAGGTTTCCTTTTGGAAATACAGAATCCGGCTTATAGGTGAAAGGGAGTTTTTAAAAAAAACTAAGCATACGCGCTTCAAGCGACTTGTTTTGGATTTGGATGGACGTCGAGTCCACTCAAATCCATCAGGTTTTACAAAGGGGAAAGATTGGCATTCGCCAATCTTTCCCCTTTGTAGAACCTGATCAAATCAATTGGTTCGATGCCAATTGATTTGAAAGAGCAGAGATGTGATTTCTAGTTTCACAGTAGTTTTTTGCGAAAGTTTCCTCTCGCATCAACGTATGGGCAGCTTTTATTCCTTATTATACAACTTCTTCCCAACTTCCTCGTACTTATCATCTGCTACCCAAAACGGACGTTCTGCACGATTGGCAATCAACTGTGCAGCGTGAGTAAAAGACTGACAATATTTCAGCAAATAATCGAAATCAATCGTTTCTGGATTGTCCGCTACTTGGTGGTAATATTTCATAATCGCTGCATCGAAAACGGTCATGCCTGGCGCGAAATTCAGCGCAGGAACGCCTTTTGAAGCAAAAGAAACATTATCTGAGCGATCAAACAGTCCTTGCTCTGGGGCTGGGTCGCCACCTACTTTCAAACCAAACGCACTCGCCGCCTTTTCTAATTCTCCATCTACACCCGTTCTGCCCAAACCAATGATAGAAACGCGATCTTTCGTATTATAACCAGCACCATCGGTATTGAAATTATAGATCGTCTTTTCTAGTGGAATCAGTGGATTTTCTGAATAGTAGCGACTTCCTAAAAGCCCTAATTCCTCTCCTGTCACTGCCAAAATGATAACGGAACGCTTTGTTGGATTCGCTGCCAAAGTTTTCGCAGCACTCAACAAAGCAACTGTTCCAAAAGCATTGTCTCTTGCCCCATTGAAAATACTGTCTTTCTCCGTAAATGCACCTCCGCCATTTTTTCCAGTGCCTACATGATCGTAATGCGCCGTCAAAATAACGTACTCTTCTTTCAGCTTTTCGTCGCTGCCCTCGATCACACCAATTACATTGCTAGAATTGAGCATTTCAGAATTGGAAGCCATCATATTTAGCTTCACTTTCTGTTTCTTTTTTTCTTTTGCAGCTACGCCAAAACCTGTGTCGCCTTCCAATATCCAACCATAAATAAAATCATTTCCTTGTTCCTCAGGGTCAACGAGTTGTATGCGCGGACGAGCAAAATAATTGCCTACCATATTCCAATAATTTCTTCCCAATTGGAACAATTCAATCATTCCAATTGCCCCTTGCTCCTTCGCCCACTTTCGTTTTTTACTCATAGATTGAATAACTGCCATTGGTTGATTATTATCAGGCGTGCCAATATTCGTCACTACAATTTTTCCCTTCACATCTTTCCCTTTATAATCATTTCTACCTGCTTCCTCATCTATCCAACCGTAGCTAACAAAAGTAACTTCTGCTTCCAGGTCTTCTGCGCTGCCCGCTAACATCATTAGTTCCGTTTTTTGATTGTAAATATGCTCTTGCCAAGCTAGAGTCGCCTTTGTGATTGGCTTAGTTTGCCGCAATCCTACTGGCTGCATATAGCCTTTTGCGCCTTCTACTTGCTTCACGCCATACGCTTCCAATTGCGCTGCCAAGTAGCGCGCAGCAATTCGATTCCCTGGCTCGCCCGTTCTGCGTCCTTGCAATTCATCGGAAGCCAAGAAGCGCATATGTCCTTCAACAAAGGATTTCTCTAAGTCGGCAGCTGGAATTTTGGTGTCTTGAGCAAAAGTGATGTTCAGCAGAAAAAAGCTGAAAAAAATAGTTGCGGTATATTTCATGTTTTTAAATGTAGTTGTTAGCAAATTTCGCCCGAAGGCGTTGTCTTTAAAATTGTACAGTGGCTTTGCTATTTGAGTAGCTTTGCTTCGCCATTTTTGTTGTGATGATGTAGTTTTTTTGTGTAAAAGGGTATTAACATAAGTGTGGTATAACAAATTGCACTTTTGTAGAAGATTTGAAGTAGCAAAAATTTTGATCTCTGCTTTTTTCCAATAAAGTGGGTATCGAACCCACTTTATTTGATCAAGGTTTACAAAGGGTAAAAATTGGCTAAAAACCAATTTTTACCCTTTGTAAACCTTGTTGAATTTGGATGGACTTGATGTCCATTCAAATTCACAGCAAGCAACTCTAAGTAAGTACTATCAAACATTTGAGTCATCCTACATGTACACATAAAAGCAGCTTTTAGTACTCGAAGCTGCAAATATCGAAGAAATTTATATCTACTTTTTATCTGTACTCGATTTTTCCTTAAATTGCTTCTCTAAACCAACTCAGCCGATGACCAAACTTTTCATCAATTATCGAACAAAAGATAAATTCACCAAACTCATCCACCAACGTTTGGTACGAGATTATGGCGTGGAGCATGTCTTTTTTGACAAAGAAAGTATTAAAGGTGGTGCGAATTGGGCAAAAGAAATTGAAGAAGCCGTCAAAAGCTGCGATGCTTTTATTTGTGTAATTGGACCGACTTGGGGAGACGCTACTGGGAATTTAGATCGCCTATTTGGGGAAGACGATTGGGTGCGCAGAGAAATTGAATGGGCATCTGAAGAAGGAAAAGGTCTCTTTCCTGTCTTATTGGATGTAGCAAAACTGCCTAAGAAGCGATTTGTTCCGGAAAGCATTCATTCGATTTATGAAGAACAATACATTCCAATTGATACGGATAGATTTGAGCGCGATGTGAAGGAACTGATGAATGCTCTGATAGATGCTGGTTTTCCTCCCAATAGAATTGTTAAAAAAGCAGACCCCTCGACTACCTTTCTCACCTCCCTTCCCCAACTCGAAGAAATGCTTATCGGTAGAGAAGACGAACTGAAAGCCATCTACCAAAAACTACAAGCACAAAGCAGCGTGCTACTAATGAACGGTATGGGCGGCATTGGAAAGACCAGTTTGGCAATGAAATACGCCAATCTATACTTGGCGGACTATCAATACGTGGCTTGGATAGAACAAGTGGGCACCGATTTTGGTGGCGCGATGCAAGCGGCACGAATGCTGCACCGTAACTTGAATTACACCCTCATAGGTGAACCGCCAGTGGACGCCAAAAATCTCCTCAATTTGCTTGGACATCTCGAAGGCAAAGGCTTGCTTGTACTGGACAATATGGAAAAAGACTTTGAAGCCTACAAAGACTTTTTGCCGCGCGCTAACTGGCACATCTTGCTCACTTCGCGCGACCGTCTTTATGAGCATCCCAAATACTTGATTGAACTGGATTTTCTAAGTCCCGAAAAGGCGCTAGAACTTTTCTACGAACACTATACCCGCGAGCAAGACGATGATTTGGTGGATGCCATTCTTCGAGAAATAGATTACCATACTTTGACGGTAGAACTCTTCGCCAAAACCATCCAAAAACGGGAAAAGAGCTTGACTTGGCTCAAAAACCGCTTGGAAGAGCGCGGCTTGGCAATAGGCGTCATTGCAAAAGATGTGAAAAAACAACACCGCTCTGCGGATAGCAAACTGGAGCGCATTTTTCCCTACATCAGTGCCGTATTTGATCTGAGTCAGCTAGACACTACCGAACTCCAAGTCCTCCAACAACTCACCTGTCTTCCACCACAAGCCTATTCTTCCGAAGACTTCCAATACTTCCTACAACTGGATACCGAAAGTGAGGCTTGGGACGAATTTACTTATGTGCGCAATCAATTGGTGGACAAAGGTTGGTTGCGAGAAGAAAGAAATGAGGAAGATACGACTTGGAAGATGCATCGGGTGGTGCAAGAGGTAGTTTGGAAAACGCAGCAGCCTGAATATGAGGATATAGTTTCTATTGTAGAAAGTGTAGCTGCATTGCTAAAAATAGATCAAGCTAAAGATAACCCTATTGAGAAGTTTCCTTTTGTACCTTTTGGGGAGTATTTGGTAGAGCTTTGGGAAATGGTGGAAGCAGAAAGTTTTGCAGATTTGTTGGGAAATATGGCTTGGTTGAAAGAAGATATGGGTTTATATGAACAAGCTGGTGAATTAGGAGAACAAGCACTTTCAATTTTGATTAAGGTACTGGGTGAAGATCATGAGAAAATTTCGACTCGACAAAATAATTTGGGTTGGACTTATCAATACTTAGGACGCTACGAAGAAGCAGCGAACTTGCTAGAAGCCGCCTTGCAATCGGATTTGGACAACTTTGGAAAGCTGCATCCGACCGTTGCGGTTCGCCAATCGAATTTGGCAAATGTGTATCGGAATCTAGGTCGCTACGAAGAAGCGGCCGAATTGGCTTCTAGTGCATTAGAAATTGATAAGCAGAATTTTGGAGAAAAACATCCTCAAGTAGCGATAAAATCGAATAATCTAGCTTTGGTAAAGCTTGAACAAAAGCATTATCAAGAAGCCGCAGGGTTTTTCATACAATCTTATACCATTTTAGAGGAGCAGTTGGGAGCAGCGCATCCAAATACGAAAACGGTGTGGAGTAGCTTGGTGAGTGCAATAGAAGAAGGCGTAGCCGCAGGAGATGCGTATTGTCAAGAGTTATTAGAAAAGCTATAAAGTGATGCTTAGCACTGAATAAACTCCACAAAATTCTCTCGATGGACTAATTGATAGCTGGTGTTCTCATAGGTTTCCATCCAGACGCGAGGAATTCTGACTTTTTTTGGGTTTCTAAAACCCGCTAATTTATTTCATTCCTTTCCACTCAGCAGGCGCAACCCTCCATGCCTTCAAAGTCTCCAACTGATCGGCAGAAATATATTCTTGCTTCACAGCAATATCCAGCAAAGTATCATAGTCACTCAAAGTTGCAAAGGGGCAATCAGCATTGTTGAAGGCAGTTTGGGCTTTTTCAAAACCATAACTAAAAATAGCCAATACACCAATGACGACACCTCCTGCTTCGCGCACCGCTTCCACGGCTTGCAAACTGCTGCCGCCCGTAGAGATCAAGTCTTCAATCATTAAGATGCGCTGTCCTGCTTCCAATTTTCCTTCGATTTGGTTTTGTCTGCCATGGGCTTTGGGTTTAGAGCGAACATATAAAAAAGGCAAACCCATTTTATCCGATAACAAAGCACCGTGAGGAATACCTGCCGTAGCAACACCAGCTATAGCATCAAAAGGTTTGAAGGCATCTGCACGCTCTTTGAAACCTTGAAGAATACCTCTTCTAATATCTGGATAGGAGAGTGTAATTCTATTGTCGCAATAAATCGGAGATTTAATGCCCGATGCCCAAGTAAATGGGTTTTGTGGACTTAATTTTATTGCATTTATTTGTAGTAGCCATTTGGCGATTTGTGTTGCCTGATTTTGCATGATGAATTGTTGATTTGTTGAACTGCTGATTTGAATGCTCACTGCTTTATAATTTTCAGTTTGCTTGAACAAAAGAACCAACAATTGATAATCTACACGAATTGGTCTGACTTCAGATAGCCCGTACGGGCTATCTGACTTTTGGACTCTGAAAAAAACAGCTGCGAATGTACAAAGTTTATATCAATGAGACGCCGCTTCGATTGATTTCTGAAAAGAAGAAAGAGCGTGAAAATTTGGTCTCCTCGGAAGAAGATTTAGTGGCGCGTTATGCAGGTAGATCGAAGTTTTTGCTGAATTATATTGATATGCTGGAAAAGACTCAACGGTATCAATCTGTGACGATTTATGCAGAAGATAAGAAAAAACTGATTCGTGATTTTGAGTCGCTGTTTAATATTATAGAAGCAGCTGGTGGTTTGGTTTTTAATAATGAAGGACAAGTTTTGGTGATCTATCGAAGAGGTTTTTGGGACTTGCCAAAAGGGAAATTGGATAAGGGCGAAGGGAAAAAAGAAGCAGCGGTGAGAGAGGTGCAAGAGGAGACGGGATTACAAAATGTGGACTTGCAGGACTTTATTTGTGAAACAAATCACGTTTATAAAGACAAAAAAAAGCGTCGCTGTATCAAGCGGACGTATTGGTATAAAATGAAAACCAGTGATGAAAAACTAATGCCACAAACCGAAGAAGATATTGAAATAGCAAAGTGGACAAAATTAAATATGTTCATTTCAAAAAAGCCCAAAATTTACAAAAGTATACTCGAGGTTATCCGTGCCTACCATCAAATGGATTGAATGTTAAGCCTTTCCAAAAAGATAATATTGAAGCATAATATTTCTGTAAAAATATAGTTAGTGAGCAGAAGGATTTAGAAAATGTTCGCTTATATTTGGAGTTTTTATAATATATAATTGACACACACTACATTTTCTAAATTACAATTTGCTATTAGTAAGTTAAAACGATTTAAGTCATGTACAAGTTCTCACTAGCAGTAACACTAAGCCTACTTTTTTGTGTTAACCTTTCTGCACAAACCGAAGATTCCAAACAAATGATGTCGTTCGCAGGCGAAGAGATCGAAACGGTCGAAGCCACTGCGAAATCCTTTTTTGTAGATGAAGATAGCCAAACCTACTTCATCGATTTTCAAAATCTAAATGTTAATCTTAACGCCATCGTCGTGAAGGATGAATCAGGCAAAGTTGTCGTGGATGATAAGGTCTTTGACTTACCTGTGGATACGATCTATGAGCTGGATTTGAGTCGCTTGGCTAAAGGACGTTACAAAGTTGAATTGCAGTCTTTTAGTAAGGTGATAAGGAAATCGATTACGTTGAGGTAATTATTGTTTACTCGTTTAATTGTTGATTTGAACGACAATAGTCGAATCATCTATTACTTTATTAGTTAGCAAGTCAATTTTGCGAAAATATTCTATCTAATTGTATCCTGCTTTTAAAAAGAATCACGTTATAGTATAGATTATCTGATTTATTCAACATATAATTCTATAACGTGATTCGCTATTCTATTTTACTACTCTTTCTCTTTTCCCCTTCTTCTTGCACTAGTAGTAAATTGTACAAACCAAGTGCTGCTGAGCCCGTGGCAGTCAATTATGATCGTGAACAGATCGCTGATCTTGACCAATCTTACCAAGAGCTACTCGCTGACCGTCTTATCATCTATACTGCTTATATTTCACTGACCGTCAAAGGTTTAGAGGAAAAGCAAGAGCAACTTCAAGCCTTTCTAAAACAGCATCAAGCCTATTTACAATCTAGTAGTACGACTTCTTGGACGATTCGCGTACCACAAGCGAGTTTTGAACCTCTATTGGCACAAATAGAAACACTCGGCGAAGTCAAGTCCAAGAATCTCTATTCTCAAGATGTTACTGACCAATACCGTGATACTGAAATTCGCTTGGAGACCTTGGAGAAATCTCGACAAGGTTATCTAGAGTTGCTCAATAAAGCAGAAAAGGTCAGCGAAATACTAGAAATAGAACGTGAATTGGAACGCATCAATGTCGAAATCGAATCCATGAAAGGGCAGTTAAAGCGATTGGACAGTCAAGTGCAATACGCGACGATTACGGTGAATTTGCAGGAGAAAGTGAAGCCTGGACCGCTGGGTGTGGTAGGAGTTGGTTTGTATAAAGTAGTGAGGTGGTTGTTTGTTTGGAATTAAATTAACGATGATAGAATAGTACTTCCGAATCCGTAATACTGCAACATTCGAGCAATGTACCTTGATTCTTCTGCTTTAGAAAAAGTCTTCCACTCCAGAACAGGACATAGTTCTTCTAAAATTGTCATCCCCTCTTTAGTACTGCCGATTTGATGAAGTGCTGTTTTTTCACATTTACTCTTATCCCATTTTGGCGTCTGCTATAGTGAAGATGAAGAGTACAATAAAGACAAAGGATAAGTATAGCTTGCAAAGAAAGAAAATAGAGCAACAATAATAATATAGGAAACGCATAAGAAAAGGCATAAACTACCGAGCGATCAACTATACCGATAACATGAGAATAGCCATTAGCTTGAAAAAATGGGCTAATGAGTAAGACTGTTCCAATAAAAGTATTTAACCAAAAACGATCATTTGGGCGAGTGTATCTAGCAATCAAAGGTATCAGCCCAATGTGGAAAATCAATTTAAAAATAGCTGCCGTTGCGTATAGGCTTTTAATAGGAGGTAGGAATTTTTGTAGCCAAAGCGGTATATTTCTAAAACTCGAATACAAAGCTTAATGTACGAAGTAGCGATTGACACCGCCGTATTCGATGTTTTCTTGAATGGCTTTCCAGCCGAAAGGAGAGTTTAATACTTGACTGAATTGTGGTTCTGGTAAAATTACTGGAATAATCGCCTTGAATGGGTTGATGGTAGTATTGCAGAAAAGAATAACCTCCATCTGCTAACAGGAGTATAAAAAATAAATAAGGGATAAATTTTTTTGTTTAGAAAAACTCAAGAGTATTGATTTAGACTTCACAGCTTTATCACAAAGTTGTCTCCAATTCTATTTAACGGCTCATACACTTCACAAATTCTTTACAGTTCTTTCTTCAAAATTTCACAATTTGACAAAACTATGGCTTTTCATCACAAAGGGATACCAATTTATTCAAATCATAGTTAATTGTTTCTTAATGTTCAACTAGCTGGTAAACAGGAGTTTAAAGCTTGATTTTTGCTTTTGGCAACTCTATATTTGTAGCGAACAAAAATATTAGAGTAATGATTCAATCAATTGAAAAAAAGAAATATTCAGAGGCTCTTATTCCTGAATTAAGTTTCGAAGCACAAGCCTTGAGAGGACTTTCTGTAGAAGATCAATCCTTGTTTCAACTTTTTGGAAAAGGAAAAAAAGTCCCATTGCCCTTCCATGCAATTCATTATGCCATAGAAGCTCAAGTGAATGAACATCCAGGCGTAGTTGCTGCGGTTCATCAAGGTAAAGAGATTACCTACAAAGTATTAAATGAACAAGCAGAAAAACTAGCTTATGTCCTGAAAACAAATGGTGTTACTAAAGGAGATCGAGTAGGCTTATTTGCTAAGCGTTCTATCCCTATGTTGGTAGGCATTTTTGCAACACTTAAACTAGGTGCGATTTATGTACCGCAAGATATTGGTGTTTCCAAAATGACTCGCTTGAATTATATTATGGATGTGGCAGACATTAAAGTTGTACTTACTTTATCTGATTTTCAAGAAAGAGTACCGCGAAGAGAGAATGCCACAACAATTGCTTTGGATGAAGTGATGGAACAAAATCTAATAGTGGATGAACGACATGTTACAGATATAGAAGTAGGCTTACAAGACGTATGCTATTTGCTTTTTACTTCTGGAACAACAGGAAATCCCAATGGTGTTCAAGTAACACATG
The DNA here is from genome assembly GCA_039176995.1 of Bacteroidota bacterium. Taxonomy (GTDB): domain Bacteria; phylum Bacteroidota; class Bacteroidia; order Chitinophagales; family Saprospiraceae; genus JAAUTG01. Next base: position 50,731 of record JBCDFY010000002.1, read on the forward strand.
GAAATCTCTGTAACATCCTACTTACAAAACCAGGTAACCTTGGTATGCGTCCAGGTACAAAAGTTGCACAATTGCTAAATATTGCTTTTGATATGGCAGCATGGGAGATTCTGACTTGTCTAGCACATGGTGGAACGCTTTTAATTCGAGACAAGGATATTGTAGAAACAGCACGACAAGCTAATGTTATCATTGCTACACCTTCTGTTTTGAGCCTTATTGATCCAGCAAAATGCCCTAATATTGAAGCCGTGGCAGTAGCAGGAGAACCTTGTCCATTATCTCTAGCCAATAAATGGGCAGAAGTATGCAATTTCTATAATTCTTGTGGGCCTACTGAGACAACAATCGTCAATACAATGCAGCTCTGTCGTCCAAAAGCAGATCGTATTACGATAGGAACACCTACTCCAAATAATACAGTTTATATATTGAATGAAAAGATGCAACCTTGTACCATTGGAGAAACAGGTGTGATGTGGGCAGGTGGTTTGTGTGTAACTTCTGGTTACATCAATAACGATCAAAAAAATAAGGAACGTTATGCCTTAGATCCTTTTTTAGGGGAAGGTAAAATGATGTTTCGTACTGGTGATTTAGGGCGTTGGACTTATGATGGGCAGCTGTTGCACCTAGGCAGAATGGATGATCAAGTCAAAGTAAAAGGATTTCGAGTAGAACTGGATGGCGTCTCTTCTGTGATAGAAGGTCTTCCTAATTGCAAGCGTGCAGCAACGATTAAATTAGATGATCGTAATCTAGTATCTTTTGCAATGCCCGCAACAGTGAGCGAAGAAAAAGCCAAAGAGGCTGTAGCTAATCATTTGCCTTACTATTGTGTACCTACTTTTGTCATTAGCATGGAAGAATTGCCGATGACTGGAAGAGGAAAAATTGATAAGCGCACTTTATTAGAAATTGCAAAGAAATATCAGGAAACAGGAGATATTACGGTGATCGAAAATAGAGGTAATCATGAATCTGATCAGCAAAATCCCGATCAACCTTCTTCAGGAGTAGACTCGAAAGAGTCTCTTCCTGACCCCAATGCAGTTGTACTACCCAAACAAAAGAAAAAATGGCTTTGGATGTGGAAAGGAGAACGCCTGATGCATTATAATCGCTTAATTGTTGCCACTTTATTAGCAAATATCTTCCTGTTTGTTTACGGTGCGCAGAATGCTTGGTGGTGGACAGACACTGTTTTCCAATTGACTAATATTTCTTATGCAGTCCTGGCTAATATTGGTTTAGCTATTCTAATTCGTCAGCAGTATGTGGTGAATATCTTATTTGGAATCGCGACAAGTGTTCCTAAAAGTTGGTCACTGTCTATTCGGCGATTGGCAGGAAAAGTTTATCACTTCGGAGGCATCCATGTCGGTGGTGCAATTGCAGGAACACTTTGGTTTGGCTTCTTTTCTTATGCATTGAGCCAACACTTTTTTGGTGGATTAGGAGGTGTTTCCCTACCAACTATCAGTATCACTTACAGTATTTTAACGATCCTAATTGCCATGTGTGTGATGGCTAGACCTTCTTTTAGAGCAAAGCAGCATGATAAATTTGAAGCGATGCATCGTTTTGGAGGCTGGAGTTCTTTGCTATTGTTTTGGGCACACACTGCTTTTTTTATTAACGACCAAACCGTAGGTATCAATTTTGGGCAGACCTTTTTCACTTCAATTGGATTTTGGGCATTGCTTATTATTACTTTCAGTGTCGCATTACCGTGGTTGCGTTTGAAAAAAGTACCTGTTAATATTGATAATCCTTCATCTCATGTTGCCATTGCTAAATTCAACCACGTAACGCCTTTTGCAGGTTCTTCTACTACTCTAAGTCGTCATCCCTTGAAAGACTGGCATTCTTTTGCCAACATTCCGGTTCCAGGAGAATCGGGATATAGATTGGCAATATCAAGAGCAGGAGATTGGACAGGAGAATTTATTGATGACTTACCAACTCATGTTTGGACAAGAGGTATTCCAACTGCAGGCGTCGGTAATATTGACCAAATTTTCAAGAGAGTGATTTGGGTAGCAACTGGAAGTGGAATTGGACCTTGTTTGCCTCATATGGTTGCCCAAGAAGTACCTTCTCGATTAGTGTGGGCAACTCGTAATCCAAGAAAGACTTATGGTGATAAACTAGTGGATGAAATCTTATCTGTTCAACCCGATGCTATTATTTGGGATACAGATAATTATGGCAAACCAGACTTAGTAAAATTGGCTTATTTAGCTTATCAAGAATTCGATGCTGAGGCAATTATCTGTATTTCTAACAAGAAACTAACGTGGCAAGTAGTAGAAGGTATGGAAAGTCGAGGCATCCCTGCTTATGGTGCTATTTGGGACTCCTAGAAAGCTCTAACACACTTAAAAACCAAGTGCATACTTAAACGAAAAGAGAGTAATCAGAAAATGATAGTCTTGTTTCTTAATCCTCTTTCTAATATTTCAATCCTTTTAATTTAACAAAATGAACGTCATTATCGAACGAAAAGGGCGAGTGGTCTTAGTGCGCCTAAATCGTCCTAAAGCATTGAATGCTCTAAATTCTCCATTAATGAATGACCTGATTGAACAACTCGGACCACTGGATAGAAATCCAGAGGTAGGTTGTTTCGTGCTCACAGGTTCAGAACGTGCTTTCGCGGCAGGTGCAGACATTAAAGAAATGTCTAGCAAATCCTACCAAGACATGTATCAAGAAGATTTCTTTGGTGCATGGCGTGAATTTACTGCTTTAAGGACACCTAAAATTGCTGCGGTAGCAGGTTATGCATTGGGTGGTGGTTGTGAATTAGCGATGATGTGTGATGCTATTTATGCAGCAAGAGACGCTAAGTTTGGACAGCCAGAAATCAAACTAGGAGTTATTCCTGGAATTGGTGGCTCGCAACGACTCACCAAACTGGTTGGTAAATCCAAAGCAATGGATATGATCTTGACAGGACGCTTGATGGATGCTGAAGAAGCAGAAAGAAGTGGTCTTGTAGCACGCATTTTCAAAGCAGAAAATCTACTTGCAGAGACACTAAAAATAGCAGAAAACATTGCTAATTTTAGTAAGCCTGCCGTCATGATGGCAAGAGAAGTTGTCGATCAGGCATTGGATTTACCATTAAGTCAAGGATTGCTTTTTGAACGTCGAAATTTCCATGCGCTTTTTGCTACTCAAGATCAGAAAGAAGGGATGCACGCATTTATTGAAAAACGCAATCCCGTCTTCAGTGGACAGTGATTTTTCATTGACCTCAACTACTAAACATCTTGTGTAATCTGATTAATGTCTGCAAGTATAAACAAACAAAATATTACATAAACTTTTCATCAAAATCTATAGCTATTCATCAATTATGAGTTAGCTCAAATTTTACAAAAACAACAATCATGTTAACGAATAAATTATTCTACATCCTAGTAACATTTTTAGTATTCCATACTCAAATTTTCGCACAGTCAACAGAAGCGACACAAGAAGAAATGGCTATGGTAAGACAAGAAGAAATGCATAAAGCCAAAATGACTACAGATCCAGATAGTACCAAAACAATAAAGACTGAAATGGTAGAAGAAAAGATGATGGATAAGGAACAAATGGGAGAAGATAAAGAAATGGAAAAGTCGGAAGCAAATGCAGAAAAACAAGAAAAAGCCTCTGGTATTGCCATTAACTTTGTTCAAAATAGTGTTGGTGGATTTTTCCCTGTTTTCTTGGGGCATGTCAATATCAAACCTAATCTGAATTTCACTTGGTACAATATTTTCTGGACTAATGCTTCCTTCGGTACACTGGAAGCAGGGAAAGATCTTTGGTTGGAGCATGGTGTTGGTCTAGGATTTAGTGCGCTAGATGGTAAATTATATATCAATCCTTCGCTAGGTTTGACACATGGAAAATTCCTTTCTGGTGGAGAAAGCACGGTTGTGGGAGATGGTATTGTACCAAGTGTTTTTTCTCTGTATAATCAAGGTCGTTTTGAATCGGAATTTTACTTAGCTTACTACAAATCTTTACGCAAAGAAGGTACTGTGACGCGTGATTTCATCTTGAATTGGGCAGCAGCAGGTGCTAAAATTAATAATCATCTTTCCATTGGAGGTTTTTATGAACAATTTGTACTCACCAGAGTCACTGAAGGCGATCCGACGAGTATTTATCAATGGTTGGGAGGCTATGTGAAAGTACCTTTTGGAAGCGGACACTTTGTTCGTTTAGCAGCAGGAAATAACCTATTCAATCGTAATGAAATTGGTGAGGACTTTTATAAGGTGAATGTGGTGTTGGCGATTAAGTAATGTAAAGTTAGATTCATTATGGGAGCTTAATGTATACATAATAAGTCGCACATATATTACAATCTTAATTGAAAAAGAGCGTGTTTTGGATTGGAGTGGACGTCGAGTCCACTTCAATCTATCAAGGTTTCTAAAACCTTGGTCAAATCAAATAGGTTCGATGCCTATTTGATTTGAAATAAACAAACCATTGAGACTTTATCTGATTTTTAGACTTCTTACTTTACTTTTTCACCTCAAATACCTGCACCTCCTCATCATTACACCCCACCAAAATATATTCCTTCCCCAATCGCTTAATCTTCGCCAAATTTTTCACATCATAAGGCACATAAAACCCACTTTGCAATTGATCGAGTGGTTCAAAATTGCCTTTTCCATCGCCAAGTAATAACAATCCGTAGCCTGCATCATTTCTTGCGGTTTCGACTTCTGCATGGTAGAGATTTCCTGCGAATAAGATGTCTAAATGACCATCACCATTGAAATCTTCCACTAAAAAATCATTGATAGAAGAAAGTTGTGCAAGCATCGGCAATTGGTGTGCTTCAAAAGTGCCATCGCCTTTGTTTTCGTAGTAAGTGCTGGCGAAAGTGGTGGCTTCGTAGTGGAGGGCATTTTCTAGTTTGTTGTCTCCATAAATGGCACTGGCATCAGCAGAAGCGAAGAGATCGTAGGTCTCAAATTTCTTCTTTAAAGCAGGAATTTGCTCCGAAGAACACTGCCGACCACGCAGTGGATATTGAATGCCAAAGTTGTAATAAGTCAGAACAATATCCTTGGAATTATTATCGTCAAAATCATAATAATAAACCTCAAAAGGTTCTTTTTCGCTCGCTTTGTATTTGTAATTTAAACCCAAATTTCCTGCAATAATATCTTGATCGCCATCTTGATCTATATCCGCAACTTCCAACCCAAACCACCAACCATTGGAGTCTTGATCTAAGTAATTTCGAGCATCTGCCCGTTTGAATGTGCCTTTTTGATTTTGCAAAATGGTCAGCGGCATCCATTCGCCAATCAACACCAAATCCTGCCAGCCATCTTGATCGTAGTCCATCCAAGCAGCGTCGTTCACCATACCGATGTTTTGTAAATCAGGAGCGAGTTCGGCTGTAGCATCTACAAATTTTCCACCTTCATTTTTGAGCAATAAGCTGCTCGTTGGTTCTGGATATTGCCAAGGTCGGTGGCGACCACCAACGAACAAATCTAAATCGCCATCTTGATCAAAATCCATTGGTCGAACCTTTGATCCACTAATGCGAATTTCAGGGAGCAGATCGTTGCGTTTGGTGAAATTTCCTTTTCCATCGTTCAAATACAAACGATCTTGATAGGAAGGTGAATTGTCCAAAAATTCGTTGCCGCCACTCACCAAATACAAATCCAAATCGCCATCTTGATCGGCATCAAAAAAAGCGGCATCTAAGTCTTCGTGTCGCTTATCTTTTTGCCATAATTCGAGATTACTTGCTGTGAAATTCCCTGCTTGATCTTGCAGATACAAACTTGCAGTTTCCATCACGGCACTGCCTACAAACACATCTTCCAAACCATCATCATTCACATCTGCGACGGCTAAACTTGGACCAAAAGTGGACATTTTATGTGGGAGTAAAACCTGTGGTTTGTAGTCATCGAAGACATTTTCTTTGTGCCGATGAGTGAGAAAATTTTCTTCTGTGTTACTAAATAGGGTAGGGGCAGGGGCTTTTTCTTTTTCGTAAATTTTTTGGGCTTTGCTGTACTTGACTTGAAGCTGTTGATTGGCTTTGACGTTTTTCAAAATCTGTGTTTTTCCATCTGCCCATTGTACTCGCACTTCATTGACTTTTTTCAATTTTCCAATACCAAAATGTGCTATCATTTCTGAAGTAGAATACATTCCTCGAACGCCCGTAATTTCAAAAAACTGCTCGCCTTCGTCTGTTCTCACCCAAACCTTTATACCATGTGTAGTTACTCCTTTTTGATCTGCTATTGGTGCAATCCGCAAGTAGTTTCCATTGCTTTTTTCCGAAGCATGATTCTCATAAATCATTGCCACATCATTGATGTTATTCACCACCAAATCCAAGTCTCCATCTTGATCTAAATCTGCGTAAGCTGCACCATTGGAAAAGGTTTCTTGTGCAAATCCCCAATCTTCACTTTGCTTGGAAAAAGTCAAATCACCATTGTTCTGATAAGCGTAATTTTTGAGTTTTTCAGAAGGCACTAAAGCCAAAGTTTCTTGTAAATCTACGATGTCCCAAACATTAATATTCTCTAGTTGATCTGGATTCGCTTGTATGTATTTGTAGAGTGAACTTTCTACATATTCCTTGAATTTTTTCGCTGCATCTTTGTTCCGAATATCACGCATCAAACCGTTGGTGATGTACATATCCTTCCAACCATCATTATCTAAATCTGCCATTAAAATAGACCAGCTCCAATCAGTGGTCGCTACACCGCCGAGTTGTGCAATATCGCTCAATTTTCCTTCGCCTACATTCAATTGCAAGGTGTTGAACATATACTGATAACCTCCACCATCTTCCACTACTTTCCAAAATGCAGCAGGATTCATGCCGCTCATATTCGCTTTCTGGCGATAATTATCTTCTGCTGCCATATCCAAGATGCCAATATCCAAACGCCCGTCGTTGTTGATGTCCGCAGCATCGACACCCATACTAGAAAAGGAAGTATGCCGCGCGTAGTCTTGAATTTTATTACTAAACGTGCCATCGCCATTGTTGATGTAATACCAGTCGCCGATCCAAAAATCATTCGCTACGTATAAATCCGTCCAACCATCACCATTCAAATCGCTCGCGGTCACACTGTTAGGAAAGCCCGTTTTGCTCAAACCTGCTTTCTCTGTTACGTCTATGAATTTATCTCCGACATACTCATACAATTTAGGACGATACTCTTCGGTGATCAAAGGAGTATTATAAAATTTGGAATAATCACCTGGATTAGGTGGCTGATTGAGTAAAAACAGATCCAAATCACCATCGCGATCGTAATCCAAAAAAGTGGCGTGGCGCGTGCGTGCGGTATCCGCTATGCCATAAGCCGCCGCACTTTCTGTAAATTTTCCATTACCACCATTAATGTACAGCAAATTTGCCCGTAAGTCTGTCCGATCGTCGTACAATTCACGCGTCACATAAATATCCAACCAACCATCTTGATTCACATCTGCCATCAATACACCCGACGACCAACCACCATTATCTTTAATTCCTGCTTGCTTGGTAACTTCTTCAAACTCCAAATTCCCTTTATTCAAATACAATTGATCGCCCACCAAATTTCCTGCAAAATAAATGTCGGTCAAGCCATCATTATTCACATCGCCCAAACCTACACCTGCACCGCCGTAGTAGTTGGAGTAGATCATAATGCTGTGTTCCTCAGTGTCTTTCAGCTTGTTGTTGAAAGTGACTTTGCTTTGTTTGGGAGGAACGAGCGTGAAGAGGGTACTTTGAGCGGTAAGGTTGAGGGCAAAGCCGAAAAGCAGTAGAGTCGTGAACTGTCTCATATGTTGGTTAGCGAACAATTTTATGTGGTAAAAATGAGGGCGGTAGGTGTGATGATTGCAAATATACAAAAGCTAATTTTAGTCGGAATCAGATTAACTCGGTAACGTCCCAAAAATTAGGTCTATACTTGAGTATAGGTTTCGTTTCCAAAATTCGCAGAAAGTTTTTTTCTGATGAGAAAAACTTTCTGCTAAGGGATTTTAATGCCTTTCCCCTTAACAACCCCTTGGAGGAATCAAAAAATCCTCCTCTAAAGATTTTTTGGCTGCGACTCCACGAAAGTCGATTTTATTTTTTAACTGATACTCAGTATAGCTGATTTCTTAACTTATTGATTCGTAATGTGTTTAGTCTAATATCTTTTTTGATTGATTCAGAGGTCATATTTTCTTCAGCTAGTGTTTCCATATCAGGTAAAGAAACGAGACATCCTCTCAATCCATTACAGATAATACTTCCTTCTTTTTCTGGGTCTAAGCTAAAATTGAGATAGCTTCCCGTTCCATATTGTATTCCACTTTCTTTAATCGAACTTTTAAAGTATCCCATATTACACAGTCTCTAAAATTTTAAGCATAATCAAAGAACGCCATGTATTCTTGAGTCTTATGTTCAAATTCATCACTTATTTTCAACACATTTTTTTGTTCTGAGCAAATATAGGGATGATAACAAGTTTCAAGCGTGAAAAAATAGATAATTCCGAATAGAAAGAGCAATATTGATTGTATGGTGTTCAATGATTTCATTTCTCCTCAATTCCAAACCCTCAAATAATCAAAGCTCACTGTCTTATAATTGATGGCAGTCATGCCTAAATAATTGCCGAAAAATTGATAGTAGGTGGTGGTAAAAATGTGCTCATCGTTGATGTAGAAGTGGACTTGATTGCCCATTCGGTGGACTTTGAGTTTGTTGATATTTAGTCCTTGTAGGATGTAGGGCGAGTACATCCAATTAGCGAGATTGTGAGAAGTGCGGTTCATTTGATAGCCGATACAAAATTGTCCGATGGGAGAAAGGAGAAAATAGTAAGAATCTAAATTATTAGGATTGACGCCCCAGACGAGTCCGTAGCCAAAATTATCACCGACTTGGAAGCGCACTTGCGTTTCGATAACGAATTCTTTCAAACCATTGATGTTGAGTGGAATACGTGCATCTATACTGCCATTGGCATTGGTGCTGATGGTGCATTGCTGATTAGCTAGAGCAATGTTGCCTACATATTGTCCGTAGAAATTATGAATCGGTCCAAGCTGCCAATTGTTGCGATTGTCAATGAATTGCTCATCCAAAATTTGTGTCAATCCATAAGGTTGTGCAGTGGTTTCTTGTTTGTTGATGTTCCAGTTTTGCTTGAATTGTTCAAGTACATTACTCACATCATGCGACTGCCAATCTATTAGTTTTTCTTCTTTGGGTTGCAGCAGTACTTTTTCTGCGGCAGACAGCAATCCTAAGGTCGCTTTCACAATGCGATTGGTTTGTACATCTATGTTTTCTGCGGTAATAGTTCGATCTCGAATTTCTGCTTGTAGGCGATTGAAATGATTGATTTGTTGAAGGCATTGGAGCTTTTCTTCGGAAGCATCATATTGAGTGAAGAGGTCGCGGAGACCATCTAACGCATCTCTCAATTTATTTTTGGAGATGTCATCTTCTATTGTTTTTATCTTGGATTTGATGTCTTCCATTTATCAGTTGGTTATCTCGTTTGAAAACGAGAGAATATGGGTTTGAAGTTAGGAAACTTCAAACATCTTGGCTTTCAAATGACGGCGTGATAAAGAATCACGCCGTCATTTAAACTTTAAAATCTCAATGTAATTCCAGCCAAGACATTCAAGCCATAAGTTGGATAACGGAACCAGCGCTCTCGCTTGTTGTTAGCAATGTTATAGAGGTTGATGAAGCCACCAAAGTTGTCGGAGAAGAAGTATTCTGCACCTAAGTTGATGTCCAACAATCCATTCAAATTATCTATCTCACCTGCGGCGTTGATATACGGTACGCCATTTTCGATGAAAAGCTCACCTTTCACTTGCAACTTGTCTTCCAAAGTCGTGTATTGTACGCCCGCATTGACTTCCAAGGCAGGTAGATGCCATGGTTTTTCTTCTTCGGTCATGTTGTAGATGTTGTAGTTGATTGTGCCAGATACCTTAAATTCGGAAATATCCAATTCCACACTTCCTTTCACGTTGAGGATATTCACATCATCGTACAAAGCTCGGAATTTGTAGAGTTCAGCACCTTCTGGCGAAAAGTCAATAATGGTTGTTCCATTGCTTCTACGCGACTGAAACAATGCCAAATTCTCTGTTCCTTTATAATTGAATTCCCCTTGATAGCTGATGCCTTGGATGTTTCCTTTTGCACCGACGTAGTAGCGATTGTACTTGGTGTTACGAATCCGAACACTAGACAACAAAAATGGATTATAATCCGTCAAGCTGCGAAAGTTATTTTTGTATAGACTTCCTTCTGCACCTGCAAAAATCGTCAACACACTTCCGATCACATTTGCACTCAGTTCTAAGTCAGGGAAGAAAGAAAAGACATCGTCACTCGAAGCTACATTTGCCCCAATTTTTGCTTTAAAAAAGTCGTTACTATAAGTGAAGTTCGGCTTTAAAAAGAAGTTGTTCAGTCGCTGGATGCTATCCGAAGAAGTCGCGTAGCGCGTGAAATCTGTTTCTAAAGTCAAGCGAAACGGAAATTTCTCTTTGAACCATTTTTCACCTGTTATTTTTAGATCAAAACCCGTCTCATTTGTTGGTGAATCATCGCCCATAAAGTACAAATCGAAACTCGCACTATAATTCAAATCGCCCACCGTTCGCGTTCCATTGAATAATTCCACGCCCACATCAAAAATAGAAAACAGTTGATCTACTTCATCTTTCGAAATCTGCATCGTATCTTCTGCTTCCCGCTCTGCATTGTAGCCGTAATAATGGATTTTATCTAAGGTGTAACCTAAGTTTCCTTTCACGGCAAAGCCCTGATCGAAGTAATACGTTCCTTCCGCTTGAGCTTCGGTATAGGAAAAACGCTGATTCTCCAAATTACTTGAATTATTGGCAGAACGATGATCTAAATTTAAGCCTATATCGAATCGTTCGCCTGCAAAAACGTGATACGCCGCTTCGCCATAAAAGGCATTTGGAAAACCGCCGCCACCTTTAAGGTAACCATTATAAGAAGGTGGTAAACGATCGCCACCCAAAGCCAACGGACGAATGCGTGGTGGTGGATATTTGATGTCCAAAATGCGCATTGGCACATCGTAGCGCAAGCGTTTCGTGGTTGTATCTACGTTTGGTAAAGAAGGATTGAGGTTAATTTTTTCGCTATCTAGTAAACGCGCATCGAAACTTCGAATAACTTCCACCGAGCCTGATTCGAGGTCGTCTTGTGCAAGAGTTGTGCCTGCAGCAAAGAGAATTGCTAGACATAGTATATATTGAAATTTTATCTTTTTCATATTATTTAAAGTAGTGGTTTGAAGTGCTAATTGTTAACTGTTAATTATAAGCATGACGTAATAGTTAACAATTAATCATTTCCATTTCCATTATCAAAGAAATCATCCGTCGAGTTATCAATTCGACTATCTGCATTGATGCGACGATTTAATTGCTGCAATTTATCTCTAGCCGTTTGAACCAAGTCTGCATCGCCATCATAATTTTCTAATAAGGCTTCCAAGACAGCTTGTGCATTCAATAAATCGCCTTTTTCTGCAAAAATATCGGACAATAAAATCACACTTTTTGCCACCCAATACGGATAACTCGAACTCTCGCGATTCGCATTGATCGTGATCTCTTCTGCTCTATCCAAGTCGCGCTGCAAGTAATAAATATAAGCGACCAAGTAACGTGCTTCGGCAGTTTGCTCATTATCACTCAAGCTGATGACTTGATTGAACGCGCTCAAGGCATTGGCGTAGTCTTTGCGATCGAAAGATATTTTTCCGTAGTAGAAATTTGCCGTTGCGACTTGATCTTGCGAAGCAATTGGATTTTCGGCTACGGTTTTGGAAATTTCAAATACCTCATTTGTCAGATTCGCGCGATAGGCACTTCGCATCGCGCCGAGTTGTGCTTCCAATTGCTGATTATTATTGTCAGCAATATCAATCAATTTGATGTATAATTCATAAGAGCGGCGGAAATCCTGCTCGTGATTGTAGGAAATAATTGCTGCTTTTTCGAGTGCTTTATTATAATATCGACTCGGACCTTTATTCACCACAAATTCGTAGTCTTGCAAAGCAGGCGAAAATTGCTTCAGCGCCGCATAAGAATCTCCTCGACGGTAGTGTGCCAAGAGCGTATTGCTGCCATTTGGGAATTTGCCAATATAGTTGGTATAGTTTGTGATGGCACGTTGATAATTGCCTGTTTCAAACTGCGCTTCTGCTGCACGGAAATTGATGGAATCGCGTCCCATCGTGCTCACATCATAGCCTGGGATAGTCTTTAAGAATGCAAAATAAGCATCTGCATTTCCCATATCATTCACATAGATTTCTTCGAGTGCTTTCAATGCCGTTTGTGCTTCACTGGGCTCTGGATTATTGGTGAAAACTTGCTTATAGTAATTGATCGCTTCTTCTCGATCACCTCTGTTATAAGTCACTAAGCCCAACTGAATCAAAGCATCATTCACCAAATCGGAGCGTCCTTTGTAATCTCTCACTAAAATATCCAAGGGCGCAGCGGCACGATCCAATTGACCAATCTCTTGATAAGTGATCCCCAATTGAAGCAGTGCATCATCCGCATAAGGCGAACGCGGGAAGTTGTCCACCAATCGCTCCAAAGACAATATTTTATCCGTTGTTCGATTGCGCAAACCTTCGATGATTGCTTTCTGATAAAGCGCGTAAACAAATCCGCTGTATCGTTTATTCACAGCTTCATCGTAGTAGCGCAAGGCTTGTCCGTATTGATTTCTTTTGAACAAACAATCGCCCGCACGCAGCGTCGCATCACCACGCACATCGTTCTTCACATCTGGGTCATTCAAATAGACATTTCTATTGATCGCACTAATGGCTTCTTGGAAATAGCCCAATGCTGCGGTGTAATTTTCTTCTTTCAAATAATTATAGCCTTGAATATAATTCGCAGTAGCTAAAGAAGATTCATCTGGCAAATCACGCATCGTTCTTCCCAAAGTCAGGAATTGATTCAAGAAGCGACTACTACCCACGAAGTCATTTCTTCTGTGCGCCATATCGCCTAACCAAAAGACCGCCAAGGCTTTGGTGCGCGCATCTACTGGAGTATTGATAGATTCTCTAAAATACTGCTCTGCTTGCACGAAATTTTCTTGTTTGTACAACTGCACACCACGATAGTAATTCACTTTTTGGTAAGCCTCTCTCAAATCTGGTGTCAAAGGTTGCGGTAGTTTACGCATAATTTCCAATGCTCCTTCATAGTCGCGCGTATCCAAGAAGATGCTACTCATCAAGGTTTGTGCTTCGGTGTAATAGCGTGAGGTCGGTGTAATTTCCTGTAAGGCAGAAATCGCATCTTGATCGTACTTCAATTCATAAGATAATTTTGCGTAGTTGAATAAAGACTCATCCTGAATTCTAGGATCATAATTTAAGCGACTGGCTCTGAGAAAAGAGTTTCTTGCAGAATTATAATCGCGAGTGCGTAAATACAAACGACCTAAATTATAGACTGCATTTTGCGCCATTTCGCTATCTACATTCACTAATTCCTCAAAGAAAGGAATTGCCTTGCGCGGTTGTCCACCTTCCATGTAAACAAAGCCCAGTTGATAGAACTCTTCCTCGCGCATTTTGCCCGAACGTTCTGCATAATACTCAAAATACGGCAGTGCATTGGTGTATTGCTCTTTCTCGAAATAGGCTTGCCCAACCAATTGGTAAATTTCTTTCAAATTGCGAACACCACTTTCTGTCAATTTAGGAATCGCGTATTCTAGCAATTCATCATAATTGCCCTCTGCGAAATAAATCTGTGTTAGATAATAAGGCAAAACGTTTCGATATTTCCGCACTGAAGAACGCTCGACAACTCTGAAGTTTTTGATTGCTTCATTATAGTTGCCATCAAAGAAATTGACGAGTCCTAAGTAGTAATTCGTTGGGTAGTAGTATTCATTTTGCACATTGCGAATGGGATTAAAGCTGTTTTTTGCTTGCTTAAATTGCTTTTTCGCAAAGTAAGAATAGCCTTTTTTGAACAGCACTTCGCTGCGCTCTTTTGAATTGAGGTTGTTCTCATTCAAATCATCGAAATACTCAATTGCTTTATCGTAGTCTTTATCATTGAAATAGTAATTCGCCAACTCGACTAGCGCTTGTCCCGAAGCTGGGTCGGGAGCTGTTTCACGTATGAAATCCAACATTAATTTCTCGCCATCGGGTAGACCTTGACGAATGGCACAGCGTGCGAGATAGAGTTTCGCTCGGATGCGCAAGACTTCCGATTCACCTTCATTGACGGGTTGCAATAGATTAATTGTCTCTTGAAAATGGTCGTGCGCCACACCATAAACACCTTTGTCAAAAAGTGCTGTGCCACGCTTGAAGGCTCGATTGGCTTCCGTAAAAACTGTCGTTTCTTGCGACCACAAGGCGAAGGAGCAAATGCTAAATAGCAAAAGAACCGCTACTTTCTTATAGCTCATATGATTCGTTTTGTACATAAAATAGGAAAGGGAAAACATTGGGTGTTGTTCGTTTAGTGTTTGTTAGGAGAAGTCAGAGGTCAGACCAGAAAATTAAATTTTCTTGTCAGAAGTCAGAGGGAATGGTGCTCAACACTTGAACAGTTCTGACTTCTGACAGTCTCGAAGGACGGTCTGACTTCTGACCTCTAAAAAAAGTCTAATATATTCACAATTTGTGATTTGCGTGACAATAAAGGGATTTTCTTGAAGTGTTAACTGTTCCAAGGTGCTTTTTTATTACGTAGAGGTGGAGATTTTTAAGAAAAGGTAAAGAATTGAGTTGTAATAAAACAAAGATATAGCAAGATCAATAATGAAACCGACACTGCAGAATATAACATTTTTGATCTACACCTTTCTTACCAAAAACTTTATAAACCAAGCGATGCTCATGATTTATTCTCCTTGACCAATAACCTTTTAGATTGTGTCTTAACGGTTCTGGCTTACCTAAACCCTTGAATGGATTTTGTTTGATGGTCTTTAATAAATCTTTAATCTTGATTGCTATTTCTACATCATTCTCTAACCAAAATGTAAAATCGTTCCATCCATGTTGTGTAAACTCAATATCCATTAGTCGTCTAGTTTGTAGGATATGGTCTGCCCATTTTCTAGTTGCTGTATAGATTCTTCTAAACGTTTTCGATTTGCACTGGTGGATAAGAGATAGGCTGTTTCATTCAAAGCATTATACTCTTTCATAGACATTACAACTACTGCATCATCTTCTCTACTGTTTCGAGAAATGACAATGATTTGGGAAGAACTCGTAACTAAATCAAAGTAATACTTCATCTTTGATCGCAAAGCGGAAATATTAATTGCCAACATATTGTACGTTTTTTTGTACAAAAATAAGTAAAATATATACTCAATGCAAGAGATTAAATCAAATAGCTATCTCCAAATCAAAACTCCAAAACAATACTCGCTCCTACAAAAGACGCATTCGACAAGGCAATAGTTTCAAAGCTCGGGCGCAGTTTCAAGCTCAAATCTTCGTCTATATCAAACTCATTGAGGTGTCCATCTACATATGACCAAACACCATTGAGGACAAGATGTCCGCCGATGAGCGCAATCCAAGAAAGTTGAGTGTTTTTGTCGAAGGAGTCACGGAAACGTTTAATGGCAGCACTGTCGAAACGGGAGGTTTCAGGAGGTAATTCGCCCGTTAAATCTTGACCTGTTAGTGCTCTAAAGGCTTCCTTTTGCCTAGACGTTGCAGAGGATACCTCTGGACAAGGATTCTTTACCATGTCTCGGACTTCTTCTATAACCAACTTCGCACAATACGCATCTTTCATCAATTTATGCCGACTGGTATTGTACTGTATCGCATAGACGCCACCAGCAAATGCGCCCCAAATAACGGGAGCTTTCCAGTATTTTTTGTTATAGATGTGCCCTGCACCAGGAATGGCTAAGCCAAGGATAGCAGCCTTCTTCGGACTTTTTACTTTTTTCTTTTTGAGTACAGAAACGGTATCTATTTCGGTAGCATAATTCGAAGTGTCCATCACACCAGAGAAGGATGGAATATTGTCATTAGCGTTGAGGCTATCTAAATAACTATCGTAGGTAGGAATGGTGTCTGGGATTTGGGCGATGGTTATAGAGCAAAAGAATAGGAAAATGGAAGTTAATAAATATCGAATATTGAACAAGGGATATCGAATGCCGAAGTTAGCCAAGTAGGAGACGTAGCATTTTGACGAGCAAGGCGAGATTTTTGATGTATAATTATTGTAGCGCATATTCAGAAAACGAGAAAGACAGCATTTTCACTACTCAACGTTTGGGTTTAACTTTTCGTTGATGCCAAAAATCAAGACTTGCTAAGTTTTAAAAACTTGGTAAGTCTAGTATTTACTGGGTACATCTCAAAATGTCGCTAAATGAAAATTTTTATGCAATAAAAATTTTCATTTAGCGACCTCTTCTCAGAGAGAGATGGTTGTTTTTAGATTTTTTCAAAAAAATCTAAAAACAACCATCTCTCTCCAAAAAATCCATCAAAAACAAAGAGAAAAAATTTATTTTTTCTCTTTGTTTTTGATGATGTGTATATGTATTCTTCTTTAAACGACGTTTTGAGGTGCGCCCTATTTACTACTCTTCTCCTTTTATCTTATCCAAGATCGCGTTGAAATCTGCTACACTCTTGAAAGGAATACTAATTATTCCACCACCATCTTCTTTTACCTTTAGACTCACTTTTGCTTCAAAATGCTGCTTTAAGAAGTCTTCTTGTGCTTGATATTCTGTGCTTAGTTTTGGTGCTTTTGCTTTCTCTATTTTTGCTCCCTTGTTGGTAGCTTTTGCCTTTTTAGCTAGATATTTTTCTGCGAAAGCGGCTAAGTGCATAATCGAAGAGCGTTCTTCTCCAATTTCACTGTACAACAATCCTTTCAATTCTATATCTTCAATACTGTCTAAGAAATTAGTGGTGTCTACCAAATCCTGTATAGAAAAAGTATCCTCACCATCGGAAATACGCTCGAAGAGTTGATTACGAAGAATGGGTCTATCTATCTTTTGCAAAGACTGAATGAGTTGCATCAAGTCTTCAGTTACTAAGCCTAAGTCTTCGACTTTATAATTCAAAACGCTTAATAACGCCTTGTCATTCAGGCCTTTGATAGATTTGACCAAACGTTCCAATTCTCTTACCGAAAGTCCTTCTTGCACCGCACGTTTGTATAAACCTTCTTGTAAAGCCCGATTTTCGACGCCTTTGATCGCTTTGGCATGACCTGTAGAAAATTGCTGCTCAATTAATCCTTTTTTGATAAGTTCTGGCAATTTGATGAGGTTTAAGTAATTAGTCACGGTGCTTCGCTTCTTTCCAACTCTGTCTGATAATTTATCATGCGTTAATGCAAATTCATCAATCAAACGCTGATAAGTAATGGCAATTTCCATTGGATTCAGATTCTCCCTTTGGATATTTTCCACCAATGCCATTTCCATCATTTCTTGGTCATCCACTAAGCGAATATAAGCTGGAATCTCTTGTAATCCAGCTTGTTGCGACGCTCTTGTTCTGCGCTCACCCGAAATGATTTGGTAATGTCCTTCCTTGATTCGACGAACCGTGATCGGTTGAATCAGCCCATAAGTTTTGATGGAGGCAGAAAGTTCATCTAAGGCAACTTGGTCAAACTCTTTACGCGGCTGCTCAGGATTGCGCTCCACTTGATGAATTGGAATCATAGCAATCGTACTCGACAATTCTTTCACCACTTCTTCATTTTTGGACATATCCGCTGCAATGTTGCCCAACAATGAATTTAATCCACCTTTTAGCTGCTTCTTTTGTCTTGCTTGTTTTGCCATGAATTGTTTTGTTTTTTGAACTGCTTGGGAATTTAAATTTAAGCGTTATCGCTCTCGGACTAAGTCCGAGGAATATGGTATCCAAGTCGGAGACTTGGACGATCTAGTAAAGAATTCTTTGCGTCTTCGCGCCTTTTCGTGCGTCACTATGCCCGCGCCTTAGTCTTCAACCGAATCGTATCATTATTTCTAGTCAAAAACTCCTTCGCCAAGTTGAGGAAGTTGATGGTTCCTTTGCTTGCCGCATCGTACATTACTACGGGTTGCCCCAAGTTGGGTGCTTCACCTACTTTGGAATTTCTATGAATAATCGTATCGAAAACCTTGTCTTTGAAGACTTCGCGTACTTCACTGACTACCATATTTGCTAAGCGCAAACGGCTATCGTACATAGAAAGTAGGATGCCTTCGATGGCTAATTTTTGATTCAATTGCTTCTTGATTAATGCAATCGTATTTTGTAATTTGCCGAGACCTTCTAAAGAGAAAAACTCACATTGCACAGGAATGAGTACGGAATCCGCAGCGGTAAGTGCATTGACTGTCACGATGCCTAGAGAGGGCAAGCAATCAATAAAAATGTAGTCGTATTCATCGCGCACTTGCTCTACGAGTTGACTCATGCGGTATTCGCGACGAAACTGATTCACCAACTCCAGTTCTGCACCCACCAAATCTATGCTCGAAGGAATGATAGATAAATTTGGCGTATCGGTTTCAATGATCGCCTCTTTTGGGTCAGTTTCGTTGACCAAACAATCATAAGTACTCACTTCGACTTCACTCAAATCTATACCAACACCTGTACTGCTATTTGCTTGAGGGTCAGAATCTATCAACAGTATTTTTTTTTCTAAAACTGCCAAGCAAGCAGCTAGATTAATCGCTGTGGTGGTTTTCCCGACGCCTCCTTTTTGGTTGGCTATTGCTATTACTTTTCCCATGGAATGAGTTTTGTCCCGATAGTCGTCGGGATGAGTTAGGAGTTTTGAGTTATCCTATACTTCAATCGTTTCTCCAATCGCAGGCAAAAGTAAGGTTTTTCCTTTGTCTTGGAAAGCCTTTCTTGCGTCATCTTGATCAATCTTGATGTAGCCAAAAGTATCGTAATGACAACCCACGACTCTATCACATTCAACGAAATCGCTGGCGATGGTTGCATCTTCGTAGCCCATCGTGAAATTATCGCCGATTGGGAAGATGCAGAAGTTTACTTTTGGGCAAGTCATCGGAATCAATTTCATATCCATTGTCAGTGCCGTATCGCCTGCAAAATAGAAGCAGGTGTTCTCATTCCAAACGACAAAACCGCCTTGATTTCCACCATACGTTCCATCGGGCAGAACACTGGAATGCACTGCATTCACATATTTCACTGTACCAAAGTCAAATTTGGCTTTGCCCCCGTGATTCAATGGATGTCCTTTGATGCCTTTTTCGCCATACCAACGCACTATTTCAAAATTAGAGATGATTTTTGCGCCCGTTCGTTTCGCAATACTTTCTGCATCTACTAAGTGATCTTGATGTCCGTGCGAGATCAGGATGTAATCGGCGGGCACTACATTTGTGTCTATATCTTTTGCCAACTCATTAGGCGAAATAAAAGGATCAATCAATAAATTGTAGCCATCGAATTGAATACCAAAACAGGCGTGTCCATAATACGTGATTTTCATATTTTATAAGGTTTGTCCCGATAGTTATCGGGATGAAGGATTCAGGTCGTAGAACATCCGTGGAACATACGAAAGTCTAAAGTTTTGAAGGAAATAGGAAGTGGTAAATTTTTATTTTTTACACCAAAAAATGTTAGTAAACTATGAAATTGGTCTCAAAGTCTTTCCTATCTAGGTTTTTTCTTGTGGAAAACTAGGCTTCAAACAGATAAAAATAAGCGAATAGGCTACTCATAATCAATAGTCCATGCAGGGCAGAAACGATAAAATAAGTCAAAAACGCTTTTCCGATAGTGAATAGTAGTTTTTCTTGAAAAATACTTTGGTAAAAGTAAACTTGATAAACAAAAATGACGACCAAAAGCGCAGACATCAGACTGGGACTAATGAAAAAAAGTGGAAAAACTAGAATGAAAATGAGTGCAGAAAAAGCAGTTAGGAAACAATTGATGATGAGGTGTTCTGCATAATTGTAGCGAATAGATTTGAATAACCAGTAGGTGGCTAGTGCGTAAATTGGAATTTGCGAAACTTGATAGAGATTATAGTATTCTCCTAACAAATCCATGGCGCGCTGTACAGAATCCTGCATAGCTTCTGGAAATTGCTGTACCTGCTCTTCGGTTTGCCCTTGACTGTACGCTAATATTTTTGCCGTGAGGAAAGTACCAATTGCCGTGAGTAATACCAGAAAAGAAAAGGGTTTTGCATAATCGAAGCGTTTTTCCGTGAATAAATAACTTCGCATCATTTTGCCTGGACGGACTGCTAAGTCTTTGATGGTCAGCAAGAAACCTTTTTCTAGGTTGAGAACTTCCAGAAAGGAATTCCAAAGGCGTGGAATACTGATGCGTTCGGGTTGCTTTGACATGAATAAAAATTATACGGCAAAGTACGCAATTTTTAAATCCTCTATATTCAAATCTAGAAACAACGTCTTCTTCTGGCTCTCCCTTAGACAATCCTACTTGCAAAGCCTCCCCTTTTTTACGTTCTTTGTAGAAAAAGCTCAAACGTTAATCGAATTGCATCAACTTTGAAAAGATTAGGAAGTTGAAGATAGGAGCATTTACATTAAATTTACGTCTTGGAATTAGCAATTCAATAAATAACCGAATCAACAATACTCACAAATGTCCATGTTAAAAAATTTAAAGTCTCTTTTTATCATAGAAGAGGAAGATGCTACAAAAGTGAATGCTGCCCCTACTGCTAAATCACAACCACAATCTATTCCAAAAGACGCACCAGTGATTCAAGAAAGCCAAGAAGGAAAAAAAGGAAAGGTCTCTTCCAAGTTCACCGAAGTTCTGCTAGGTTCGATGGAAAAAGCAGATTTGGAAGGGTTCGATTATTTAGAGTACAAAAAATCCTTGCAGTCTTTAGCCAAAATGCCGATGGACGAGGCGACGCGCTACAAATCTGCTTACGCGATGGCGCAAACAATGGGTGTAAGTCCCGATCAATTGGTACAAACAGCACAGCACTACATCAGTGCATTGAGCAAGGAAGAACAGAAATTTGAACAAGCCCTTAAAGCACAGAAGGAGAAGCAAATTGGTTCTAAATTGCAACAATACAAACAATTGGAACAACTCGTTGCCAAAAAAGCAGAACAAATCAAGCTGCTCACTCAAGAAATTGAGCAACACCAAAAACAAATGGAAGCCACAAAAAAAGAAGTTTCAGGTGCGAGCGTAAAAATTGAAACGACGAAGAATAATTTCATCGCCTCTTACAATATGATAGTTGCAAAAATCCAAGAGGATATTGATAAGATGAAGCAGTATTTGGCTTGAAATGAGAAAGAACCATCTGTAAACAGCGAGGCTATCAAACGACGTTCAAACTACCTCGAACTAATAAAAGATTATGACAAAAAACACATCCAAATCATTTTGGAGACGTCCTGAAGGAATAACGGGTGCTCTTTTTTTAGGAGGACTCCTTGTGGGTGGAGGAATACTGATTGTGAATACACTTCCTCTCCTATTGAATTGGGCATTTCTAGCGGCAGGTGCATTGGTGCTATTTGCAGCGATATTCGCCATACTTGATCCAAAGACCCGCTCTTTGACAGCATATATGTTCAAAAGTGCCATGCGTTGGATTACGAGCTTCTTTGTGAATCTCGACCCAATTGCCATTATGAAGAATTACGTAGGAGAACTGCAAGGGAATCTACGACAAATGAATCGTCAGATTGCGCAATTGCGAGGGCAGATGCACAAAATGAATGAAATCATTTTCAATAACAAAAAGCGCATCAAAAATAACATCCAAGAAGCCAGCCAAGCAAGAGCCGAGGAAAAGCAAGCTCAAATGATACTAAAAAGTCGCAAGGCAGGACGACTGAAAGAATCTAATATGCGCTTGGAGGAATTGTACAATCGAATGCAGGTGCTTTATCGCGTGCTAACAAAAATGTATGAGAACTCCGAAATTTTGATGGAAGACATCAAAGACCAAGTCGAAATCAAGGAGCAAGAACGCAAAGCCATTCACGCGAGTACTTCTGCCATGAAATCTGCCATGAGCATCATTTCTGGCGATCCTGACCAACGGGCCGTTTTTGACCAAGCGATGGAAGCCATGACGGAAGACATCAGCAACAAAGTCGGCGAAATGGAACGCTTTATGCAGCTCTCCGCTAATTTCATGAATTCCATTGACTTACAAAACGGGATCTTCGAGGAAGACGGACTTAAAATGCTAGAAAAGTGGGAAAAGGAAGGCACTTCGCTCATTTTAGGAGAAGAAAAAGCCGAACTGTTGCTACTTTCTGAAGAGGAAGACGTCTTAGACCTAAACGCTCCGATAAAGAAACCCATTCGCGAAGAAAATCACACGAATCAATACGATAGTTTTTTTGACTAAATCTTTTTTTAGTTCGATCATTGTTTGAATTAGTTTGAAATGGTTTGAGATTGTCCTGAACCTTGTCGAACTAACTCGAACTATATCGAACCACATCAAACTAACATAACATGGCAAAACGACGCTTAACTTTTTTCTCTCGTATGCTAATTGCACTAGCGATCACAGCAGGTATATTTTTTGCTGGAAAATGGCTAGTAGAAAATACTGCTTTGGGAGAAATGCTCAATATTGAAAACACAGAAAGCACTGTCTCTGATAACAGTAGTAATAATAATGACAACGAACGTCCTACCGATAGAAACACGGGCAAAAAAGGCGACGCCATCAATATCGGTGTAGTGGACTGGGTTGGTTATGCTGGTGGACAATATTTCAATGAAGGTTTTGAAGCCAACAAAAACTCACGCTACTACAAAGACTATGGTTTCCAAGTCAATTTTGAAGTCATCAACGAACCTGATGCTTCTTTGGCCGCTTGGAAAAAAGGAGATTTGGACTTGCATTGGTTTACTTTGGACGCTTTTCCAACCATTTACGAAAGCATCAAAGATTACGATCCCGTTATCCTTTTTCAGGCAGATTGGTCGCGCGGCGGAGATGCGATTGTTGCGCGCCGAGGCATTAACAATGTCGAAGATTTGAAAGGTAAAAAAGTAGCGGTGGCAGAGCGAACACCTTCTCATTCTTTCCTACTTTGGCTACTCGATGCAGGTGGCTTGACACAAGATGATATTGAAATTATTCCAACGGCAGATGCGATTCAAGCAGGTGATTTTTTCAAGGGAAATCAAGTAGATGCCGCAGTGACTTGGAGTCCAACGGATGAAGAATGTGTCCGCGTTGTACCAGGTGCACGCATTTTAGAAAGTACGCGTTCTGCCTCTAATATTATTGCAGATATTTTCTTTGCAAAGCGCGAGTATGTGGAAGCCAATCGCGAGAAATTACAACAATTGTACGAAGGTTGGATGATTGGTGCAGCAGAGTTAGAAAATGATGATGATGCTAAGCAGAAAGCCATCAATATCTTGGCAGAGGCTCTAGGTTACGCGCCAGAAGACATTATGATTGATAATGCATATCATACCACACACGGTGATAACTTGAATTTCTTCGGCTTGAATGTAGATTACAAAGGCGTGACTGCCAATGGTTTGTATCAGCGCATGGCGCAGAAATATGCAAGCATGGGCTATGCAGAAAAGAGTTTCCCTTCTTGGCGTTCCATTGCCTATCCTAATCTCGTTCAGCGCACCAAATTGGATGATGCGCTCTATCGTGGAGAAACGAAGAAAGAATTTGCGCCCGTCTCCGATGAGGAAGGAGGAGAAAAAGAAGCGATTGCTACCAAGCGCGTGAGCATCAACTTCCGTACGGGTGAATTTAAATTAGATGAAAATGCAAAATACATCATTGATTTAGAGTTCGTAGAAATCGCAAAAGCCTTTGGTAATGCGCGCATTCGCATCGAAGGAAATACCGATAATGTTGGAAATACGACGAGTAATATTGCACTTTCCAAAAAACGTGCTCAATCGGTGAAAGACTACCTCGTGAAAGAACACGAAATGGATCCAAATCGCTTCATTGTGATTGGAAATGGACCTAGCAAACCTGTCGCAGATAATTCCACAGCAGACGGAAAAGCCAAAAATCGTCGGACGGATTTTGAGCTGGTTAGAGATTAATCAGTATAGAATTTAACAGCAAAAAAGCGAAGGTTTGGCAAATGTCAAGCCTTCGCTTTTTTAGGGGATTTGTAGTAAATAAGATACCCAAATTTTGCGAAGGTATTTTTTCTTTACTGCCTAGCTTGATGTTAAGATATCAAATGCCAAAACGCAGGCATCCGTACGGACGGCGAGTATTTTCAACGTAGCATAAAGGATAAATTCTGAAAAGAATTTACCGCAACGCGGATGGGAGGCAGCGAGTAAAATGGGTAGGTTATATTTTACAATTTCCCTTACAATATTTCCCCAAAAAATCTCTTTTCTTTGCACTCCTAAAATCAATCCAATATTATGAAAAGAATCGCCCTTTTATCATTTCTGTTTTTCCTTTCCTTCAATCTCACACAAGCACAAATTCATCTATTCAAGAAAAAATGTACTCCACGCATCGCGTTCTACAATGTCGAAAATTTATTTGATACCATAGATGATCCTGAAAAGCCCGACGATGACTTCACACCCGAAGGAAGACAGCAATGGAGCAAGGCGCGCTACTTTGCTAAACTATTGAAAATCGGAAAAGTCATCAAAGGCATGGAACATCCTGCTTTCATTGGAATGTGCGAAGTGGAAAATCAAGATGTTCTAGAGGACTTAGTACGTCGCCCAAGTTTACAAAATCGAGCTTACGGAATTGTACACCACGAATCCCCTGACTATCGCGGTATTGATGTCGCACTACTTTACGATAAAAAGCAGTTCAAAGTCCAGAAAAGCCAAACCATTCGCATCAACTTCCCAGCTGATATTGTGGAAGACTACACTACGCGCGATATTTTAATGGTGGAAGGCACTTTTCAGAAAAATCAGTCGCTTTACTTTTTCGTTAATCACTGGCCATCGCGAAGAGGTGGTTTAAAAGAAAGTGAGCCTAAAAGGACTTATGTCGCTCAACAACTCCGCGAGGCTGTAGATAGTCTATTCTCAATCAACCCCAATGCTCAAATCATCATTATGGGAGACTTCAATGATGAAACCGACAACAAAAGCATCGCTGAAACTTTGAATGCACAAACCGACGATAGCTCCATTGCATCTCAAATGCTCTATAATTGCTTCGCTAAATTTGATCAAGCCAAACAAGGCTCTTACAACTTTCGCGGTAATATGAATATGCTCGATCAGATTATCGTTTCTAGTACTTTGATGCAGGACGGCAACCTATCTGTTAGCAATCCGACCATCTTCAAGCAGGATTGGATGATTTACAAAGGAAAACGCTATGGTGATGCACCCAATCGTACTTTCGGTGGTCCAAACTACTATGGTGGTACAAGCGACCATTTTCCTGTTTATGTAGATTTGATTTTAAAAAAGTGACCGGAGCAAATGAACATATCAAACAAGAATGCTATGAACTTAACGAACTATAAAAAATACTTGGCTACCCTAGATCGAAAGGGCTTGGAGAAAGAGCTAATTCATCTGTACAAATCCGTTCCTGAAATTAAAGATTTCTATGTGGCAGCAAATATGACGTCCAGTCAGATTAGAGAGGAATCAAAGAAATATAAGAAGAAGATTGAAGCGGAGTTTTGGACACGTGGAGGTCACCCTAAATTACCAAATAATAGAAATATTCTTTAGCATATTCGGGCATTTGAAAAGATGGCTAAAAAACCTGAAGATGTGATAGATTTATTAATGTACCGTGTGGAAACAGCTACTGATTTTGCTTCTCAATTTGGAGGAATGCCAGATAAAGACTACGATGCTTCTTATAACGCCTTTCATAAGGCGGTGAAATTGATGGCAAAGCACAATTTGTTTGAGCGTTTCCGACCAAGATGCGAACAGCTTTTTCTAACTGATAATATTGATTATTGGTACATTGAGTATTTAGAAGAAGCTCTTAAGGAATATCAAGAGTAAACGCTACAACAAAGAAAGTTGTTCCGTTCGGTATTAAAAGCATCATTGGTTAAACCAAGCGCGGTTCGACCTGTCCGCCGCTCGACTGATGCCGCCAACTAGGAGAAAAAAGCAGAGACTAGAATGTATGCCTATTATTTATTTTCAATGGAAGTATAATTTGGGAAACACACGTCAATTGATAGAGGAATTTATTTTGTAGCGTATTTGCTATCTTTGGAGCATGAAAAAACTACCAGTCGGAAAACAAAACATTCGTGATATTCTATCGAACAATCTGTTGTATGTAGATAAAACTCGCCAGATTTACGAGTTGATTCAGCAGGGAAGTTTGTACTTCCTTTCTCGCCCCCGCCGCTTTGGTAAGTCGCTGACGATCTCTGTTCTAAAAGAAATCTTTTCAGGCAATCGAGCACTATTTCAGGGCTTGCACATTGCCGAAAAGGCAGATTACGATTGGCAGTCTTATCCCATTTTACATTTTAGTTTTAATGATTTTGGGCATCAAGCGACAGAACTGGAAAGATTATTCAACGAAGCGATTTCTAAGTATGCCAAAGCATTTGACGTAGAGGTAGATGCAGTAAATCTGATAGGGCAATTTAAGAACTTAGTTGAATCTGTTGCTGAAAAAACTGGCAAATCAGTAGTCATCCTTATCGATGAATATGACAAACCGATAGTTGATTTTCTGACGGAACATGAACAAGCAAAGAAGAACCAGAAAGTATTGCGTGAATTTTTTAGCCCACTCAAAGGATTAGAATCACGGGGATTACTGCGCTTTTTATTCATTACTGGCGTCTCCAAATTTAGTAAGGTCTCCCTGTTTTCCGATCTCAACAATCTAACTGATTTAACCATTTCGCCACTCGCAAAAGATTTGGTGGGTATTACGCATGAGGAGTTACTGGAAAATTTTTCTGATCGCATCCAAGCGGCAGGGGAGTCGTTAAAAATGTCCAAAGAATTTCTACTTGAAGGTGTGCAACTTTGGTACAATGGCTACTCTTTCGATGGGACGGTCAGTTTATACAATCCCTTTTCCCTACTCAGTTTTTTTCAACAATATCGTTTTCGCAATTTCTGGTTCGCCACAGGTACACCAACTTTTCTAGTAGAAATGGCTCGCCATAAACGTTTAGAGCCACAAGAGTTAGAGCACAAAAAAGTTGCCGAATCTTTTTTCAATACTTATTCTTTAGAACACCTCGATTTAATTGGACTGCTGTACCAAACAGGTTATCTGACTATTAAAGATACCTCTCCAAATCGCTACGATGTGGATTATATTTTGGGTTATCCCAATCAGGAAGTACGTAAGTCTTTCGTTCACAATCTGTTGGAAGCCTACACTTTTCAAACGGATTCGACCGTCAGCAGTGCTTTGCTCAATATGAAAGATGGGCTAAGGACGGGTGATTTAGATTTGTTTTTTAAAAATTTGAACATCTTATTTGCCGATTTATCTTACTTCCACCACCCCAAAGCGCGTGAAAAAGCAGAAGCAGAAGCCAAATTATTTGCCATGTGGGAAGGCTATTTCCATTCTATCATCTATCTCGTAACTGTATTTTTGGGTTTGGAAGTACAATCGGAAATTGCCAAACATCAGGGTCGCTTAGATTTGGTCGCTGAAACTGAAGATTATCTTTATTTGATGGAGTTTAAATTAGAGCAACCTATTGAAAATGCGATTCAGCAAATTAAGGAACGAGATTATGCGGCGAGCTATCAAAATACGGCTAAAAATTTAATTTTAGTCGGCGTTAATTTTTCTAAAGCAACCCGCAGCATTGAGGCTTGGGAAAGTGAAGTGTGGGAACGCTGATTACTTCCGTGCAGCCTCACTCGCGCCTGTATTCCGATGCTCAAATTTCTTATTTTCCAGTTTCCCTAAGTTACACCCAACCACCAGCCGAAAATAATTAGAATTCCATTTATTATTGAACGTGATATTCGTTTCCGCCATGCGGTAGTCGCCATCCCCACGATTGCCGTGGAAGATGTTGTTGGCAATGAAGCGCACGTTTAGCAAGTCATCTAAAAAAGTGCGGCTAAGTGAGAACGTGACCTTGTAGCTGTCCTCGCGGTGAAATGTACCATCGTATAAATCGCTTTGCCACCACAGCAGCAGTTCCGCTTCCCAGCCGTCTTATCTGCTGAGCATTCAAACTCAATTTATAAAAAAGCTCTTGCCCCTCCAAAAATAATCCTGCTCGTTTGATTCCTCGGTCATTAGTGGCTAAGTGGCTCAACAAAATAACATAAAACATAGCATTTTCATTAGACGGAATTGTTCTTCGCAGTTCACTGACTTGATAAAAATTATGATCGACGAAGCGTTGTATATTTTCCAGTCCAAAGCTGAACACAGATACCTTTTCTGGCGTCATGGTATCTGGTGGAACTAATAGTTTGAAATGAATCGTAGGCGAGGGAAGTACCAGAAAAGAATCTGCAGAAAAATGAACGTTGAGTACTAAAGGACCTTCTGTTTTGTTGATGGTCCGTGACCAAAATACAGCATGACCATAAGATGCTCCACTAGGTGTAGAAAGTGATCCGCCGCCTCTTGGATAGCTGTTTTGAATGATGATGCCTTTTCCTGATGCTTTGGTGTAATCTGCTTCTGTATGAACGTAGCGAGCTGCATCAAAAGGTTTGACTTGGCTGGAGACTTCGTCTAGTTTGATGGAGTTGCTCTTTGCATTATTCCTTTCTTGGTTTGACTTTGGTTTAGTGCTTTGTCCGCAAGAATGAAGTACTGTTATGCTAATCAATACCAATAAGATTAAAGATTGCTTCATTTTAAAGTAGTTTTGATAGTATGTGTCCTCAACTGCACTGTTAAGTAAAATGAATGAATTATTGCGCTTCTTTCTTCAAATCAATTGAGCACCAAATCGATTAATTTGACAGAAATACCCCAACACATATGACCTAAATTCCTAATGACAAACATACCCTGAAAGTAGGATTTTTCATGGAAACCGCTACCGTTCACTCATTTGTGCTTGCCTCCCGTAACGAAAAGTCTTATATTGTAGTAAAATGAGTTGTGATGAACTTCACAATGAAAACGAATTTTTCCCGTTAGGAAAGCTATGTTAACGAAATCAAACAACACATGAAATATTTCTTGTTGTACACATTTATTACACTGAC
The DNA here is from genome assembly GCA_039176995.1 of Bacteroidota bacterium. Classification (GTDB taxonomy): domain Bacteria; phylum Bacteroidota; class Bacteroidia; order Chitinophagales; family Saprospiraceae; genus JAAUTG01. The sequence goes on from JBCDFY010000002.1 coordinate 79,980, forward strand.
CTCCTTCCAATATTTGATCGCACAAAATTGCTCCAACGCGATTGCCGAAGACAAAATCATAGATGATATCCATATTTTACGCTCCCACGATCAGACGATGGTCGTACGCGGTGGATACAGTTATGCCATTCGATTGCAAAATGAGCGAAAAGGTATTCAAGCCAAAATGATTTCCAAAGCAGGAGTTGAATTCAATTTGGATGATGAAGTTATTTTTATGGATGTCAACAGCGTTCGTAAAAGCTATCGTTTTGTGCAAGAAGGCAAGACTGACCGAAGTGGAAATACGCCTGTTTATACTAATGTCCTACAACTGGATATGGCAGCGATTAAATGGTTGGCGAGCACATCCATTGGCACAATTTATATTAAAAATAATGTGCAAAATCAGATGCGCAAATTCACCGTCAATGAAAGTCGTCAGGCAGAATTGAAAGGCGTTGCCATCTGTTTTTCTCAAAAATTAGATCCTAATTTGGTCAACGATCAAAAAGTAGATGCCGACTTACCAACTGCGTCGTCTGGTTCTCCAATCAGTGCAACTTCTTCTATTAAAAACCAAGAACAAAAGCAATACATCGCCACTAATGCTCATAAAGTAGCAAACAACGGCGAGGTAAAGGATTTAGAACAAGAGTTGCGCGATACCAAGAAAAGACTTCGTGAAGAAATCGCAAAAGAAAAGGCAAATGCAGATAAAATCAAGGCTGATCTACAAGAAGAAGTTGCGCTAGCCAAAGAGGATGCAACCACCAAGAAGAGTACTTATGCACAAGAGGTATTAGATGCACGAAAAAAGTCGCAAGAAGAAATCAAGGAGTCGCAGGCAGCTTTGGCAAAGGCAGTGCAAGAAGCAAAGACAAAAGCCAACAGCGAAATCGAGCAAATCAATTTGGATGTTCAGCAGGCACGACAAAAAGCGACCGAAGTCATTGAAAAGGCGAAAGTTGAATCCGCAGAAGAAGTTGTAGCAGCTAGAGAAGCCGCAGCCAAAGAAATTAAAGCAGTAAAAGAGAAGTTAGACCTTGCCAAATTAGAATATGCAGACGAAATTGCTTCCGCTAAAGAAAACGCGAATAACGAATTAAAACAAATTCGCGAAGAAGCAGCAATGGCAATTAAAGAGGCGCGCGAACAATCGAAAGTAGAGCAAAATCGTACCGCAGAAGAGGTTGTTTCTACTCAAAAAACGGCTGCAGAACAAATCTTAGAAATCAAAGAAAATACCGCAGAAGAAATTGCTAAAATCAGAGAAGAAGCGGTCTTAGAAAAAGAAAAAGTGGCATTTGAATTGGCAGAAATGCGTCGTAAAACTGCGGAAGAAAAAGCCCTGTTACAAGAGAAAAGTACCGACGAAATTACCGCTTTGAAGGAGCGAAGTGCAAAAGAAAAAGAGATTTATGCGATAGAAGTGGCGGAAGCTAAGCAAAGAGCCGCAGAAGAAATCAGCGACACCAAAAAACAAGTCGCTACAGAAAAGCAAAGAGCAAGTACCGAGGTGCAAGCGGCTAAAAATTCTGCTTCAGAAGAAAAAGCGGAAATTGCCAGCGAGGTAGCTACTGCACGAGAAAAGGCAGCGAAAAATGTACAAACAATCAATGCGCAAGAAGCTGAGAAAATCGCTGCGGCAAAAAGTAAAGCTGAAGAAGAACGCAAACGCATCGCGACAGAAGTGACACAAGCTAAGGAAAGTGCCGCAGAAGAAATGAAACGTATTCAAACAGAATTGAATGAATCCATAGCCGCAGCGAAGGCGAAAGAAGAAGAAATCAAGACCCAATCTTCGCAAGAAGTATTAGCTGCAAGAGAAAAAGCTGCCGAAGAAATTCAGAAAGCACAGACCGAAGCTAACGAAGTGATTACTTCTTCTACGTCCAAATTAGAGGCCTCGAAAAAAGAGTATGCCGACGAAGTAAAAACAGCACAAACTACTGCTGCTGAACGAATTAAAACGATTAAAGAAGAAGCAGCGAAAGCGGTAGCAGATGCAGAAAAAGAGCAGCAAAGTGCTAAATCTGCTTCTGCACAAGAAGTAGTAGCCGCACGAGAAAAAGCTGCTGAAGAGATCAAAAATGCGCGTTTACAAGCTGCTGAAGAAGTTGCTAAAGCCAAAGAGGAAGCCGCTTTAGCTACTCAAGACGCAGCACAACATTTAGCAGAAACAAAGAAAACTTCCGCGGAAAAAATCGCACAGATTCAGCAGACCGAAGCGAAGACTTTGCAAGAATTAAAAGAGAGATCAGCAAAGGAGCGTCAAGACATTATTGGCAAAGTGGCGGAAGCGAGAGAAATTGCAGCACGCGAAATTGCAGCAACTCAAGAACAAGCTGCTAATGAATTGAAAGTTATCAAAGAGGGAATCGCACAACAGAAAGAAACCCTAACGTTGGAAGTCTTGCGTATTCGTCAAGAAGCAGCAGCAGAAATTGCTTCGGAAAGAGAACAAGCAGCTAGCGAAGTGGCAAGCATTCAGAAAGCAAATAATGAAGAAATTGCGCAGCTGGAACAAGTACATAATAAAGAAAAAGCGCAGTTGAAAGCAACGCAAGAGACGGAACGCGAAACGCTTAAGAACGATATTTTATCAGCAAAAGAACGCGCTAAAGTAGAACTAGACGATCTTCGTGAAACGACTGCTCAGAAAAAGGCAGATTATAATAAAGAAACCGAAGCAGCACGCAAGGCTTCTTTGGAGGAAATCAGCAAAGTAAAATCAGAGACCTCTTCGGAAGTCTATGCTGCACGCCAGCAAGCGAAAGAAGAAATCACTAAAATCAAGAAAGCCAACGCAGAACAAATCTCGGAAGAGCAAGCTAAATTGGCGAAAGCAAAGCAAGATTACCAAGCACAAATGAAAAAACTAGCAGAACTAGAGGCTAAAATCAAGCAAGCGGAGAGTGATCTTGCGAGCAAAAATAATGGAAGTAAAAAATAAGATCAATTTTGGAATAAGATTCAAGATAGCGGTTTCAGATGTGAATTTGAAACCGCTATTTTTTTTAGGCTCTTATTAACAATCAGGAGGAGATGCTTAAAAGCTCAAATGAAAATTTTTAGGAACTAAAAATTTTCATTTG
>JBCDFY010000003.1:0-74626 GCA_039176995.1 Bacteroidota bacterium
GAGTAACAAGGAATTGATGAAGCAACTACATTTTAAGTAACAAATTCAATTAGGATTATTGTAGAACACTTTATTGCGGTTGCACTACCTGTATATAACATTCATTGCCGCAACTTACACAGATTGTTACAACCAAATTAGGTTTACCAAAACCCTCATTTTTGTAAACTCCTAACTCCCAAATTCTAAACTTTCCAAACCCTTGAAAATCAACAAGCAAAAAGTATACAAAACTGGTTTACTTTATCAAAGTTTACCAAATACCAACCTCGGCGTTTTTGTAAACTTTTGGAAGAGGGTTTGTTCATTCAATTTCACAAACATTAAGAAAGTCTTAACAATTAGAGGATTTTTGTACTCGGTTGCCAGCTCCTTAATAAAACACATTCTTTTATGTCACCTCATTGAAAGCACGTTAATTACATACGTAATCAAGCAAAGTTCAATAACTTTAATTCCACTTCACAAATCCCAACTACGTACTTCCACACAGCATACCACTCTAGTAAATTCAATGCCTTGTGTATTAGCACACCTACCGCATAATATAGATTCACCAAAAACCAACAAATTGCGCTTACTTTGCAGCTTCATTTTAACTTTACAAGTCAAACATGACCATTGCAGTAATCGGAATTGGACTTATTGGTGGTTCGCTTGCCATCACTTTGAAAGAAAATGGTTTTGCGGATACCATCATTGGTGTGGATGCAAATACAGAAAGCGAACACAAAGCCTTGCGTAGAAAAATCATAGACGAAGCCTTGCCTTTGAAGGAAGCTATCGAACGTTCGCAACTCATTATTTTAGCGACGCCCGTAGATTCGATGCGCGAATTATTACCGCAAATCTTAGATCAAGTAACCGATCAAGTAGTCATTGATGTTGGCTCTACTAAAGAATTGCTACTCGAACGCGTTAAAGGACATCCCAAGCGGCAAAATTTTGTGGCGACTCACCCGATGGCAGGGACGGAATACTCAGGTGTGGAAGCTGCCATTCCCAATCTCTTTGATGAAAAATACACGGTACTTTGTGATGTAGAAGACAGTAATCCAAAAGCAGTGGAACTTGTAGAAGAACTATATCGTTCGATACCTATGAAGATTACGTATTTGGATGCGAAAGCGCATGACATTCATACGGCTTATGTGTCGCATATTTCGCACATCAGCTCTTTTGCTTTGGCATTGACGGTGCTGGAAAAAGAGAAAGACGAAGGGCGTATTTTTGAATTGGCAAGTACAGGTTTTAGTTCGACGGTGCGTTTAGCAAAGAGCGCACCCGATACTTGGATTCCTATTTTTCGCCAAAATCGAGACAATGTGCTGGATGTTTTGGATGAACATATCAATACGCTTTCTAAGTTTCGGACACTACTGATTAAGAAAGATTTTGATCGTTTTTATGAATTGATGGGAGAGGCGAATCATATTAAGAAGATATTGGAATAGCTCAATAAACGTACGGCATCGCGGTTACAAACCGCGACGATCAGAAAAAACTTTCTGCTAGGGGATTTTTGAGGGAAAAAGCATGAAAAATCATTGATTTTTCATGCTTTTCTCCCTCAAACTCCCATCAGAGCAGACAAAAAATCCTCCTTCAAAGATTTTATTGTCTACGACTTCACGGATCTCAAAATACGTTCCCGTTTAAAACTTCACATTCTAAAGTCGGATTTAAGAACAAAATTTTACTTTCAAATAGCCAGAGAAACACCGCAGAACGCTTAATTTTGAAAGCAGAAATAGAAAAACTATAAATTTGAAATAAATGTTTTCAGTGGTTAAGTTCAACTTAAAACTTCATCACTCGAAACTCAAAACTAAATCATGGATACGCAAACTATTTTCAACAAACAAAAACGTCCGATTATCATTGCAGGACCTTGTAGTGCAGAATCGGAAGAGCAAGTATTGACCACGGCACGCGACTTAGCGAAGCAAAACATTGACTTATTCCGTTCTGGAATTTGGAAACCTCGTACTCGCCCGAATTCTTTTGAAGGAGTTGGTGTGGTCGGTTTGAAATGGCTTAAAAAAGTGAAGGAAGAAACGGGGCTGAAAGTGACGACGGAAGTGGCGAATAAAGATCACGTTTTTGAAGCCTTGAAAGCGGGAATCGATGTGCTTTGGATTGGCGCAAGAACAACAGTGAATCCGTTTGCAGTACAAGAAATTGCAGATGCACTGAAAGGAACAGATATTCCTGTTTTGGTGAAAAATCCAATTAATCCTGATTTGAAATTGTGGATGGGTGCGATTGAAAGAATTATGGGCGCAGGCATCACTAAAGTTGGCGCGATTCATCGTGGATTTTCTTACCACGGACAAACCCAATACCGCAACGTACCAAGATGGCAGATTGGCATTGATTTGAAAAATGCCTTTCCGAATATCGAAATCATTTGTGATAACAGCCACATCTGCGGTCGCAGAGATACGCTTCAAATGGTTGCCCAAAAGTCTTTAGATTTGAACTTTGATGGCATTATGACTGAAGTGCATCCAAATCCAGACGAGGCGTGGAGTGATGCAGCGCAGCAGATTACACCAGCCGTTTTCAAAGAATTGACGGATAGCTTAGTGTTGCGTAATGCAGATACTGATAATATTGAATATCAGCATCATATCGATCATTTGCGTCAGGAAATTGATGAGTTGGATGCAGATATTATGAATTTATTATCGCAGCGTATGAAAGTTGCTGATCGCATTGGCGAATACAAAAAAGCGAACAACATCGCGATTTTACAAAATTCACGGTGGCAAGAGATACTCGGAACTGCCATCGCTCAAGGAAAAGCCAAAGGCTTGAGTGAAGAATTCATCAAAAGTCTATTCAAAGCCGTCCACCAGGAATCTATCAATCATCAGGAAATGGTGATGCAAGGTAGGGAAGTGGCGTAGTTTTGGAGAAGACAGAAAATTTGGTTCTGGCTTTTTATGAAGAACCGCAAGTAGTTTCAAATCAGAGAAGCATCGGGCCTCTCTGATTTGATCAAGGTTTAATAAGGACAAAAACGGCGAATTTCGCCGTTTTTGTCCTCATTAAACCTTGATTCGTTGAAGGGAATTCGATGTCCCCTTCAACGAAGATGAACGAAGCCTAGGTTTCTGACTGAATTTTCTTAATGTACCTTGACTTACCAAAAAATCTCACTCCTTCTTAACGACTCTCTATAAAAAACTTCATCGCCTCTCGCATAAAATTAGCAAAATTAGCATTCGGCTTCCCAGTCACTTTCGCATAGCGTTCATCACCAACATATAACTCCCCTAAGCCTGCATAAGCCTCCAATTGTTGATCTTTCTGATGGCTTGTTCCCCAAAACTCACGAATAAAAGCATAGTGCTTCGCAATTTCTGCTTGTACAACTTCGCTTTCTGGTTTTTCATAGCGCATAGAAGCCAATTTCCTCCAGCAGCGGTCAAAATCTTTTTTCAATTGCTCAAATTCTGCTTTGCCTTTTTTCCGCAAATGCAATTCTGCTTCTTCTACTTTTTCACTCCATTCTTCGATGGCTTCTTTTCGATATTCGATTCCTTTTGGAAATCCTTCATACAATTCTTCTGTTTTCATTGTTTGTGCTGTTTTTAGATGATGTAAAGTTCGGTCAAGCGTTTGGATTAGAATTTTGTTTCTAGCCTGTTTTCTAACTAATACTTCTCTTTGATTTTCAAGTGTTTGTATAGCGTTGGAATCAGAATTGCAAAGCAAATCTGCAATATCTTTGAGCGCAAAATCCAGTTCTTTATAAAATAAAATTTGCTGTAATCTCAATAGCTCCGCCTCTTCATACAAACGATAATTTTTCTCCGTTCGCACGGAAGGTCGAAGCAGCCCAATTTCATCATAATAATGCAGTGTTCGGATACTGACGCCCGAAAGTTGAGCAACTTGCTTTACCGTGTATTGCTTTGATTTCGTTTTCATGTTGCAAAGGTAAGGTTTGACGTAAGGGAAGAGTCAAGGCTTGATTACTGAATTAATTAAAACCGAGTACTCAAAGTCACATTCCAAGTCCTTCCCAAAGCAGGAATAATTCCTGGACCAGGATAAGCAGGCGCGCGTCGCGTGAAGTAAAAGTTATTGAATAAATTATTGACGCTAGTGGAAAGCGTGAGGCGGTCAGAAAAAGCATATTTTGCAGAAAAATCGAAGACTTGATAAGCTGGAATGATGCCAAAGACACCTTTGAACGCATTACGCGTATTGGCGGCATCCGAAAACTGTTCGCCTACGAAAGTAGCTTGCAAGGAAGCGATGAATTTACCATAGCCGTACGTAATTCCTGACTTGATATTGTAGTTAGGTAAGTCTTCCAAGCGGTTGCCAGTGCGTACACCCACCAAGGCGCGGTCGTTGATTTTGGTGTAAACACCGCGATTGACCGAGCCATTGATAAAAACGCTCAATTTGTGTTTGCTTTCCTTTTTCAAGGCTGTCAAAACATCCAATTCAAAGAATAATTCTGCTCCAAAAATAGCTGCGGAACCAATATTCGTGCGAACGCGCAAACCATCATCTATCACTTCGCCAATTCGATCATCGTAGAGAATATAGAACAAACTCGCCTCCACAAAAAAGGGCTTAAAATCTCTTTTGCGAATACCTAAATCGAAACTGAAACCGCTTTCATCTTTGATCAAAGTATCCACCACTTGAATGTTGGTTTGGATTTGCACATCCGTGAAATTAATGGCGCGGTAGTTGGCGGTGGCATTGGCGTACATTTCATATTTATTAGTTTTTTTGGAGAGTCCTAGACCGTAGAGAAAGACATTTCTTTTGGTTTCGGAAGTATCAAATCGCACTTCTTCGATAAAGTCGCCGAAGCTGTTGGTACGCAAATTGCTCGTGAAAAAACCTTGAGATTGCGTATCAATATATTCGTAGCGCACACCTGGAATTAGACTGAAAGTAGGACTCAAGCGGATGATTTTTTCTGCAAAAATGGCGGCATTGAAATTAGGAAACTCGAAGTCCGATTTTCTTCGTTCCAAAAAGGCAGTATCAATGCGCGTGAAGTCTGCATCGCTGCCTGCTGTGCCAAAGCTTTGGCTGAAATTGGTGAAGCCGCGATAGAGTCTCGTCCCAACTAGTAGCGTATTTTTCAAATCTTCAACGCTAGGGTAGGAAAGGACAAAACGCGTTTCATTGCCGATGTTTTCAAAATGTCCATCAATTAAATCGCGATTGGACATTGGGTCTTCCACATCAGGTGTTTCAAGCAAACCTAAGGAAGTGCGACTCGCCAGCAAACCAAAAGTACGATTGTAGATTTTGGTGTTATCTGAAAGCGCGTATTCTAAGGATAGTGCTGCCAAATTCCAATTGACGCGAAACCAATTTCGGGAGCGATTGGAGCTTTGTGGATCAATCGCAAAAGCCTCGTCGGTCAAACCACCTGCTTGCTGACTGAGGTAATACATAAAGGTATAATCAAAGTTGATTTTGAGCTTTTCAGAAGCCGCGTATTCCAAGCCTGCGAATGCACCATATTGCTCAAAATCGGAATTGGGACGCCAGCCATCGCCACGTTTGTATTGCGCGTAGGTGTAGTAGTTTAGCTTCCCAACTTGTCCGTGTAAGCTGTTGAAAGTGTTGAAAAATTGGTAAGCTCCATAAGTATTTTGAGACTCGAAAGTGAATGTTTTTTCGGTATTGCCTTTATTCATTTTGAAGTTGACCAAACCACCAAATTGAGTGCCGTATTGCAATGCGCCTGCACCTCGAACGATTTCGATTTGTTGCACGGCTTGCAAAGGTGGTGTGTAGTAACTTTCGGGATAGCCCAATGCATCCGCACTGATGTCATAACCGTTTTGTCGCGTGTTGAAATTGGAAGTTCGCTTAGGACTCAAGCCGCGTCCACCGATGTCGAGTTGCAAACCTGCATTGTCGCTTTCCCAAATATTGAGACTTGGAATTTTGCTAAAAGCTTGGCGCGCGTTGTTCGCTGCTTTGTTACCGATCAGCTTACTAATATTGATGACTTCGGTCTTTTTGCCTTCGTACAACCCCCCTGCTTCTACAGCGCGCAATCGTCGAATTCCAAAAGCATCGGACTCCGCTTCAACGGTGACTTCGGCGAGGTTTTGAGTGATTTCTTCTACTTGAATTTGAATCGTCGTATCGCCATTTAGGAAAATAGTTTGTTCTAACGCCTCAATATTTATGCCTTCAAAGAGTAGCGTATGGCTTTGATTATCAGTTAGTTTCAATGAAAATTCGCCCTTGGAATTACTGGTCACCAGTTGATCTTCTTTGCTAACGTAGATGATAACGTCTTGTAGCGGTTGATTATCCAAATTGGTGATCGTACCACTTAGAGTAGCGGTTTGCTGCGCCCAGTTTTCGTAGAAAAAGCACAACAAACAGATGATTAATATTAAGCCTTGTTTTGTCTTATTTTTCATTTATTGTTTGCTTGTTTTGGGGTGTTTTTTTGAACCACAAAAGAGACAAAGGACACAAAAGATTAAGGATAGAAATTTTTATTTTTTTGCTGTTTTGTAGATCATCAAATTGTCCAGCGATAGAAAAAATCCCGTAGGGATGAACCATAGGTAGCAATCAATTAGGAGTTGTTATAAGTGCCGTAGGTACGAACTGTATGCATCGTCATAGTTCGCACCTACGGCGCTTAAAGAATATCGCTTATATTTAGCTACCCATAGTTCGTCCCGCTGGGACTTGGTTTAGGCGTCGGACACTTTGAAAACTTTACGAAGGCTGAGTTACTCTTCTGACAGTTAAAAACAACCTGACCTCTGTCTTCTCAAAAAAGTCAATCCTTCAACGGCACAATCCACCCTTCCTTCATCGGATGGGCAGACGAATATACGTCAATGGTATCGTTCGTAAAAACTTGGCTTCTTCTAGCATTAAGGGACAGTCGGCTTTTGACAAAAACTTGAGGGCTGTATCCATTTTGGGCTTTAAATTCATCGCCGGCATGCTTGGCAAATTGGAGTAGCATATCGGGTTGTGAACGCATTTGTTGTTTTTGAAAAGGCGTTAAATATTCGTCTTGATTCACTTCTATTTGAATATTTTTTACAGGGTCGCGAAGGATGATGGAGGTATAGCCATTTTTCTCCATCAACATCACACGCCAACTAAAACGATAGCCTTTTTCATGCCAAAATAGATTGCCCGAATGCTGGAAATGGCGAAGCGGTAAGTAAAGTTGAATAATAAGATAGAGTAGGAGCAAAGAGGTAGTGTAAATACTCCATGTGGGCGTTTTTCTTTGTTCTTCTTTTTCACTAAAAGTACTGGAAAATGGTAAGTAAGACAATACTTTTTCGTGCCAGCTGGCATCAAAAAAAATAATCGTAGAAGTAATCATAATGAACGGAAACATCCCAATTCTAGGAAAAAGAATAGCAGTTAAAATATGAAATCCTAAAACGGCAATGTAGGCGAGCGTTCGCGTTTTTTTGAGCCACAAGAATATCCAAATCGTCAAGTCATAAATGCAGCCTGCCCAACTGAAAAAGAAGGCGACCCATTTTAAGTGCAACCAAGAACCTAGTATTGGTAAATCGTATCTTCCAGGCAACCAAGTGGCTAAAGGCTGCGCACGAAATAGCCAATCAGAGTTGACTTTGGCGAGTCCTGCGAAGAAGTAAACAATGGAGAGTTGGACTTTGAAAATGAGGATATGCCAATTGGTACAAGTGGTGGATTTAATCTTTGGAAAAAGTAAAACATCGAGCGCGTACTGACGATTGGCAGGTACTAAAATGAGCCAAAAGCAGAGTGTGGTGACTAGATAATAATGGTTGAGGTAATAGGTTTTGTCAAGGAGTTCGACGTATAGAAAAAGTAAGAAAAAAAGAATGGTATTAAAACGGTAAAAAAGTCCTATTAAGATACCTATTGAACTGATAATCAATAAACTAAAAACCCAATACATTCCATTACCTTCCAAGGGTTGTAGCCAGGAAAAAAAGCTAAAATGATAGTTAGGCTCGATGTAAAGTTCTGCAATCCAACCTTTTTGCCAAGTGCGCACGGTGCTGTACAACAGCAATGCTCCAAATAGCAGTCGGAAGACAATCAGAGGAGCGATGGAAACGGAGCGGAATAAGTAATTGTTGAGTTTGTGAAATGCACTATTCATTTAGAATGGCATGAGTTTGTTTCTTTTCTGAAAATGGGAAGAAAAAATAAATTTTTCCTTTCCATTTTCAAAGGGGACTTATGGACAGAAACAGATTTTTTGGAGATGGTTTGAAAAAACCATCTCCAAAAAATCTGTTTCTGTCCGCTTGCTTTAAAATGAGGATGCCCCTAAACCTTTAGAATACCCTGATTCCATCCGAGAGACTAATCAATCCCCATCATTCGACCCATCTGCATCTTGCACATTCAAGACAGGAAAGAGGTCAGATTTGTAAAGCGTTACGATCTCTTGAACGGCACTATACAATTCTTCATTGCCAGCAACGGAAGTGCGTTTTTCAATTAGATCATAAATGTTTTGGAATTGCGCTTTGATGTCTTCATCAACACCAGCTTGTTCGCGTGCTAGCAACAAATCATCATAGCCTTTTCCGTTCGTACCTTCCGCTGTTTCGCCCAAATACATATCTTCCATCTCTTCGATAGCAGCTTTCAATAGAGCGAAGGTGAATTGCTCATTACCTTCTGCCAAAGACTGATAATAGGCTTCAATTTTAGTAGCGTCTGGAGTAATTGGAGAGTCATTTGGACCAAGGCGACCAATAGGAATGCCCACTTTATTTTCGCGAACATGATCCTCATAATAGACCAAACTTTCATTCAGTTGCACACTGATGGAGCTGCCTAGTTGAGTCCCTCCATTTTCGATAAAATTAGTCTTCAAATTGCCCGTCCAGCGATCGACTAGTGCATCTGCCTTAAGTTTCATGTCATTGACTAAGGCTTTCAAAAACGCTAAACGTTTGTTGTCGTCTTTGAAGTAAGATAATACATCGTCTGAGCCATAAAGCATAAAATCAATGGCAGGGAAACCATTAGCCCGCTCCTGAGCAACAGTGCTGAAATTGTATGATCTTGATTCGATGAAGTTTGCAAGAAGCTCAGTATCAATTGGGTAGAGATTAGTGGTGTTGACTAAATTTAAATTAGGAGTAGCAAAGTAATTATGTATTACAACGGCTTGATAAGCTAAGTAGGCTTCTTGATATGCCGCTCTCAAGGCATCTAAGCTGGTTTCATCAAAGGATGACTCTACTCCTCCTACCGCAGCAGTAAAATCTGCCATTTTGGTTTGGTAAGTTTCCATTGTTGGAATAACAACATTGTTCACTTGATTGGTCAAATGATCAGTAAAATCTGTTTCTGTAGGATCAGGATTTTCTACCTCTGGTTTTTCTTCATCTCCGCAAGCGGTAAAAATGGTGGTTATCGCTAAAAAAGACAAACAAACTAGATACCAATTTTTCATAATATTTAGGTTTAATCATTTTAAGTACATCGCTCTATCTAAACCACTAGGATACTAAAGCAAGTAAGACCTTATTTGGTTGATTTTTAGTGACTTATCACGATATTAAATGGTTTAAATATTAAAATACGTCTAAGTACTTACGGATTTATCGGAGTTAAATTTAGTTATTAAACAAAAAAATACAATCATAACACAAGGTGCTATCTATTGTATTTTGTTTGTTTCTTATGCAGAAAATATATTGTGGATTGAGTGAAACGTGGTCTCACTCAATCCACAAAAATTAATACTATATTCTAATTTCTATACACACGACTAGAAAGGTACATCGCCGAAACCTGGGAACGCTTTGTCTAGTGCATCTTTTGCCGCTTCCATTTGTGCATCAGTCACTTCCCAAAGATTGATGCTATAAATTCCATTCAAAGAAGCATCACTGGCTGACCAACCCAATTCTTTCAGTGCATCATGTACTTGCGAAGCAGAGATTCTTCCTTCTGAATTGAAAGACAAAGAATAGATGAATGCCAATGCCTCTGAAAGGTGGTGCAATTTATCATCGTCGGTTACGTCAGCAATTGCATCGTTCAAATAGTGAAAACCTGCTGCTGCGATACCTGCTTCTACATATAATTTGGCATCTGCTCTAGCGGCTTGGAAAACTTCCTCATTCGTTGATTCTTGCCCTGGTCCGAAACCTTCCCCTGCTTTCAACGCAGCTCTACCAAGAATAAAAGCATCCATTGCTCTTTGAGCCAAGTTAATACCATAGGCTTCTTCTGTTTCATCAGAGAAATCGAAAGTATAGTTAGCAATGAACTGACCATCGCCGTTTGAAGAGTTCGAGGCGTTTGGATAAGTTGAAGGGTTTGCGCCGAAGTAACCAAATGCCTCATCCCAGCGATGCTGACGATCGGTACCTTTGCTTGCATAATCATCACCAGCTGCAGATTCGTTGTTCCCTTTTTCATTCTTAGCACCTGCTTGTTCGTCTCTCAAATAGTCATCCACCATTTGATCGTAGCACATCGCGCCGTACAAGCCTTTTTCCAAGATTTGAATGAATTCTAAACCATTCGCATCTACATGTCTTTTCTTACTTCCTGTTGTAATCATACCTGCCGTTCCGTTGCTTGCTGTAACGGTGTAATTGGCTTGAGTGGAAGCAACGAATTTATCTGCTAACTCCGCAAAAGCATCTGCTACGGAAGTGTTTCCATTATCGAAATTTAATTCATCAATTTTTGTGCGGATGTCAGAATTGCCTTGTGCATCTGCACTTTTGAATTGGTCTTTGTTTTCATTTGCTAAAGCCGCACGCAAGTCCCAGAAAATTGGCTCATTTCTCGAGGAATCCACGATTTCCTTCAATTGTGCCAATCTTCTTTCTTGTCCGCTGTAAGCACCTGGTGCCAGCGCACCTGTAATATCATAAGAGTTAGGAATGGCAAAGCCGCCTAAGTCAATATCATCCAATGCATCAATGTTACTAGCAAGAAATCCTGCTTTATCATCTTTAGTGTCGGCCATATCGTCGTTACAAGCAGTAAATACTAATGCAAGTACTGGCAAGAGTATCGCTAACTTTAAAATATTAATATTCTTCATAATGAAACTCGTCAATGAAATTTGTTAAAATAAAATAGTAATTCCGAATCTTGCTTAAAGGTGGGGGCTTTTTGGAAGTGAGTTTAAATATTTGTCATTAGATTTAATTAGATCAAATCTAAATAGCGGCGCAAAAGTATAATTCATACTGATCTAAAACAATACCGAATTAGTGGATAAATTAGGTATGAGAATCGTTTAAAAGTACCTAATAGAAGGTATGAAATAAGTATTTATAGAAAATATTTGATATTGTTCACCTTTACACAACAGATGTCCATATTTAAACAAGCATTGTGAATGGTTTTTGCATAACTTGTTCATTATCAATGTAAAAAAGTAAGCGGCACAATCTTTGTTAATGATTTTGATAGCAAACAGAATCTACCATGCTAAAAAACAACATCAAAATCACTCTACGCAATTTTTGGAAATACAAGTTTTACGGCTCAATCAACATCATTGGCTTGACAATTGGACTGACGGCTTCTTTTCTAATTATTTTGTATTTGCAAAACGAGTTGAGTTTTGATCAATTTTTCGAGGATAGCGATCGAATCCATCAAGTCATTTTGAGTTCTTCTTATGGTGGCGAAGAATTTACAACTTCCAATACGCCACCACCCGTTGGGGAAACGATGCAAGCGGAATTCCCTGAAATTGAGAGTTTTACGCGCCATCATATACTCAATGATATGGTGATGCGCCATGAAGATAATTTCTTTACGGAATCCAATGTTTGGGTAGTGGATTCCAATTTTTTGGAGTTTTTCTCTTTTCCACTGATTGAGGGAGATCGCAAAACTTGTTTAGAGGGTACAACTTCAGTTGTATTGACAGAAAGTATTGCCAAGAAATATTTTGGCCCAGAATCTGCACTCGGAAAAACGGTAGAGTTGAAGAATAGTCCTTTCACCGTCACGGCAGTTCTGAAAGATTTACCTCAAAATTCTAGCCTTCAATTTGACATTCTTGCACCCATTGCAGCTTCTGGTTCAGTCGATCGCTTTAGTTGGAGTTGGGTGTGGCTACAGATGGATACTTATGTGAAGACTAAAGAGGTGATGACGGAAGAACAGCGCGCGAATTTAGAAGCTAAATTTCCTGCCATGGTACGCCAGCACGCCGCTAGTGCTTACGCTCGTTTGGGCATAGATTTGGAGGAATATTTTGCACAAGGCAATCGCCGTGAATTTTTCTTAAATCCCATTGCCGATGTTCACCTACGTAGCGCGACGGTCAATTCTCGCTTGGGTACAACTGGCAATATTCAAGATGTCTATATTTTTGGGACGATTGGGTTTTTCATTTTGCTATTGGCGTGCATCAACTTTATGAACTTGGCGACGGCACGTTCCTTGGGGCGAGCGAAGGAAGTGGGTGTCCGCAAAATGTTAGGCTCGAAGCGTTCGACGCTAATTCAGCAGTTTTTGTCAGAAGCGATCTTGTACAGTTTGCTGGCTGGAATAGTTGCTGTTGGCTTGGTGTATTTGTTTTTGCCTTTCTTTAATCAAATTATGCACCAGTCGCTCCACTTTTCTGATTTATGGAATACCTGGTCTATGATTGCTCTAGTTGGCTTGCCGATGGTAGCGGGTTTATTGGCAGGTAGCTATCCTTCTTTTTATCTCTCTAATTTCAAACCAATCAGCGTCCTCAAAAGCCGAATGAGTACTTCCAAAGGTGAAAGTGCTTGGGTACGCAATGGTTTGGTGGTTTTTCAGTTTGCGATTTCGGTGGCTTTGGTCATTTGTACATTAGTCGTTTTGCAACAAATTAATTTCACCAAAAATGGTGATTTGGGTATGGACAAAGAGCAGTTGTTGGTCTTGCCCAATGTCAATTTTTTAGGAGAACAACAACAAGCCTTCAAGCAAGAACTCCTAAAACTACCCGCTGTCCAAAACGTAACGATTTCCTCTGATTTACCTTCCAAAAATGCGTTCGGCGATTCGTATGCTACCAAGCCCGAAGAAGGCAGTAGTCAAGCCGCTCAAGATGTCAATATCTACTCTTATCAAGCCGATGATGATTTCTTGCCGACTATGGGCATCGAGCTGGTAGCAGGTCGGAATTTCGACGAAGCCCGAGGCATGGACGCCGATGCGGTTATCGTGAATGAAGCAACCGTCAACTTCGTGGGTTGGGAAAACCCAGTTGGGAAACGGTTATCCTACCCAGGAGACAATAGAGAATATATCGTAGTTGGTGTGATGAAAAACTTCCACCCACAGTCGTTGCGCCACAGCATAGAACCCTTTGCCATTTTCCATGAGTCGTCCAATTCTTACGATAACGGTAGAAGCTATATTGCGGCTAAGATTCAAGCTGGGGAAGAGCGTATTGTTCTTGATGAAGTCAAACAAATGTGGTCAAATTTCGCGCCGCAAGCTCCGTTTAGCTTTTCTTTTTTGGATGAAGACATTAATGCCCAATACCAATCTGAAGAACGCTTAGCTTCTATGCTCAGTACTTTCACTTTTTTGTCCATTTTCATTGCCTGTTTGGGTTTGTTAGGACTCATTACTTACATCACACAACAGCGCACCAAAGAAATTGGTATCCGAAAAGTACTGGGCGCATCCGTTTCCAGTATCGTCGGTTTGTTATCCAAAGATTTTCTAAAACTCTTAGTCATAGCCTTGATTATTGCTTCTCCAATTGCTTATTATTTTATGAATAATTGGTTGCAAAATTTTGCATATAGCATTGATATTCAATGGTGGATTTTTGCTTTGGCGGGTTTTGCTGCGATTGTCATTGCTTTTTTGACAGTGAGTTTTCAGAGTGTGCGAGCGGCGTTGGTGAATCCTGTAAAATCATTGAGAAACGAATAAAAATAAATGCCATGTTCAGAAATTATATCAAAATTAGCTTTCGACATCTTTGGAAACACAAATCTCATGTCTTCATCAATCTGATGGGTCTGGGTGTAGGCATTGGTACTTGTCTTTTGGCTTATTTAACTTGGAAATTTGATTATGACTTTGATCGTTTGCACCAAGAAGCAGATCGTATTTACAGGGTAGTCACGACCAAGCAAAGCAACCATCAAGAATACGCAGTGAGTCCATTACCGCTGGCGGCAGCAAGTGAAAAAATCGCAGGAGTAGAGGAAAGCGTGTTGTTGGATCGCGGTGGCGCGTTGGTTTCTAATGGAGAGGATAGCTATCACGAGAGCATTATTTTTACAGGAGATAATTTTTTAAAATGGCTTAATTTCCCATTAGTTTTAGGAAACGGTGATTTGGAGAATCCTAAGAATCTACTCATCACACAAAGAATAGCCAATAAATACTTTGGAAAAACTAACCCAATCGGACAAGTCCTAACTTTTGACCCAGAAACGCCTTATCAGAGACAACTAACCGTCACTGGTGTTTTGCAAGACGTACCACTTAACTCTAGCATCCAGTTAAATTTCGTTACGAACATAGACAATCATCGTTATGCAGGAGAGAAGGTCGACTTACAAAATTGGAGCAGTTTTACAGATGCTACCTTTCTTGTATTAGAGGCAAATGCCTCTCCAGATGCCGTCAACGAACAATTACAATCTTATCTCGCTTTACAAAGTCAAGCTAACCAAGATTGGAAAGCAGAGCGATTTAGCTTGCAATCTTTAAGCACTATGGCTTCCTATGCTGATGAGTTGCGCTGGAATATCATGCGCCCTAATCTGAATGGTGCGATGATTTGGGGAACTGTTTTAATGGGCATCATGCTACTGCTCACCGCCTGCTTCAATTTTACAAGTATGATGATTAGCCTTGCTGGAAGGCGTTTGAAAGAAATTGGCATTCGTAAAGTGATGGGAAGTAGTCGGAAACAATTGATTATTCAGTTGTTGATCGAAGGTTTCATTATGAGTATTTTAAGTATTGCCATAGGCGTATTACTGATGAAGCTCATTTTGCCTTACTACAATCAAATGTGGCGAGAATTAGACCTCCAATTGATTTTTAGGAATAATCCACCTCTGCTGTTCTTCTTGTTGGGAATGCTGCTACTGACGACACTTTTAGCTGCTGCTTATCCTGCTTTTTACATTAGTGCTTTTTCTCCAACCCAAATCTTCAGAGACCGAGTTAAGTTTTCTGGAAGTAGTTTATTCTCTAGACTATTGCTAGGACTGCAAGTAACGACCGCTATGCTAGGTTTGGTTATTGGGGTAACTTTTGCTCAAAATGCCAAGTTTCAAGCAGAGAAAGATTTGGGTTTTCAGCGGGATGGTATTCAATCTATATTTACACCAGATGAAGAAACCTTTTTGGCAATGCAGCAAATTGCGCAGCAGTCTCCTTACATACAAGCAGTTGCAGGTACTCAAAACTTAGTTGGTGGTAACAATGCCTATAAAACAGAGTTTGACTTGCGTGGAGAGCGTCAAGAAACAGATTTGATGGTGGTTGGGAAAGACTACCTAGAACTCATGGAAATACAGGTGAATAACGGAAGAAGTTTTAACTACGATTTAGTGAGTGATTATGAGAATAACATCTTAGTGAACGAGAAATTCGTCTTGGATTATTTTCCTAATGAAAATCCTGTTGGTCAGCAAGTTACATTGGATGATACTATGCGCTACACTATAATTGGCGTACTCCAAAATTTTTTGAAAGATGGTTTTTTTATGCCTACGCAGCCGCTCATTATGGACTTAGATAATTCCAGTCGCTTTAATCATTTGCTAGTTAAAACTGAACCTGAAAAGGTGTTGGCGATGCGTGATTATATGCAAAAAGAATGGAAGCAACAATTTCCTTATCAGCCCTTTGAGCATCGTTATCAAAATGATTTTGCAGATTATGGAGTAAAGGTTACAAACAACATCAAAAAGATGACTTTCGTCACTAGCATCATGTCGATTCTCTTAATGATCGCAGGTTTTGTATCCCTTCTATCCATGGATATTTTAAAGCGATTAAAGGAAATTACCATCCGTAGAATCTTAGGAGCAAATTCTTCTCACATTGCCTATTTATTGGGCAACCGCTTCTTTCTCATCGTTCTTCTTAATCTCTTGATTGGAGGAATATTAGGGATTTGGATCTCAAAAATGGTATTGGATAGCATTTATGAAATGCATGCAGGCGCACATATAAATACTGCCTTTGGTGCTGCAGTTGCCATGCTTTTGGTAGTTGCCGTCATTATTATTACTCGCTTACTGAGCATTCTCAGAATTGATCCTGCGAAGACTTTAAATAACAAATAAAAGAAATCATCATGCTAAAACAAAACTTTAAATTCCTATTACGCCGTTTGTGGCTACAAAGAGTACACACCGCTTCACACCTTATTGGCTTAACGATAGGGATAACGGTCTGTTTAATCATCGGTTTGTTTTTGCATTACGAATTGAGTTTCGATGCCTATCACGAAAAGGCAGATCGAATTTATCGAGTCAACCAAGTCTGGGAAGACCCTAGTGGAGAAGTCGAAATGGACTATTCTACATCTGATCCTCTGGCAGAAGCTTTACGATCAGAGGTGACCGCTTTGGAGACGGTTGCAAAAGTCTATCCACTAGATGAAGTGCAGATTGAAACCAGCGCACAGAAACGCTTCATGCAAGAAGGTATTCTTTTTGCGGAAGCAGATTTCTTGGAGCTATTTGAGGTGGAAGTATTGCAAGGCGATGCGCACGAAGCTCTTCGGCAACCTTGGCATACGCTGTTGACTGAATCTACTGCGAAAAAATTCTTTGGTTCTGAAGACCCAATTGGGAAAACGCTAGAATTGGAAAACACAAAAACCTTGACGGTTGCTGGTATTATTAAAGATTTTCCTAGTAATACGCACTTGTCTGCGAATATGTTAGTCTCTTATTTTTTGGATGAAGAATACTTGGGTATTAATCCCAATAGCTGGACTTTTACTTTTGGGACTTCCACCTACGTCTTGCCAAAAGAAGGTACGGAACTTGTCGATTTAGACGCTCCCATTCGTGCAATCTATGATAAAAATCTTAACGAAAAATACGGTAAATATTTCACTGCAAGCGCGAAACTACAACCACTTTCTACAATTCATTTTGACACCCAATACGGCGAAGGCAGTGCTTGGGTAGAAGTCGTACATCCAAAGTGGCTGCTGTTTTTCGGCATCATTGCTTTGATTGTACTGACATTGGCGAGTATCAATTTCATTAATCTATCTACTGCTCAATCTCTTTCCAGAGCAAAAGAGGTTGGCATTCGCAAAGCAATTGGAGCAGCTAAGGGACATTTAATCCGTCAATTTTTGAGTGAATCTGCCTTGCTCATTACAATTGCAACTGTACTGGCTTTGTTTATTACATTTTTTACCTTACCCGCGATCAATAATAGCCTAGATAAATCTATCAGCTTTCAGACCTTACTACAGCCTGTTGGGATTTTGGCTTTGCTTGGTTTTATATTAATAACCATCTTATTGACAGGACTTTATCCAGCTTGGATTATTGCTAAATTTAAGCCCGCTACTACACTGAAAACAAGTCAAGAAGTAGGGGATAGTAAGAATTCTTTCTTGAGAAAAACGTTAATCACCACTCAATTTGCTGTTTCTGGTGCAATGCTCATCGCGCTGATTTTTATCTCACAGCAGATTGCGCTTTTTCACCAAAAAGAACTAGGCTTTAACAAAGAAAACATCATCACCTTTGACGTACCTGATTTAGAAAAAATAGATGTCTTGAGCAACCAATTATCGCAGATAAGTGGTGTAGAAACTTTGACCTTTAACAGCTCGCCACCTAGTACTTTGTTTAGTTCAAGCACTGTTATGCACGAAGAAGATTTCATGGCAGAAGACGCCGAAGATGTAAAACTTATTTTTGGAGATGATAACTATTCAGAGGTTTTTGGGCTACAATTGAAAGCAGGTAGATTTTACGAAAATGCCGATACGAGTGCCATTGCGGCTGGTCTTCCAAGCGATCAACTTTTTCCCAGAGTGCTGGTCAACGAAGCATTGCTATCCGCTATGAATTTTGGCACCGCAGAAGAAGCCATCGGTCAACGATTTAAAATTGGTTGGAACAACTGGCAACCCGAAATTGTAGGCGTACTGGAAAGTTTCATCACTTCTTCCCTGCACGACGCTATCCAGCCCACTATTATTTTTCTAGCCCCTGAACACCTGAGAAGAGCCAGCATCAAACTACAAGCCAAGGCAGATTTGCCTAACACCCTTGCCAGTATTCGTGGTATTTGGGAAGACAACTTTCCCGATCAAATCTACGACTATGAATTTTTGGATGAGCGTATTGATGGCTACTACGAAAGCGAAAGTTTACTTTTCGACTTCTTCAAAATATTCGCAGTACTCTCCATGCTCATTTCCTGCATCGGTTTGTGGGGATTGGCAACGCATTCCGCCACGCAGCGCACCAAAGAAATTGGTGTTCGCAAGGTGCTCGGTGCTTCTGTGACCAGTATTGTTGGACTTTTGGCTAAGGATTTTGTAAAGCTCGTTTTCATTGCTCTTTTGATCGCTATACCTATTGCTTACTATTTCATGAACGAATGGCTGCAAGACTTTGCCTATCGCATTGAGTTACAATGGTGGGTGTTTGCGTTGGCAGGTTTAGCAGCAATTGGCATTGCTTTGCTGACGGTGAGTTTTCAGAGTGTGCAAGCGGCTTTGGTGAATCCGATCGAATCTTTGCGAAACGAATAAAAAGAAATCATCATGCTCAGCAACTACGTTAAATTCGCCTTTCGGAACTTCTCCAAAAATAAACTCTATACCGCTATCAATACGGTAGGTTTGACCATTGGGATAAGCTGCTTTTTGTTGATTGTGCTTTATGTACAGTATCAACTGAGCTATGATAGCCACTACGAGCAAGCCGATCAAATATACAGAGTTGCACAGATACAAAAAGGCAATACCTTTCGAGGAACAGACCGATTCAACAGCACCCCACTTCCTTTGGCGAGTGCTTTGAAAGAAGAATTTCCAGAAGTACAGACGGCTGTTACGTTACAGACTGAATCGGCTATTTTGTCGAGGCAGAATAAAGTTTTTACAGAGCGAGGTGTGTATGCCGAAGCTGCCGTTTTTGATGTCTTTAGCATTCATACGGTTAGCGGATCGGGTAAGGAGGCACTTTTGGAGGAGAATGGTATTCTACTTACCCAATCTCTAGCAGAAAAATATTTTGGAGCAAGCGATCCAATTGGAGAAACGCTTTTGTTTCAAAATGAACAACTACTCACCGTCAAAGGAGTCGTCGAAAATCCTCCGAAAAACCAGCATTTCACTTACGACTACATCACTTCGCTAGAGAATCTTCGCTACTATAGAGATAGCGACCTCAGTAAGTGGGGGAACAACAACTATAAAAGCTACGTCGTCTTACCTGAAGGCTATGACTATCATCAGCTGGAAGACAAAATGCGACTAGCATTCACATCGCGTATTCAATCTGCTTACGAAGGCGTACCGTTTCAAGCTGAGTTCTTTCTTCAACCAATCCAAGACATTCATCTATTTTCAAACATCAACTTCGAACTAGCTGCCAATGGCGATATTCGATACATTTATCTTTTTGGCTCTATTGCATTCATTATTCTATTACTAGCCGCTATTAATTACATCAATCTATCGACAGCTGCTTCGGTACAAAGAAGTCAAGAAATAGGCGTCAGAAAAGTGCTAGGTGCTGCCAAGCAGCAGATTATCTATCTATTTTTGGGAGAGTCTTTTATTCTAATAGTCATTTGTTTTCTACTCTCCATTGGCTTGACTAGCTTATTGCTACCTTTCATCAATCAGCTACTCGAGCAAGATATTCCTTTCACCTTTCTAGGTGATGCTTGGATATGGCTAGGCACATTGGGCATTGTGTTTTTGATCGGTGGTTTATCGGGTTTGTATCCTGCGATTATTTCTTCTTTAGTGTCGCCGACCAAAGCCATGAAAGGTGATGCAGTTAAGAAAAGAAGTAAGACCAGTATGCAAGATTTATTGGTCATTGCTCAGTTTGTAGCAGCAGTTGTGCTGTCCATTAGCAGCTTGGTCATCTATCAGCAATTGCAATATGTTCAGCAGAAGAATTTGGGTTATGAAAGGGATCAAGTCATCTATGTACCTTATGAAAGTGATGAAATTGGAGACCAGTTTTCAACGATTGAAAACGAACTGTTGGCGCATCCGCAAATTGAGAAAGTCACTTTTGCAAATTACCTGCCACTCAATCTTTATTCCCAAACGCTTATCAATGACTGGGAAGGCAATACAACAGAGCAAGATGCGCCGATTTACAGAAATACCGTTGGCTATGACTTTTTTGATGTGTTTGAGATGGAAATAATAGAAGGTCGAGCCTTTTCGCCCTCTTTTGCTACAGACTCCTTGAATAGCTATATTTTAAATGAAGCCGCAGTGCAAGCCTTGGGTTGGGAATCTGCTATCGGGAAGCAATTCAATGGTGGGCAAGTAGTAGGCGTAGTGCGCGACTTCCATTTTCAAACATTTGATTTAGCCATAGAACCGCTCTACCTCACCTACGGTAGAGCCAAGGACAGTCCCTTTGGAAACATCACGATGAAAGTTAAAATGGATGACCTAGAAAACACTTTAGCTCATATTCAATCCACCATCAAAAACATTGCTCCTCAGTCGCCCTTCGAGTATCAATTCATGGACGAAACCTATCAAGCTTTATACCGCTTTGAACAACGTTTGGGGCAGCTCTTAACCATTTCTACTTTGTTGGCCTTGCTCATTGCTTGTGTAGGGCTATTTGGATTGATTGCTTACAATGTTACTCAACGCACCAAAGAAATCGGCATCCGAAAAGTTTTAG
The DNA here is from genome assembly GCA_039176995.1 of Bacteroidota bacterium. GTDB lineage: Bacteria > Bacteroidota > Bacteroidia > Chitinophagales > Saprospiraceae > JAAUTG01. The sequence goes on from JBCDFY010000003.1 coordinate 20,859, forward strand.
GCGCAAGTGTCACAGGCATCGTCGCTTTGCTCTCCAAAGACTTTATTCAGTTGGTCGGTATTGCTTTTGTCATCGCTACACCTATTGCTTGGTATTTCATGAACGAATGGCTGCAAGATTTCGCTTATCGCATTGAGTTGCAGTGGTGGGTGTTTGCATTCGCAGGTTTAGCAGCGATTGGTATTGCTTTGCTGACCGTGAGCTTTCAGAGTATGCGCGCGGCTTTGGCGAATCCAGTGGAATCGCTTCGGAGTGAGTAGAAAAGAATTCAGAACGATAAAATAATCCATCATATGTTAAAAAACTATTTCAAATTAGCCTTTAGGAATTTACTCAATAATAAAACAGTCTCCCTCATCAATATATTTGGGCTTAGTATTGCCATAGCAGCCTCCATCGCCGTTTTCTTATACTTACAAAATGAATGGACGAAGGAGCACTTTCATGAAAATGGAGATCGTATTTTTATGGTGGAATATGCCGTTGACTATAATGATGAGACGCAAATTTGGGGGAATGTTCCAATGCCATTAGGTAAAATGTTGGCTGATGATTTCCCTCAAATTGAACAGTTCGCTCGCATGGATAACTGGAGCAGTAATGTATATGTAGAGGATCGTTCTTTTGAGGAATCTGTCTCCTTTGTTGATCCTAGTTTCTTTGAGGTATTCACTTTTCCGATAGATAAAGGAACCGATCAGGTGTTGAATGATCCCAGCGCAGTCATCATTAGTTCGAAGCTCGCTGATAAATATTTTCAAGCTCGAGATCCAATCGACAAAATGCTCACGATTGTTTTTAGCAATCAAGAAAAACGAATTTTTACCATAAAAGGCATAGCTGCTCCTTTCCCAGAAAACGCGGGACTTAAATTCAACATTATTGCAGGGATGAGTGCCTACGCCAGTGTGAGCGGGTCAAGTATCAGTGATTGGTCTAACCACACTGGCGGAACCTTTGTTCGATTACAAAATGCGGCGGATGCCAATTTGATTACAGCAAAAATGGACAAATACATAGCCCTACAAAATGAAGCTAATAAAGGGCTGAAAATAAAATCATTTGTACTGGATAATTTGATTGCTCCGAACCCCAAAGCACACGAAGTAATTAATCGCCCTTCTCCTGTCACTCATCCTCTAGTCATATTGCTATCCGCGATACTAGCTCCCTTGATGATGGCGCTGTCCTGTTTTAACTATATCAATATTGCACTGGGAATTGCAGGAAAACGCTTAACGGAGATAGGCGTACGCAAAGCAATTGGTGGTAGGAAAATCCAATTGGTAGCGCAGTTTATGACGGAAAATTTATTGCTCTGCTTCTTAGCGTTATTGTTTGGACTACTTTTTGCCCATCAGCTGTTGATCCCACTGTTTAATGCTAGTCAGACGCAACAAATCACCCTTTCGCTTAGTCAAACTCCCAATCTGTGGTTATTTTTGATTGCTTTACTAGCTTTTGTTGGTATTGCTTCTGGTGCTTATCCAGCATTATACATCAGCGCTTTTCAGCCTACTGCTATCTTCAAAGGAAGCCAGAGAATCATCAAAAAAAATAAACTCACTCAATTGTTTTTAGGTACACAATTTGTGCTTGCTTTCGGTGTTGTCATTGCTGCTGTTTTGTTACTATCAATGGGAAAACAGTGGATGAATTTGGACTGGGGATATCAACCAGATGAAACCTACATAGTTCGCTTAGACTATTCAGAACAATATGATATTTTAAAAAATGAAGTAGTCAGTATTCCTTATGTTCAGAAAGTAGCAGGGAGTGTCAACCATGTTGGTCAATACAATTCAAGGACACAAATTATAATAGGAGAACAGGTAACAAGAGCCGTTCAATTTGAAGTAGGAGGCGATTACTTCGAGGCTTTAGGTTTACGGCTTCGACAAGGGCGTTTCTTTGATGCAAGCCATCCGATAGCAGATGCAAAAACAGTAGTTGTCAACCAAATTTTTGCAGACCAACAAGGATGGGCAAATCCGATAGGGAAGACTCTATCACGAGCCAACCAACGATACGAAGTGATAGGAGTGACAGAGAATTTTAAGACAACTGGTCAATCCAAACTACTACCCGTAGCAATGTTCCCAAATAATAGTGAAGCGTATAATTATATGGCGATTCGCCATACGGCAGGTTCAGGAGAACAAGTCGAGGCTTTCATTAAGGAGAAGTGGAATACCTTATATCCCGATGTTCCACTCCATGCTTTCCATCAAGAATTAGTATTCGAGGACTTCTACGAAAGCGTAGAAGATGGATATACCAATTTTAGCTACATAGCAGGTTTAGCATTGCTTATTGCCTGTATGGGATTATTTGGTCTATCCATTCAAAACTACACGCGCTTCCAAAAAGAAGCAAGTATTAGGAAAGTACTGGGCGCATCCATTTCGCAATTACTATTACTATCGAATAAAAATTTCATTGTCTTATTGGTGATAGCAAGTACAGTTGCAACGATAATGTGTTGGACTGGAATGCGAACCTTACTGCTTTCCTCCAAAGAACATTTGGGAGATTTGCAACTAGGCATTACTCCTTACTTATTAGCTAATGTATTGGTCTTTGCCACTGCTTGTATTGCGGTCAGCGGTCAGTCGTACAAGCTCACTAAAGTTGACCCTGCGGATGCCTTAAAAGAAGAGTAGAAAGTAGTATGAACTTCAATATGATTGATATCGCTTATTTATAATAGGGATCGTGATAAACAGTTACAAAAAGACACTTTTAATGTATCAAATCAAACAGCACTTCCGCTTCCTCTATCGCCAAAAGTTCTTTACACTCATTAACCTGGCGGGCTTAGCAACCGCTATGGCAACGGCACTACTCATCTTCTTTTGGGTGCAAGATGAGTTCTCTATTGATAAATTTCATGAGAAAGATGATCGATTGTATCAGGTGATGTCCTTGCAGACTTACGAGAGTGGAAATGCTGTATCTAATGGCACGCCAGGACTCTTGGGAGCGACCCTAAAAGAGGACTTTCCTGATATTCAATATTCAACCACGACGACTTGGATCTGGTCTGTATTGCTATCGCATGAAAACACCTCGCTACGGGAAGAAGGTTATCATGCAGGGAAAGATTTTTTCCACATTTTCAGCTATCCATTACTTATGGGAGACCCCAATACTGTACTCAACGACCCGACGTCCATTTGCATTTCTAGGGATTTAGCCGAAAAGTTTTTTGGTAACGTAGAAAATGCAATGGGTAAAACGATCAGATATGCAGAAGATCGGAACTTTACGGTTAGTGGCATCTTCGAGAACATTAGTGAAAAGTCAACTTACGTTTTTGATTTTGTCTTACCACTTCAAGATTTCTTAGATCGTGCAACTTGGGCAACAGATTGGGCAAATACTGGACCGCCAACCTACGTCGTCCTTCAAGAAGGTGCTGATGCACAAGCAACCTCTGAAAAAATTGCAGGCTATGTCAAATCAAAAGTCGCGGACAGCAACAACGAGCTTTTTCTCAAGAAGTACTCCGATCAATATCTCCGAGGAAGATACACCAATGGCGTGCCAGATGGTGGACGCATAGACTATGTTCGATTATTCTCCTCTATCGCCATTTTCATCATGGTCATTGCTTGCATCAATTTCATGAACCTATCAACGGCGCGTGCCTCCAAGCGAGCGCAAGAAGTTGGTATCCGAAAAGCAATTGGTGCTGGACGTGGCAGATTGATCCGTCAGTATATCGGAGAGTCTGCTTTGATTTCGTTTGTTGCTATGTTCTTTTCTTTTTTACTGGTCTTGATACTACTTGCCCCGTTCAATAAAATAACAGGCAAAAGCATCGAACTTTCTCTGACTCCTGAACTGATCTTTATGTCCGTTGCTACTATGTTGGTGACGGGTATTCTCGCAGGCAGTTATCCTGCCTTTTACCTTTCTCATTTCCGACCTATTCAAGTCATCAAAAGTGAGATCAAAAATTCTGTAGGTGAAATTTGGGCAAGAAAGGGCTTGGTTGTCTTCCAATTTACCATAACGATTATGCTCATCGTTGGCGTATTTGTCATTCAACGCCAAACCGAATACCTCAATAATAAACCGCTCGGATACAACCGAGATAATGTCATCTTATTCAGCCAAGATGGCGATATTTATAATCGGAGTGAGACTTTTTTCAGTGAATTAAGAAAACTGCCAGGAGTAGTTCAAGCGGGTGGAACTAGCCATAGTTTATTGGGACAAGTCAGCTCTAATCCAGGTGTCAATTGGGATGGAAGAGCACCCGAAGAACGAGTTGTCTTTGAGCGTTTTTTTGTGGACTATGATTTCTACGAAACAATGGAATTTCAAATGGCAAAAGGCAGATGGTTTGATAGAAAATATGCATCAGATAGCAGCAAAATCATCATCAATGAAGCTGCTTTAGCAATTATGGGATTGTCCGCAGAAGAGGTGATCGGAAAGCAAATTCAGCTTGCAGAAAATTTTCAATTTGAAGTCATCGGCGTTCTCCAAGACTTTCACTTTAGGTCGCTACACGATCCTGTCGGACCAGCCTATTTTCGTATGGCGAGCACAGGAAATGTAGCTGCAAGACTAGAAGCAGGTCGAGAGAAAGAAGCGCTTGCAGAGATCAAAGCGCTCTATCAGAAATTCGCGCCCGGCTTCATATTTGATTATGCCTTTCTGGACAGCAGTTACCAAGCGCTCTACGAATCGGAACAGCGCGTGAGCACGCTATCTTCCTACTTCGCTCTTTTTGCGATCCTTATTTCTTGCCTTGGACTTTTCGGCTTGGCTACCTTCACTGCGGAACGCCGATTCAAAGAAATTGGCATCCGAAAAGTGCTGGGCGCAAGTGTCCCGGGCATCGTCACTTTGTTGTCCAAAGACTTTATCAAGTTGGTAGCTGTTGCTTTCGTTATCGCAACGCCCGTTGCCTACTATTTTATGAATGATTGGCTACAAAATTTCGCCTACCAAATCTCATTGCAGTGGTGGATATTTGCGCTGGCAGGCGTAGCAGCAATTTTGATTGCCTTCTTGACCGTGAGTTTTCAGAGTGTGCGGGCAGCTTTGGCGAATCCTATAAACTCATTACGAAACGAATAAAAAGAAATCACCATGCTAAAAAATTACATCAAAGTCGCCCTTAGAAACCTTTGGAAAAGTAAATTCTTCTCACTCATCAATGTTGGAGGATTAGCATTGGGAATGGCAATGACCATTGTGATTGGTCTATGGATGTGGAGCGAATTGAACTACAACAAGAGTTATGAGTATTACGATCAGATCGCGAGAGTGATGCAAAACCAGACCTACAATAGTGGCATCACGACGAGTATTACCACTCCAAAACAACTCGCTCCTGTTCTGCGAGAAGAATACGGCAGTAATTTTGAGCAGGTTGTGCGTTCTAGCTTCATTTTTGGGAATACACTGGCAAAAGACGATCAAATTTTCTCTAAGAAAGGAGGCTTTATGGATGCTAGCGCACCTGATATGCTTGCACTGGAAATGATTCATGGGACTCGGAATGGATTGGAAGATATTAATTCGATATTACTCTCTGCATCTGCCGCACAATCGTTCTTTGGTAATGAAAATCCAATTAATCAAAGCATTAAATTAGGAAACGATGACTTGCTACGAGTGGCAGGTGTCTATAAAGATTTACCTCAAAATTCTAGCTTTGGAGAGCTGGAATTTATCGCTCCTTGGAAACTTTATGAAAAAGGACTTCCCAATTGGGTAGGCTGGGGCAACAGTTGGTTTCAAACCTATGTGCAGATCGCGCCACAATCTACTTTTGCTCAAGTTTCGGATAAGATCAAGAATGTCAAATTGAATAATTCTCCTGAAGAGAAAGCATACAATCCACAACTCTTTCTACATCCTATGTCGAAGTGGTATTTACACAGCAGATTTGAAGAAGGTATCAATGTTGGTGGACGTATTACTTATGTTTGGTTGTTTGGAATCATTGGTGTTTTTGTTTTACTATTAGCGTGTATAAACTTTATGAATTTGAGTACGGCACGATCTGAGAAACGGGCCAGAGAAGTTGGTATTCGTAAGTCAGTCGGTTCTAGCAGAGGTCAATTGATTGGGCAGTTTTTTAGCGAATCGGTAGTGCTTGCAGTCTTCGCATTTGTCTTCTCCATCTTGTTGGTTCTGTTGATGTTGCCGTTCTTCAATGAAGTAGCTGGAAAGGAAATGCGTATTCTTTGGATGAATCCAATTTTTTGGCTGCTCGGTGTTGGTTTTGCTTTACTGACAGGAATAGTTGCAGGGAGCTATCCTGCGCTTTATTTATCTTCTTTCAAACCTGTCAAAGTGCTAAAAGGTACTTTTAAAGCAGGAAAACAAGCGGCTATCCCTCGCAAAGCTTTAGTCGTTTTGCAATTCACCGTTTCTGTTATTCTAATTATTGGAACAGTCGTAGTTTTCAGTCAAATACAATATGTGAAAGATCGTCCGATTGGATATAATCAAAATGGATTAATCAATATTCCCATAAAAAGTAAAGTCATCAATGAAAAATACGATTTGATTCGGAATGAATTGCGTCAAAATAGTATTATTGATGAGATGGCGATTAGTGCTGATGCAGTGACTAGAGCTTTTACCACCAATGGGGGCTTAGACTGGGAAGGGCGACCCGACGGTATGCAAAACCAGTTTTGGTCGGTAAGAGTGAGCCACGATTTTGGAAAAACAATAGGATGGGAAGTCGTGGAAGGGCGTGATTTCTCTAGAGAATTTGGTACAGACAGCATGGCATTTGTCATCAACGAAGCAGCCGTCAAATATATGGGAATAGAAGACCCTGTTGGCAAGAAAATGACCTGGGGTGACAATGGCGATTATACGATAATTGGAGTGGTTAAAAACATGGTCATGCAATCGCCTTATACCGCTCATAATCAAATGTTCTTCGTACTCGACTATAATCGCTCCTCTAATGCAATTGTTAAAATTAATCCCAATGCAAATCCTCAAGATGCGCTCGCTGCACTAGAAGCTACTTTTAAAAAATACGATCCCAACAATCCTTTTGAATATGAATTCGTCGATCAAGATTATGCTCAAAAATTTGGAGAAGAAGAACGAGTTGGAAAATTGGCTGGTTTCTTTGCCTTGTTGGCCATTTTTATCAGTTGCTTAGGTTTGTTTGCGATGGTTTCTTTTGTGGCGGAACAGCGAACAAGAGAAATTGGCATCCGAAAAGTATTGGGAGCGAGCATTGGTGGCATCGTAGCATTACTTTCTAAAGACTTTCTATTGCTGGTCGTATTAGCTTTATTTATTGCTTCTCCGCTTGCCTACTACTTTATGAATCAATGGCTAGAAGGCTTTACCTATCACATTGAAATTCAATGGTGGTTTTTTGTAGTGGCAGGTGTGTTATCTATTGGTATTGCTTTTTTGACAGTGAGTTTTCAGTCTGTGAAAGCAGCAGTTGCAAATCCGATTAAGGCTTTGAGAAACGAATAAAATATAAATGATGAAGATTAAATTATTTTTTGTTCTTATTTACCTCTTGTCGCTATCTTATACTCAACTGATGTCTCAAGTATCAGAAATAACTGTACAAAAGATAGATGCTTTATTTGACCAAATAGATGCGACGACACCAGGATACATGATTGGTGTCATTCAGAATGATGATTTTCTATTCCAAAAAGGGTATGGACTTGCCAATCTGGAACATCAGATTCCAATAAGCGCTAATTCTGCCTTTAATATCGCTTCTTTATCCAAGCAATTTACCGCTGCTTGTGTTGCTTTACTTATTATGGATGGGAAAATCACGTTAGATGATCCAGTCAAACAGTACTTACCCAAATTCCCAAAATACAAGCACACGATTCAGATCAAACATTTGATTTACATGACTAGTGGTATCAATGACTACTACTATAATGAAAGAGACAACGAGCAGGACTGGAGTAGTTTGCAGTTTTTTAATGTTGATATGGCAATTGAGGCTTCATTAAGTAATAAAAAGCTGATGTACAAACCTGGTACACAGTGGTCGTACAGCAATATCAACTATATGCTATTGACTAAAATAGTAGAAAAGGCTTCAGGTGAAAGCTTTTCAAGTTTTATTCAGAAACGCCTTTTCAAACCTTTAGAGATGGAGAATACATTTGTCAATGATGACATTTTTCAAATTATTCCCAATCGAGCACTAGGCTACAATTATAGGGATGAGGAAAATACCAATTGGTTAATAGAAGAGAACTATTTACCAGAACGTGGAGAGGGCTTTTTGCAGATTCATCGTAACTCGCCACACTATGGTGGAAGTGGTGTTTACACGACTATGAATGATTTGAAAAAGTGGGTTGTCAATTTTCAGTCAAAGACATTCGGAGGAGCGCAATTTTATAAACTTATGCACCAAACGATGCAATTTGACCATGGCAAAACTAATGATGCTTTCGGCTTGGTATTTGGCGACTTCAATGGTCACCAAATTGTATCGTACGATGGTGGTGACTGGGGATTTAGTAGCTATATAATGCGTTTTCTTAAGAACGAATTAACTGTCGTTTGTTTCTCAAATCTAGGAACAGGAAATGCTCGAAAATATGCTAACTCATTAGTAGATATTTTAGTAGAAGATGAAGTAGTAGAATTGAAATAAAGTACCTCGCTTCGTAATAAGATTTGGATTGAAAAACAAATAAGAAACATTAAAGATACTGTCTGGTATATTACGATCTAAATAAACAATACAACAATAAAAATACTTGATAATGAAAAATTTAATGTTCCTGTTTCTCTTCATTTCACAAGCGCTATTTGCCCAGAACCAGATGAAGACGACCAATGAACTGATCGGTTCTTGGGAAGGTGCTTTTATCAAAAGCAATTCTTATCAAAAGATAGAAGTCGATTTTTACGAGAGAGATGGTCAATTGTACGGGCTACAAATGATGGACGAATGGAATCCAACTTACTGGGGATTTGAAGTTCCTGTAAAAGTAGATTCTGTGGGTAAAATAACTTTTGGAACAGGTTATGGTCGAACGGAATTGGTACTGGATATCGAAAACTTAGAGATGGTTGGGCAACTGATTGGTTTGACCCCCACCATTTACATGCACCTCAAAAAAGTGGCAGAAAGACCTGCACCAAACTATAGCATCGAAGAAGTTTCTATCAATTCTGATGGCAGCAGACTATATGGTCACCTACACTTACCTCACAGCAATCCTACTAATACAGTTATCATTTTTGTCGGCGGCAGAGGCTGTGGTGCGGACGAGACAGAGTATAATCTCTATGCGAAGTTTTTAAGAAAGTATGGTATCGCTGTGATGACTTATCAAAAACGTGGAACAGGCAAATCAACTGGAGATTGTGGAAGTGCAACGATTAAAGATTTAGCAACTGATTTGATAGCTGTGAAAAAATACCTTGATAATCGCGATAAGCCATTTTCAAAAGTAGGCACGCTTGGGGTCAGTGCAGGTGGATGGACGATGGTTAAAGCAGAAGAAAATATAGACTTTGACTTCATGATCAGTATTGTCGGTCCTTCCACTTCAGTAAAAGATCAGCAGCTTCAATCGGCGATGTATGGTGCTGATTTTTATGGCTTGAGTGAGCCAATACGTAAGGAATTAATGACTTACACCGATCTGATGCTTAATGCAAAACCATCAGCAGAGACTTTTACCAAGATGGAAAATTTGCTCTTGCTTGCAGAAAAGAATCGATGGCGAGCACTGTTGGAAGACACGGATATTCCTAGTTCTGCTAGTGCGATTAGTGATTTGTGGGTGAGAAGACATGACTACGATCCAAAAGATATTCTTTCAAATTACAATAAACCGTTTCTAGCCCTTTATGGAGAAGATGATTTTATTGTTCCTTACAAAGAAAATATAGAAACCCTAAACACCTACTTTGAAGGAAGAGAGGATCAAATGACTGCTATCATGGTTCATAATGCAGAGCATGGAATGGAAATGGCGCGCAAGTGGATCATTCTAGGTCAAGATAGAAGCTATTGGCACTTTTATAGAATATCACCGAAAGTACGTATAGCTATTGTAGATTTTTTGAACAAACATGGTTTGAAGCGATAGTGCTTTTGTTGTTGAGTGAAGAAATAGCGGATATGGTTTCGACAATGTTCAGCTTGCGTTCAGTAAAAGCAGCCTTAGCCAATCCCGTAAAGAGTTTGCAGAATGAGTAGGTTTCATATTTGCTACTTCCTAAGCAATAGAAGGGTATTTAGGGGCTATCCATTTCTTTTCTCCAACCTAAAATTCATCCCCAAATACCACTCTCGTCCACGTGTCGGTCCCCAAACAGAAGAAGTATCAAAGTAAGCACCAAAAGGATTTTCCCAACCAATGATCGGACGATTTTGACGAAAATTGAAGATGTTTTCACAGCCCGAGTATAGCTCAAATCGCTTGAAGTTGTAAGTGAATTGAGCATTGACGAGGGAGAAGGCTTCTGAAAAATCGGGACGCTGGAATTCGATGGGATTGGACTGCGTATTGGGCAATCTTTGTTCGCCAAACCAATGCGCATTTACATCAAAATGAAATTTATTGTGGCGTGGTTTAAAACTGAAAGTTCCAAGCAATCTATGTTTTGGATTGAAAGGAAGTAACTGCTTTTCTTCCCCTAGTATTCGATAGACATCCAAATAGTTGTAGCCAGCTTTCACTTCAAATTGCTGCCCCAATCGCACAAATAATTCTGCCTGAAAACCATTGCTCACGCTTTCGCCTCGGAAGTTTTGGATAATGGCTTTCTGTGGGTTGCTGTCGTAGTCTGGAAAAATCTGATTTTGGAAGTCCGTGCGATAGAAATCAACACTAAGATAGCCCGAAACTTGATCGCTTCTTGATTCAAATTTGTGGATTAAATTGATACCCGCATTGATCGCTTCTTCTGGTTCTAACTGTTCTGCAAAAATAATGTCTCTCGAACTGACCAGCAGACCAATATTTTCACTAAATAAATTAACCGTTCGCCAACCGCTGCCTACACTGGCGCGAAGGGTCGTTCTAGGCTGAATGTTGTATTTTAAAAGTGTTCTCGGCGTTACTCGAAATCCAAATTGATTGTGCTGGTCGCCCCGAATACCCACCATTAAACTAAGTTGATTGTCTAATAAATTGAGAGTGTTTTCTGCAAATACTCCTGTAATGTTTTCCGTTCGATTGTATTGACTATCGTAAGTGCGCTCGACCGTATTTTGAGTAAAAGTGATCGTTTCATCAAGACTTAGATGACGGTGACTGATGCCCGTTTTGAGCAAATGTTTACCATAAGTCAGTTCATGCTGTAGATTGGCGTAGAGATTGCTTTGTTGAGCGATGTAATTAGCGGTGCCGAAAAAAGAATTTTGGTCTTGATGAAAGCCAGAAGCGAAAGCTACAAAGTTGTGCTGATCGTTGAGGCGATAGTTGGTTTTGGTATAAAATTCGGGTTGCTGAAAATTGATGGTTTGTCCGTAGGCGCGCGTGCTGCCTTTATCTGTTTTGGGGTCAAAAAAAGTCTGTCCACCTATGCGTTCTTCTGATAGCAGTCGCACTCCAATTTTACTGCTCCATCCCCATTCTGCTTCGTTGCCATAGATCCATTTATTGAACAGCGAATAACGCGTCGTTAGCGGCAAATCCAGGAAATTATCATTGTCTCGATCCACTTTCCTCGCAGGCTGCACGGTTGAAAAAGAAGTCAGTGCATCCCAACTGCCTACTTTGTAAGTCACATTGGCGTTGATGTGACTTTCTAGGAAGTTGTTGAGGTACAAATTCAAATAGAAGCGATCTGCCGTTTTGGGATTTTTGGTTTCCACATTGATTTGCCCACTAATGCTCTCAAAACCTTGCATGACACTATTCGCCCCTTTTGCTACATAAATATTATCCACCAAACTACCAGAAATACTGCTGATGCCATAAGTGTAGGATAATCCCTGAATCATCGGAAAACCATCGATCAATACTTGATTGTAAACCCCTGATAAACCAAGGATTCGCAGCTCTTTGGCATTAGTGATAACATTAGTCGTTTGAGGCTGCACAGTCGTTTGAGTGCCAAAACAACCCGCCAAATCACAGCAAGCGGCTTTGCCCAGTTCAACGGAATTGATCTGCTCCGTTTTGGTGGCATCAATATCTGAAATAACGATGCCATCTCGCTGTCCTTGCACGACGACTGTCTCCAAATCCTGATTAGCCACTAACTCAAATTGAAGAAAAGTTACATCGGTCACCACCATCGTATCCGAGATGTGACCGATGTAACTAACGATAAGTTTTTTAGATTCTGCACTACTCATTTGTAATTCAAACTGCCCATTTTCATCTGTACTAATTCCCTCACTCGTTGCCATCCAATAGACGTTTGCGCCGATTAAGGCTTCTCCCTGTGTATTGACCACTTTACCTGTGATCGTTTGAGCAGTGAGTAGGAAAGAAAATAGAAGGAAGAGCAGTGTAAATTTCATGTAGTATGATTTTTATGAAATGGTTTTAAGAGGAAATGTTAGCTAATCGAACACCATTTTACAATTTAACTGTATAGGGGCGATCGTTTGGATTCTCACATCCAGCCGTACCTTCGATAGCAGCATGAATTTGTTTTTCAGTAACCAATGCTGGATCAAATTTAACTTCAAAGGTGGAAAGCGCGCCTTTACTTTTGGATTCGCAAGCACTAACTCCGTCGAGTTCTTTTACATTTTTGGCAATGGCAGCAATGTCTTTATGACAACCGACCCCTTTCACTTTTACCATTAATTTTTGAACTGTAGTGGATGTTTGTTGTGTTTCGACCGCTGCAGTTTGCGCAAAAGCAAAAGTTGCAGTAGTAGTCATTAATAGGAATGCGAGACTTAATTTTTTAATGAATTGCATTGAATTAGATTTTTGATTCGTAGAGGAGACTATTTTTCTGTGAAAAGGATACAGGGATTGCCTGATTTTTTATCCTATCTATACTTTAAGGAATCACTCCCTGTATCATAATAGTACACCTAAGCGTCCATTTTTATACACTTCTAATAATATAAACCTTTCTAAGCGATTGAAAATTAGATGCTTGAGCTTTTGGCATAGAAATCGCTTCATAACAGGGAAAGAAGTAGTTATGCTTAAAATCCATTTCAAGTCAGCTATTCGTAACCTATGGAAAAATAAGGCTTTCTCTGTCATTAGCCTTGCGGCAGGTTTACTGATCTTACTCTGGGTGAATGAGGAACAAAAGGTAGATGCTTTTGGAGGATAAATAATCAATCTGCATCGCCTATTTATGGTAGATACCTTAGCAGACAGGACTATGAAAGTGAGTCGTTCTATTCCGTATCCACTAGTGAAGAAGCTACCGATAAAATTCCAGATGCTAATGCAATTGCAGCAAGAGGTTATCCATTAGAACGCTTTTTTCAATTTGGAGAAAAGTTGTATGAAGCAAAAGAGAGCAATGCTACTTTCAGTTTGTTAGAAGCTTTTCCTTTTGAAATTCTGTCTAGTAGTTCAGACGAGGCAAGAAGCAAGATCAATAATTTTACTGGTCATTTTAATTGCCTCTCCTATTGCTTGGTATGGCATGAATCAATGGTTAGAAAACTTTACCTACCATGTTCAGGTTCAGTGGTGGCTTTTTGGATTGACAGCACTTGCTGCGATTACTATTGCTTTGCTCACTATTGGTATTCAGAGTGTGAAAGCCGCTTTGGCGAATCCAATTAAATCTTTACGAAACGAATAAAAGAAATCATCATGTTTAAACATTACCTGAAAATTAGCCTAAGAACCTTGATTAAAGACAAAGGATACTCCTTTATCAATATCGGTGGATTGGCATTGGGGATGCTAGTCGTTATATTGATAAGCCTATGGATATTTGATGAAATAACATTTAATCAATATCACCAAAACTATGAGAATATTGCCATCATAAAAAGGCAACAAAGTAGAAGCAATGGTGAACGTTTTACAAGTGATCATCAGACGACAGCTCTGGGAAATTTATTAAGAGAGAACTATAAGGACTACTTCAAACATCTGGTCATGTCCAGAAGGGCAGAAGATCATATTCTATCTACGGAGAATCGGAACTTTACACAGAAAGGCAATTTCATGCAAGCAGATGGCCCAGAAATGCTAAGCTTGAAAATACTATCTGGCGATAGAGAGGGCTTAGACGAGAAAAATACAATACTGCTATCAGCATCCTTGGCAAATAAATTATTTGGAGACCACCATCCTATTGACCGAGTACTTCGGCTGGATGATAAGACAGAAGTAAAGGTGACGGGCGTTTTTGAGGACTTACCTAGAAATTCTGAGTTCTGGGAAACGACTTTTATTGCGCCTTTAGATTTGTATTTCACTATGACCGGTCAGAATGCGAATACTTGGGATAACAGCAATATGCAGATTTATGCTCAAATTCATTCCAATACTAATTTTGCAGCGGTATCTGCTACCATAGAAAAGGAGTTAAGCAATCATATGTCAGAAGAAGATGCAAAAGTAAGTCAAGCTGCCCTCTTTTTGCATCCAATGAAAAAATGGCATCTTTTTAATGAATTTGAGAATGGTGTCAATGTGACTAGTAATCGCCTGCGCTTTGTTTGGTTTTATGGGATTATAGGCTTCATTGTACTATTATTGGCTTGTATCAATTTCGTCAATTTGAGTACTGCTCGTTCAGAGAAAAGAGCTAAAGAGATTGGCGTTCGCAAAAGTATTGGCTCTGATCGCGCTCAAATTGTTCGTCAGTTTTTGAATGAATCTGTAGTGATTGCTATCATCGCTTTCAGCATCGCCATATTAGCTACATTGCTTTTATTGCCTTGGTTCAATGAACTGGCAGGAAAGGATATTCAACTACCATTCTGGCAATTAGGCTTTTGGGTAACTGGCTTAGGATTCACTTTGTTCACTGGATTGCTTGCAGGAAGTTACCCCGCTTTGTATTTGTCCTCTTTCAAAGCCGTAAGAGCATTGAAGGGAACTTTTAGAGAAGGTAAATTTGCGGTTGTTCCAAGGAAAGTCTTAGTGGTCTTTCAGTTTGCTGTTTCTATGGTTCTCATCATGGGAACAATTGTAGTTTATCAGCAAATTCAACACGCCAAAAACAGAACAATAGGCTACGACCGCGATCATTTGATCATGATTCCTAAACAAACCCCCGAATTTTTTGAAAAATCAGAGGTGTTACTAAGTAAACTCAATAATACAACAGCCGTAAGTGCTGTTGGAGAAAGCAACTATCCACTAACCAACACTTCAGGAAATAACAACGGATTCAGTTGGGAGGGAAAGCCAGAAGATTTCGATCCTATCCTGAATACCATTTTTGTCAATTACGATTATGGTAAAACTATCGGTTGGGAAATGATAGAAGGAAGGGATTTCTCAAAAGAATTTCCTAGCGATCGATTAGGTCTTGTCATCACTGAATCGACACAAAAACTAATGGGCTTAAAAGATCCTATAGGAATGCAACTGAAATATGAACCCTATGAAGGGTATTCTTTCACAATACTAGGTGTTGTAAAGGATATGATCAAAGGCGATCCCTTTGAAAATCCTATGCCTGCTGTCATGTTTGTTACCAATCAATCTCTGGATTGGATGTTCATGCGATTAAACCCTCAACTAGAAACTCGCGAGGCTTTAGCACAGATAGAAGACGTGTTCAGTGAAGTTATTCCTTCTACGCCCTTCGACTATCAGTTTTTAGATGAGGAATACAATGCAAAATTTAAAGCCGAAGAACGTACAGGAGAGTTGGCTACTTTCTTGGCAATCATTGCGATATTAATTAGTTGCTTGGGCTTACTTGGATTGGTGGCTTATGTTACAGAAAAGCGAGCGAAAGAAATTGGTATTAGAAAGGTCTTGGGAGCAAATACAAGTAGTATTGTTGGTTTGCTTTCCAAGGATTTTCTTAAGCTCGTCCTGATTGGTTTTGTAGTTGCTACTCCGCTAGCGTGGTACTTTATGCAGCAATGGTTGGACAACTTCGTTTATCGTATTGATATACACTGGAGTATATTTTTTTTAGTAGGCTTTGTGGGTATTGGAATTGCGCTACTAACAGTTAGCTTCCAATCCTTAAAAGCAGCATTTGCGAGTCCGATCCAAAGTTTGAAAAATGAATGAGAGCATCCCAACGCTTAGCTAATAAAAGTGGATGATTTTGCTAGTCATCAGGGTATCCCTATAAAGGTCGTAAATAGCTTAGGGTAAATTGTACTACAAACGCAATTCTTTCAAAACAATTTGGCTATACCAATAGAAAATTGGAGTGCTGGGATTTACTTTATTGTTGTTGGAAATGAAAAAAAATAGCGAAGACTTTATAAGTTACTAGATAAATTTAGAAGGTAGTTCTTTATGTCACTAATGCTCAGTCAAGACTGCAATGACTAGTAATTTGAATAGTATTAGAGGGACGAACTATGGGTAGCGTTTTTCTAATGAATCGTTTTTAAGTTCTGTAGGTGCATACTACAGCTCGTACCTATGGCACTTAAAAAAACATCTTGGATATAGTTTCTACCCATATTCCATCCCTACGGGATTTTACTAGCCAAATCAAAATTGACTAAATACTAGTAGGCTTTCAACTTTCACTCTTCCTTCAAAGTATCAATAGGATTCAATTTTGCAGTTGTCAGGGTTTGGAAACTTACCGTTAACCAGGTAAGTAATAAAGCGACGAGGCTGGCAATAATAAAATACCAAACTTGCAACTCAATCTTAAAAGCAAAACCTTTCAGCCAATCACTGGCGATATAATAACTTATCGGTAAGGCAATTATGATTGCCACCACAACCATTTTGGTAAAATCAGCAGATAGCATCTGGACAATACTGAAAGTGCTCGCACCTAGTACTTTTCTGATTCCAATTTCCCTCTTTCGTCTTTGGGCGGAGAAAGTGACTAGACCTAGTAAACCAAGGCAGGAAATTAAAATTGCAATGCTTGCGAAGTGCTTAGAGAGTTTGGCAATCCGTTCTTCTGAGGCATAAAATTGCGCATAATCTGCATCCAGAAAACGATAATCGAGCGATAAACCATCATTGAATCTTTTGTAGACAGCATCTAGTTGAGCAAGTGTCGTTTTCTCCGTTCCTGCTTCTATTTTAACCATGATTTCAGAAGGATTTTCCTCTAAAAAGATAAAGCAGGGATAAATAGGTTCGTAAAGAGATTCAAAGTGGAAGTCTTTTACTACACCTACAATTTGTTTATCTGCTCCCCACTGCCGAACCGTCTTCCCAATTGGGTCTTCAAGTCCCATCGCTTGAATCGCCGCTTCATTGAAGATGATTTTATTTTCCTCATTACCAAAGGCTTTCTGAAAATTTCGTCCTTCTGCTAGTTCCACACCTATGGTCTCCAATAGATCGTATCCAACTCTTATATATTTGAAAGCAATGGCATTATCTTCTGTGTATCCTTCCCACCTCACGCCTGTCGTTCTTGATCCATTTTCAAGTAAATCACTTCCCATTCCAGCAGTATTGACAACTGTTGGGATATTTTTGACTTCCGTTAGAAAAGTATTCAAATTTTCATTGAGTTGACCATCTTTGGTGAAATGGATAATTTGGTCTTTGTGAAAACCTAGATTTTTATTTTGAATGAATTGAATCTGATGATAAACTACTAATACGGATATAATCAAAATTATCGACACCGTAAACTGAAAAACAACCAAGCCTTTCCGTAACCAAATTTCTCCAAACGAACGCCTAATTTTCCCTTTTAACACTTCAACTGCTTCAAACCTAGATAAATAGAATGCTGGATAGCTACCAGATAGCAATCCTGTGAGAAAGACGATTCCTAAAATGGAGGCGAACATTTTGCTAGAGAAAGAGAACGTGAGTGTCTTGTCCGTAATGAAATTGAATTGTGGAAGAAAAAGAAAAACGATTCCTAAGGCTAGAAACAAAGAGAAAAAAGTGAGTAGGACGGACTCACTCAGATACTGCTGAATTAAGTGTCCTTTGCTTGCACCTATTGCCTTTTTTACGCCAACTTCTTTTGATCGTTTAGCAGCTTTAGCAGTCGCTAAATTCATGAAATTGATGCAAGCAATTGCTAAAACAAAAATCGCAATGATGGAAAATAACCAAACGTAATCAATGCGTCCTCCAACTATTTTCCCATTTTCATATTTGTTGTAAAGGTATTTATCAGAGTATGGGCGAATGAATAAAGTTTGATAATCTTCATTACTTTTTTCTTGCAAATAAGTACTAATTTTTTCTTGAAAAGTAGCAGGATTTGTCCCTGCTTTCAAGGCAATATAAGTATCTGGACCACCATACGTCCATTTGTTATTGTCTGGAAAATGATCGTTAACTAAATCGAAGTGGAAAACAAGATCAAATTGCATACTCGCATTCGCTGGCGGCATTTTATAGACACCTGCAACCTTATAAATACCGCTAAAAGGTTCTTTTTCCCATTCAAAAGTTTGTCCGACTAAATCAGTAGTTTTTCCAAACACTTTTTGGGCGAGTTGATCGGAAATAACTACTTCATCTTTTTGTTGCAGAAAACGACTACGATCTCCTTCCAAAATATCATAAGTGAACATTTGGAAGAAGTCCGACTCTGCATATTGCTCCGTAAATTTCAGTTGCTTCTCCTCATATTTTAAAATGCCTTTTTGATCGTCATTTCTCAATCTTAGGCTAGTCGAATATTCCACTTCGGGCATTTCTTCACGCAAAGCTTTGGCTAGTGGCGGTGGAGTCCATGGAAAAGAATAGATTTCTCCTTGAGGACTCGTTGAATGCTTCATCACTTGATACAATTGAGTATCCTTGGCGTGAAATTTATCTACGCTCAATTCATCGGCAACCCACAAATAAATCAGCAATACGCAAGTAAGTGCAATCGTCATACCTGTCAGGTTAATCAAAAAAGTGGTGCTATCCTTCTGGAAATTTCTAAGGCTTAATAATAAGTTGTGTCGCCACATAAGGAATGGATTGAATTCAGTGATGAGTATGTTTTTGAGCGCAAAAGGACGGAGGTAATTGGTGGTCTGATACCAGTAGTTCAGCTTGGCACGGAAAGGTGATTGCTGTTCTAGCATCTCTTGGAACTTCTCTTCCAAGTCACCTAAAATTTCCTCTACTAGCTCTTCCTTCAGTAACATTTGCAGCAACTTCTGCGCATACTTCGGTGGTGTTGAATTAGATTTCATATGTAGTAGAGTTAAGCAATGCGAAAAGCGAAACCTGGAAATTGATTCCACAAACTCATCTTAAAGTCACGCGACGCTTTCAAGACTTTTTCTCCATAAGCTGTGATTTCATAAATGCGTTTGCGGCGACCTCCACGCCGCGCGCTTGGTTCTCCCATTTCTGAAGTTAGGAAGCCTTTTTTACTCAAGCGATTTAGGGTAGAGTGCACTGACCCAATAGATACCGCTCGTCCAGTTTGACTTTCAAACTCCTCTGCGATCTTGAAGGCGTAGGCGTTTTCGCCTAAAATTCCCACAAGCAATAGAAGCACTTCTTCGAATTCTCCTAGTTTGGTTTCTATCATTTTAAAACTATTAATTACTAAATTGTAGAACAAATATATGATTTGAATTTTAATTTATTCTACAATCTATTAATAAATTACTTGAATACTGTATTTTGTACTTGTTCGAGACATAAACGACCGAGTAGCTCGAATAGTCCCAGCAGGACGAAATATGGGTAGCAATTTTATAATGAATCGCTTTTCGAGCTCCGTAGGTGCGTACTACAGCTCGTACCTACGGCACTTAAAAACACCTTAGGTATAGTTTCTACCCATATTCTATCCCTACGGGATTTTATTAGCTAAACCAAAATTAACTGAGCACTAATACGCTATTTTAGTACTGATAATACCGCATCCAAACACTATAAATACCAACCAAATTTCCCAAAACAGTAATACAAATAATCAGCATTTTTAGCTGATTTTGACGAAGCCATTTCCATTTTCGCTGATAAAGTGCTAAGAAAAATAATGGAAAGATAGGAATGAAATACCGTCCCGAAAGTGCTGTGATTTGAGGGTCGCGCGGTGCATTCCACTGCATATAAATGACGACGGAAAAAGCGAGCATCATGATCAGTCCAATGCTGATGAAAGCTAAGCGATGGCAAGGGCGTAGCTCAATTTTTTTATGCTGATCTAAAATCGGAACTACCAAAAGTGCCAACAATAAAATGAATAGCATCCAAATGGGCAAATAATTTCCTTCCCAGCCAAATTTTCCGACATAATGAATCAAAGTGTAAGGAAATATTTCCAAGTAAGAGCTAAAAAGAATTTTTAGAAATTCCAACGGCTCTGATAAAATGAAATCCAGTTGTGCCAGTGGTGCAACACCCGGATTCAATTGCTTATCTTCTCGGAAAAGTGGATTGTATTCATCATAAGGAATGAAGAGATTGCCCGCTATTTTATACCAAATAGCAAGTAAAGCTGCGTGAAAAATGAGTAGCCCTAAATTGAGCAAAAAGTAGTTTCTTTTGCCACCAAATTTACGAATAGGAATGAGCCAAAAAAGTAGGAAAATCGGTGCATAGACGACTTTGTTGATCGTAATGATTGTAGACAAAACCAATAGCCAAAACTGCTTTTTTTGAATGCTTTTTTCTGTAAAAATCAAGGCTAAAATGTGCGTCAAGAGTAGGAAGCAGCAAGCATTTGTCACCGCATCTGCATTGATACCTGCATGAAAAACCAAGGAAGCTGGCAGTAAGGCTAGAAAAGCAAAAGTGAATTGATGAAAAGGTAGAACTCTTAGGGAAAAATAGAGGAAAGTAATCCAGAAAAGTAGATTGATAAAACGTGTAAGATAAAACAAGTAAATGGGACGCATTTCTAGTAATACACCAACTCTTACCGCTACAGACTGCGGCAAATAAGCAGAAGTGGCATAGTAAGCGACATTAGGGAAATCTAGGAAAACGGTATCTTGAGTAAGTAAAGGAATTTGCGCCACTTTTTTCAGACTATCTAAATTAGTCTTAGCTTCTGGCGCGTATCGTAAATATCGAAACGCATTAGAAAACTGCTCCAAACTGTTTGGCAGCACTCCTCCAAAACGCTGATCTTCGGTCTTTTCTCCTATCCAATTACCTTCTGCCACATGGTAACTCCTATAAAAATGATGCACTTCATCGGGTGCTTGAAAAGGAGGAATCAAAAACACATAAATCGTTCCAAACAATAAGGCTAATATGACAAAAACTCTCGTCATCCAATCGCATTGATGATCGAACCATCTGGTAAAATTTCCAAATCAATAGTTGTAGAAGCCCCAGCATCATAGACTTCCTCCGCATGAGCAGAATGTCCCGTCACTACATAAATCATTAAATCTTCCTCGATGGTTGCGACGGAATTGGTCATACTTTTTCCATCCGAAAACGTTCCTGCAATGACACGTGTATCAATCAATTCGCCTTTTGGTGCATAGGTCACCAACATATATTGATAATTTAACAATCCCGCTTTCCAATACACAATTGCATGAAAACCATCTGTCTTCGGAATTTTGAAACAAGGCACGTATTCTATCAAATCTTCCTCTTCCTCCTCCTTTTCCAAAGGCAAAATGAACTGTTGAATCGCCAAAGGCGGTAGCGGATCATTTTTTTGGCTAAAGGCATGATGTGTTTCTTCGCCTAAAGTAATCGGCAGTTCCAACTCTGGAAAATATTTTAGATAATGAGAGAAACTTACTTTTTTCTGTTTCATGAGCAATTTATTTTTTCAAAGCACAAAGTTTTAATAACAGATGGAATAAGGCATTGTTTGGGGGTGAAAAATTTTAGTGGGAAAAGATTGTCACGTTTTGCAACATGGATCACCTTGGTGTTTTATTAAGATGCTATTATGCGCTCATTTGACAGGTAATTAATGGTAAGCAAATTCTTCAATCTTAACAGAAACACCCATGAGTTTTGGCTATGGCTCTTGTTCGCAAGTTGAATCATTCGAGCAACAATTCAAAGGCATATTTTTCGTTTTAGAATAAACATTGGGCGATCAATTCATCAAAAATACTTTCGCCTTTGTTGCTAAACTTAAAACCTATTAATTATGACTCAATTTAAATTCTTTGGTCTTTTTCTCTTCTGTTTAATGGTTAGTACTATTTCTTTTTCGCAAAGGCAATTCGAAGTAGAAGGCAATATTGGTGGTTCTAGTTTAAAAGGTGAGCTTGCAGCCTCAACACCAAACAGTTTCCCAAATATTAGCGTCACAATAAGGCGTCATCTCAATTCTTCGCTTGCCTTATCAGGAAATTACACGCACCTCACCTTCGAAAGTCAAGAAGGAGGTGATTTTCAAATTTCAGCAAGAGAATTTAATGCACTGCTAGATTGGTATCCGCTAAAGAGAATCAAGATAAAAGGAATAGATTTAGATGGAAAAATAAGTAGTCATACAAAAGCTCTTCAACCTTACTTTAGAGGAGGAGTCACAGCCGCTAACCTCAATTATGACAAACCTAATGCACTAATGAACCAAGCGTGTAATGATTTCTGTTCTATTCTTACAGGTTATTTTGCCTTACAGGTAGGAGGTGGATTTCGACTATTTTTTAATGAAGATGTAGCTATGAATATGAATTTAGCATGGCGATTTTCTAATACAGATGATTTAGATCGTATTGTTGAAAGTGCAGATGATTGGTATGTAAACGGACAAATTGGAGTAGTTTGGGCAATAAGAAAGCGATCTACAACTGAATAAATTGAAAAATGACTTGAGTTCAAATCATTTTATGGATAGTTTTGACTTGAACTCAAGTCAAAATGCAAAAACTAATACCATATCAAGTTCTTGCTGATAACAAAAAAAGCGAACACTTCCATCCAGAAAGTATCCGCTTTTAATATCCTTCATTTCACTATTTGCCGCTCTATCAAATCAACAGTTCAACAAATTTCTATTCCTGATTCTCAGGACGCAAGCCACGCACGGTTCTTCCTGCCTGCCACATCTCACTCTCGCGCAACTCCTTCAATTCTTCTTCTAATTTCTCACGATAGTCTGCCTGACTATTCGAGTCAATAGACAATTGTGCTTCGTTGCCAGCGGCTACACTTTCGTAAAGCTCTGCAAAAACTGGAGCAGTCGCATCGCGGAACTTCTTCCACCAATCCAATGCACCGCGCTGTGCCGTAGTCGAACAATTCGCGTACATCCAATCCATTCCATTTTCGGCGATGAGCGGATAGAGTGATTGGGTCGCTTCTTCCACTGTTTCATTGAAAGCCTCGGATGGAGAGTGTCCCTTACTGCGCAATAAATCATATTGTGCTGCGAAAAGTCCTTGAATCGCACCCATCAAAGTACCACGCTCACCAGTCAAATCACTATATACTTCTTTCTTGAAAGTGGTTTCAAATAAATAGCCTGAACCAACCCCAATACCTAATGCCACTACACGCTCATGTGCTTTGCCAGTCGCATCTTGAAAGATCGCATAACTAGAATTCAAACCACGACCAGCTACGAACAAACGGCGCAAACTCGTTCCAGAACCTTTTGGTGCGACTAAGATCACATCCACATCATCTGGAGGGACAATGCCTGTTCGTTCTTTATAAGTAATCCCAAAGCCATGTGAGAAATACAGTGCTTTACCTTTTGTCAAGTACTTTTTAATGGTTGGCCAAAGCGCAATCTGCGCTGCGTCAGACAACAGATATTGTATAATCGTTGCTTTTTCGCAAGCCTCTTCGATAGAGAATA
This sequence comes from Bacteroidota bacterium, assembly GCA_039176995.1. Lineage (GTDB taxonomy): Bacteria > Bacteroidota > Bacteroidia > Chitinophagales > Saprospiraceae > JAAUTG01. The sequence goes on from JBCDFY010000003.1 coordinate 44,619, forward strand.
GCGTTTCACCTGGCACCCAACCGTCGTTCACTGCTTTATCCCAAGATTTGGAAGGACTGCGCTGTCCGACAATGACATTGAATCCATTATCCCTCAAGTTCAACGACTGTCCAGGACCTTGCACGCCATAACCAATAATTGCAATTGTCTCGTCTTTTAGGGTTACTAATGCTTTATCTAAAGGAAATTCTTCGCGGGTCACCACATTTTCTTCCGTGCCCCCAAAATTCATTTTAGCCATGTTTATTTATGTTTTTTTCCTGATAAATGTTGTTTTTGTTAACCACATAGTACAAATAGTATTTTCGCATAACTCACATAGTTAGAAATTATGCAAGTGAGCGCGTACGCTTTTCTTTGAGAAAAACTATTGTTAGGTGTCAAAAAATTAGTTCTTATTTTTAAGCATTTCATAATCACTCAAGACAATCTTCACGCTAGAGATTAGTAGCTCGGGATCGTCATAATGGACATAATGTCCTGCATCGCTACTGTAAAAAAGCATTCCTTTTTCTACAGATTGCACCACTTCCAGCCAGCGCGTCATTCTGTGCTTCATTTTTGATCTAAAAAGGGCTTCGTCATCATAGGTTTTAGATCGAAATTTTTCAGGTAAATCAAACCTGCCACCGATTAGCATATGCACTGGAATATTGGGTAATTGATGCGTCGCTATTTCTTCAAAATCTCTTGCTCTTATCGCTTCTAAATATTCTCCTTCTCTGCGAATAGGTGGATTGGCTTTGAGGTGTCTAGTATTGCGCTTGTCTATGAAGGATTGCATCAAACTATCTACTCTAGCTTCTTCCCAACCTAGTACTTCATAATAAGCTCTCTTATTCTGATGGGTTTCTGTAAAGTCAGCTGGGTCAACAATAATTAAACCAGCCAGTAAGTCAGGATAATGAATAGCAAATCCACGAACGTACAATCCACCTAGTGAATGCCCAACTAAAATGTAAGGTGGCGGTATCTCTAAATGATTCAGTATACTAACCAACCTATCTGCTACATTCTTAATCGTTGGTTTCTCTTCGATTGCCTCTGATTCACCAATGCCTGCTCGCTCGTAAGTTACAAGAGGTGCTAATTGCGCAACACCTTCCAGCACCCTATTCCAATTATCCATAGGAACGCCATGTCCACTTTCAAAGACGACAACTGGCTGCCCTTCTTCCCGATTTTCAAGTCCAATGACATTTACATTGATATTAAGTCCATTGACATTGATGAGTTGTTTTTGAGCAAAGACATTAATATTTGCCAAAAAAAGGAATAGAAATAGTAAGTTTCTCATTTCAATTTATGGTTTAATCTCTGTTTCGCTAAAATCACAAAATGATGCTTCTATCAAGTGACTTTGAGTAAGCTACCGCTTCCAAAGGGCGTCAAAGATATAGAAAAAGCGACGGCATGGAATAGGGCAAACTATTACAAACTGGCTTTTTTCCGATGGCTAAAAAAATTAACGATTTCTTTGAACAATTACCCCTACTTGTTGCGTTATGTAGTCGTAGTTATAGAGATATAATTTTTTTTAATATTTCCTTAACATTTCGTCCCGAAACAAAAAGTATATCCAAAGGTTAACCCTAATAGTTAAAAGACTTGTTTAAAGTTGGTTTTTCGTTTTGTTTTGATGTGTCTGTCCCGCTCGGGACAGACTTTTTTATTTCTGCTCACATTTCATTTACAACAATAGAAGAAAAAAGCCATTATATTCGCATCTTCTAGTTTGTGAAAGGTCTTTTATTGCTTTATCGAAATACCGATTGATGAAAGTCAGATCAACAAATCAACAGTTCATCAAATCAACAATTATCTGACATCTCAAAACATATGCAATTTCTCTATCCAGGATTTTTGTGGGCATTGTTGGCATTAGCGATTCCAATTATCATCCATCTTTTTCATTTTCGCCGATTCAAGAAAGTTTACTTTACCAATGTGCGCTTTTTGAAGGAAGTAAAGGAGGAAACGAGTGCGCGTTCTCGCTTGCGCAATTTGTTGGTGCTGTTGATGCGTTTGTTAGCTTTAGCATTGTTGGTTTTTGCTTTCGCACAACCTTTTCTGCCGCAAGACACAGAAGTGAAGCAAGGAAAAAAAGCAGTGAGTGTTTATGTGGATAATTCCTTTAGCATGGAGGCATTGAGCGAGGATGTACCATTGCTAGAAAAAGCGAAACAGCGTGCTCGCGAAATCGTAAGTGCATACGCGGAAGAAGATCGGTTTCAGGTATTGACGAATGATTTTGAGGGACGTCATCAACGAATGGTTGGAAAAGAAGATGCGCTGAATTTGATAGATGAAATTGCCATTCGACCTGCAGTTCGGACGTTAGATAAAGTCTTAACTCGACAGCAGCAAGCCCTAGAATCCATAGATATTGAAAATCAAGTGGCTTATCAAATATCTGACTTTCAGCGCAATGTGAGCAGTTCGCTCAACGAATGGCGCGATACTTCAATGGAAGTCAATTTAGTACCGCTCCAATCCATTCAAGAAAACAACATCAGCATAGATTCAGCTTGGTTTGATGCACCTGTGCAAATTTTGAACCAAACTAATGCGCTGATTGTGAAAGTGCGCAATTGGGGAAACGAAGCGGCAGAAAATGTGCGCTTGTCGATCAATTATGGTGGACAAAATAAGCCGATTGGAACGCTCAGTATTCCAGCAGGAGAATATGTAATTGACACGGCGCAAATTACCGTTTTAAAAACGGGTTGGCAAGAAGCCGAATTGGTCATTACGGATTATCCAATTCAGTTCGACGATCATTATTTCTTCTCTTTTCAAGTCGCAGAACAAGTTAAAATGTTGTCCATCAACGAAAGCGCCCCCAATCGCTATTTGCAAGCTGCCTTTTCCAATTCCAACTACTTTAAATTGGACAATCAAGCCAGTCAACGCTTGGATTATTCTAGTTTTTCGGATTATCAATTGATTATTCTAAATGATTTGAATAGTATTTCATCGGGTTTGTCTTCTGAACTGAATCAGTTTGTGAGCAATGGTGGGAACCTGCTAGTGTTCCCTTCTTCTAGCGCAAATATTGGTACATACAACAGTCTTTTCAACAGCTTTCCAGCAAACGAATTGCGCCGCTATGAGCAGCAAGTTCGCGCAGTTGGTGGCATCAATACGGATGAGTTTGTGTTTGATGATGTGTTTGAATCCACCAGTAGAAATTTGAAATTGCCAAACACGCAAGCGAATTTTATTTTAAGTGAATTCAGTAGCAGAAGACAGGAAAACTTATTGACCTACCGTGATGGTAATCCATTTTTGACGAAATATCAAGTGGGGCAAGGTAATCTTTATGTTTGTGCTGCGCCATTAAATGAGCAAGTCAACGATTTGGTGCGCAATGGTGAAATTTTTGTCCCTATGATCTTCAAAATGGCGATTTCTTCTGGCGAAACTCCTGAAATTGCTTACACCATTGGACAAGACGAATTGCTAGAAGCTGACCATAAAATCTCCCAAACCGAGCAGGTCTACAAATTGCGTAGTAATGCGAACGAATTTATCCCTGAACAGCGTGTCGTTCGCTCCAACGTCTTACTCGGCATCAACAATCAAATCCAGCAAGCAGGTTTTTACAATCTTTTCCTCGACTCCGACGAAAAGCTACATCAATACGCCTTTAATTACGACCGCAAAGAGTCTAATTTGAGCTATTACAACGAAGCAGATTTAAAAAATTTGGTTGACGAAAATATCAATATTATCAGCGCAACTGCTAGAGCGAACTTTGAGCAATTGATTGGTGAGCGAAGTCAGGGTATAGTGCTTTGGCGTTGGTGTTTGATTTTGGCATTGGTGTTTTTGGGGTTGGAAGTTTTATTATTAAGAATTTGGAAAACTGCTTAAAACGGTAAAGTCACCTCAAAACTAATCGGTACTTCATCTTTAGGTCCGCCGCCCGTGAAACCAAAATCTTGTCGTGTGATGACTCCTTCGCCTTTCACTTCTTTACCCTCGACAGTGAAAATTAATTCCACGGGTTTGGTATATTTTTTCAGCGTCAACATCGCTTGTGTCTTATACTTTCCATCTTCTGCTGCTTCCGCTCCATCAATTTTGACAATTGCTTTGGGAAATTTTTTCACATAGAAATAGTCCTTCTTCTTGCGAATACTTTTTTGTAAATCTTTCCAGTCACAAGTCAAGGAGGAAGTATTAATTTCGATTTCCAACTGTATATTTTCAATTTTATTTTCTGGCATTTCTGCTTTAGAAAATTCCCACTTTTGAAAAGTAAAAACTTGCGGTGAACCCGCATCTCCAATGGCTTGAATAATACCTGGGCTATTGCCTACTTCTTCTACTTCAATTTGTGTGAAAGTGAAAGAAAGTAGTGCTAAAGTGAGGATGAAAAAGATGATTCCTAAGTTTTTCATAATGTATTTTTAGTGTTTGATAATCAATTAGTTGTATTGTTTTTTTGGATTCTTTGACAAATTTTACTAAACGCATATTTACCGACCTTCGCAGCTTCGCTGCTCGGTCAGGAGGAGGTTTAAAAGGGCAGACATCAAGTTCTGTCTCATAGAACTTGATGTCTGCCCTTTTAAAAACCTTTGCCGCGAGCTGCCAAAGGCAGCGATGCGGCTCTTACGCTAAATTGCAAAAATTGTCAAAGAACCTTTTTTGGGTTCAATTAGTCATACGATTGATTCAGGCTATGATATTGAAAGATTGGGTTAAATTACTCGTTAGGAAGCGAGCAGATAATCGTGTTAGGTTAGGAAACTTAACACATCGGTTATTCTCATTATCTAGTTACTTCCCGTCATTGGATAATTTTTGTTCGCAACAACCCTCGCATCAAAAAATCTGCGAAAATCAGTACAAATTGTTTAATCCGCATTCCCACTTCGTCCCACCATCAAAAAATTCAAATCAAACTGCATCATCTCTCGCGCAGGTGAAGGTCCATCAGGTCCTTTAATCCCAAAATCATTAACAACATTCAACTCAAAAGAAGCACTGATTTGCAAAAGGGGCTGTCCAGATTCATCCACGATGGGCGTAATTTGAGCAGCTACTTCCACGGGATGTTCTTTGCGCATCAATTCAAAAGTACCTTGTACGGTAGTATTTAGCGTTTCGCCATAGGTGAGTTGATCGAAGCTAATCGGACTACTAAATTCAAAACTTGAAGCAGGAAATTTGTAGGCTCTTACATATTTGTTCAGCACATTGTAATCAAAACTTTCCATACCCATCGTGAGGCTTTGCATATCGGCGATGAATTTTCCTTTCATTTGATTATCAGTGAATTGCAAGTCACCTTCTATCTTTCTAATCTCCCCAACATAACGATCCAAAGGCGCCATAAACCGAAATTGAACGATAGGAGTGGAAGCATCAAGAGCTTGATAGAAATCCCATTTTTGAGGAAGTTCAGGTACAGTCGTTAAATTGATGTTTGCTTGCGTGTCTTTTTTTGGAAGCGACAATCCCAAGGATTCCCAGCTAACAGTGGGCACATTTGCTGCTATTGGATTGAAAGCATCACCAATGATAGAATTGGAAACCTGGTAAACGACTTGCTTTTCCAATAATTTTGCAGCTTGTTGCAATAAACCTTCTAAATCCGTCGAAGTTCCTTGCAATGGAGCAGTGAAATTGGAGAAAATCGGGTCTTTGCAACTGTATTGTGAATAAATTTCTAGTGAAAGAAAACACTGATTGGCTTTACCAAAGTAAGGATGAATATCTAAGTAGAAAACGCGATCTGTTCGCTGCAAACTGACTTGATTTTGAAAGGAAAAGCTACCCATACGCTCATCAAAGATCGTTCGGGTGATTTCTTCCAATTTGGTTGGATTCAAATCATTGGGTAGCTTTCCTTTTGCTGCTGTGATCTTCAAATCTGCAATGATTTTACTCTTTCCGCTTTCCCAAACCAAAACCTCCGTCTTCTGCAAGTCAGCTTGACGTTGCGGCACAACTTTGCTCGTCCGTATGAAGTTTTTAATCGTAGAAAGCTCTGCGTAGCGACTCGAATAAATTGAGCGTCCGCGTGCATTCTGATAGATTATTGCGGGAGTTGTCGTAATTTCTGCTGGCACACTATTTTGTGCATCCTTTTCTATTATTTCAATGTCATTTTCATTAGCAAAAGCCTTGATTTCTGGCAGAGTAGTCTCAATGAAATGAGTGTCACTAGCTTGCGTAAAAATGATGAGTGTCTCTTGTGCTTTCACGACAAAAGATACAAGAGAATAGAATAATATTAAAAATGAAGTTCTCATATTGCAACTTTTTTTGAATCATGTAAATGTTGAGTAAGCGCAATGTACGCTTGATCACGGACCAAGAGAATCGCCTATCACTGCTAAAAAATCTGTCTCACATTCATCCAATCTACGTTCTCCTCCTTCTTAATCACGCCTAGCATACTCTATCCCACGCATATTCAAATTCCAATTTACAAACTGCCAAGCTAACTCCCGATTCGAGCAACCGACTACTATCCAACCTTCGTCTAAACTGGCTTCAAATTGGCAGTAGAATCCTTTGGTTGCGCCGCCCCAATAATTGCGACCATTTTCTGTTTTTTCTAGTAAGATCAAAGCCTCATTTTCGTGCTGTGCTTTCACGCCAAGAATAGCTAGGTCTCTACGCAATAAGCTGTTGTCCAATCCTTTAGCAGCTTTGAAAATATGCAATACAAATTTAGCGTAATCAACGGGAGTTGACCACAAACCCGAATGTGCCAACTCTGGGTACACTCGACGGTCACCTTCTATTCGCTTTAGATTTTCATTGTACCCCACACAAGCATTTTGCTTCGATGCCGTTGTTAATTCTGCAGCGATTAAAGAATTTTTCATGTCCAACGGTTTAAAAACTTGTTCGTGCATTAAAGTCGGAAAATCTTTGCCATGCACATCTTCTAGCAGTTTCTGCAAGATCAAATCATTGGCAAGTGAGGATTTTTTGGACTTGTTTTTATCTAAGGAAAGTGCAGGCAGATTGGAAGGCTTTTCTCCATTCAAAATCTGCTCGATGGTAGGCAATTCTGAACCTGCTATGTAACCTTTTGGCTTGTAAACTGGATTGAAACCACGACGTTCTAGCAGCAAATCTCGCACGGTGATCGGAGCGTTTTTGGTAAATCCTTTTTGTTCAATTTTCCACGTCTTCAAGTGTTGATTCACGGGATCATCCAATTTAATTTTCTTATCATTCACTAAGCGCATTACCGCAAATTTTACAGTCGCGCCCGTCATACTACCCATTTGGAAAAGCGTATTTTGATCAACATAAAGATTATTTTCCTGATCTTTAAATCCGAGTTGAATGGTGGTATCCAATTCAAAATTTCGAATAATGGCTAGGGCTGCACCGTTGACTTTATGCTGCTCCATCTTTTCTGACAAAGTGTAAGATTGTTCATCTTCTTCAGTCATAAAGAAATCTTGTTGAGCAGAAGCAAAGAAGGAGAAAGTAAATAGAATTGGAAGTAATATTGAGCATTTCATTTTTATAGTAATTTTAAATTTCCTGCGAAAAAAAGAACACTGCAAAGATGAAGTGAAAGGAGAGGTAAGTCGCGGCAAATGATGATTTGAAACGGGTCAGATCGTGTGAGAAGTGGTCAGATTATGATTTGAATATTATAAAATGCAGAGAATCAATTAGTTATTATAGAGACGCAGATTAGACCAGCAGTTTCTCATATAGCCTAGAATGCTATCTGATGACGGGCAACTAGAGTTTGCCTGTCATCTAAAACGCTAGAGATGACAGGCAAGCTCTAGTTCTATCAACACCCCACAAATTTTTACACATCCAAAAATCCCGCTAGGGATGTACTATTGGTAGGAAAAATGCTTAAAATGTTATCAAGTGCCGTAGGTACGTACTATGACCCTGCTACAGTTCGCACCTGCGGCGCTTAGATCAGGAAAATCTGGACAGTTCTACCCATAGTTCGCCTCTACGAGGCTTTAGAATTAAGGGTTTTGGACTTATGGGGTGTCAGTAGAAGCTCTAGTTGCCCGTCAGCAAGTCACCTTTTAGATCACATGGGAAATTACTGATATTAGGTAGATTTGAACGAATTGAGGCAAATCTCTCTGTGAAGTAACTATATCAAATCTTCAGGAAATTCTCTAAAATCCTTGCCCCTACGCCGCCCGATTTCTCTGGATGAAATTGTGTAGCATAGAAATTATCTTTCTGTAAACCTGCACTGAATGGAAGGACATAATCAGTCGTTGCTGTGGTATATTTTCCTAATTCTACATAATAACTGTGGACGTAATAGACATACTCCTTTTCTAAAGAAGAATCAAAAACGCCATTTTTTAAGTCACGGATCTGATTCCAACCAATGTGCGGCACTTTTTCTCGCTGTTCAGGTCGAAACAAACGTACTTTTTGAGGAATAATGCCCAGACAATTGGTATCGTTTTCTTCTGAATGTTCGCAGAGCAACTGCTGCCCAATACAAATTGCCAGAACGGGTTGTGTCAAACTCTTGATGACATTATCCAAGCCATGTTTACGCAAGTACGCCATTGCAGAATTGGCTTCTCCAACGCCTGGAAAAATCACTTTCTCCGCTGTCCGAATTTCCTGATGATCAGCAGTCAGTTTTGCATCGACGCCTAGACGCTCCAAAGCAAAAAGTACCGAGCGAACATTTCCAGCATTGTAATTGATAACCGCAATCAAAGTTTTGAGTTTTATAGTTGATAGAAGAACGCACGCAAAGACGTGAAGGCGCAAAGAAAATTTTACAACACGCTTCTTTTTATGAAAGTTGCCACGACCGAAGAAGAGTTATCAACAAACAAATAATTATGCTATTTTTGGCGTAAGTAGAATGTAAACACAAAAGCATTCTCAGCAAGCCGCTCTCAGATCAACAGTTCAGCCAATAAACAAATCAACAACACAAATGCCTTTCCAAGATACGGACTTAAAAAACATCATCGAACTCCAAAATATTAGCCAAAGCTACGATGGTGGTGCAAATTATGTCATTAAAGATCTAACTTTTTTGGTAGAAGACAAACCTGCTCAAGGACAATTTGTGGTACTGATGGGAATGTCAGGTTGTGGAAAATCGACGGTTCTGCGCTATATCGCTGGTTTACAGCAGCCTACGACGGGAACAGTTATGGTGAACGGCAAACCGATTGATAGTTCGCAGCGCGTGAGTATGGTTTTTCAAAGATATTCTTCCTTGCCTTGGATTACCGTTTTGGACAATGTAGCTTTGGCATTGAAATACAAAGGAATTTCAAAGAAAGAGCGCGAGGAAAAAGCACGTGAGATGATTGAATTGGTAGGGCTGGCAGGACATGAAGACAAATTTGCGCAATATCCGACACTCTCTGGTGGTCAGTTGCAGCGCATTGCCATTGCTAGAAGTATGATTGCCAATCCTGATATCTTGTTGATGGACGAACCTTTCGGAGCATTAGACGTGAATACGCGTTTGCAAATGCAGGATTTATTACTTAATTTATGGCACAAATTTCATCCAACCATCGTATTTGTAACACATGATATTTCAGAAGCGATTTACTTGGGCGACGATGTTTACATCATGAAATCGCCGCCATCTAAAGTTGTAGAACACTTGCACGTTGATTTGCCTTTTGAGAGAAATAGAGATACGAAGCGTGCACCGCGCTTTATGGAATTAGTGCACGAACTAGAAGATAAAATGGTACGGGTAGCAGCAATGGGGTAAAAGAGTGCTTGTGGTTTATATTAGGAAAGGTTTTTCAAGTATTTGATTTTTAAGAAGTTACAAGCCGAGGAGTTTTGCGTCTGTTTATCATTTTCCAGTTCAAAAAATGAGCGAAAGCGATACAACTACCACCAAGCATCATTAAGACAGGTTCAAGTGCTTCGAATAGAACATGACCAGAAAAGACAAGACCAAATCCAATAGCAACGACGATAATCGCATCTAATTTAATGCGATATTTGAAATAGCTTTGTCCAAGTGACCAAGAAGCGACAATCAAACTAAATAAAATGATTCCGTATTCTATAAATTCATTTTCTAGCCAAGCTAATCCGCTTAGTGCACTAATGGAAAGTAGCAGCGGTAAACTGATACAATGAATTGCACAAAGTAGAGAAGCAAAAAATCCTAAAAAATCTAAGTGACTACCGAAAAATTTATCCCGCATAATTTTTAAGCTTGAAATGAGTTGAAAGTTGTTCAAAATAATTAATGCGCTCTTAATACCTGAACGCATTTTTTTGAGAGCGCAAAAGTAACATTCGTTAATGCAATATTGTTACATGATGAAATAGATTTTTATAAATGGAGTTTTTATGAAAGAGCAAAAAATAATTAAACTACTGAAAGACAATGGTTTGAGGAAAACAGAGGTGAGAATCAAGGTCTTAAATGCGTTTTTAGAATCCGATCAAGCCTATGGACAAGGTGCGTTAGAAGCCCAGTTTGAGAACTTGGATCGTATCACTCTTTATCGAACTTTGCGCACCTTTGAACAAAAAGGCATCATCCACCAGGCCATAGATGGTAGCGGTAAAACAAAGTATGCGATCTGTACAGATAGTTGTACTGAACACCAACACTACGATCATCATGCTCACTTCCATTGTAAGGCTTGTGATAAGACGATCTGTTTGGAAGAGATAGAGGTTCCTAAAATAGAAACACCCTCGAAGTACAAGGTTGAACAATCGCATTTAGTACTCAGAGGGTTATGTGAAGATTGTCAGGAGTAGTGTTAACTATTTGTCTGTACTGTGGTTTATGTTCATTTTCGCATACCACCAAGCAATCAAAGCGGGTGCAGCAAATCCAATTGCATTCAGCGTGCCATGCAAGGCATACATACTAGGAATAGAAAGTGAAGGTATTGGGAAGTAATATCGCCAACCATACAGTAAAGCCAAAACCATACCGCTGATGAGTGCCAAACCAGCCAGCAACCACAGCCAAGCATGAGCCCGAAATTGCATTTTCTTAGTCAACAATAAGTGCAGTAAACCTACCCAAATACCTGCTGCGACCATAATTGTCACAGCCATGACTTCTAGCAAAGGCGGTCCATTTAAATGAGAACTGCTAATACCAATCGCAACCATCGGCACACCAACCAGCACACCATAAATAGCTGATTTGCGTTCTGTCCAACCTGCAATTAGCATTAAGCAAAAACCTGCGTAGTGAAAGTGAGCTGCGGTGAGTAGCACAATGGTAGAATCAAATCCAAATGCTTCAAATCCTAAGCGATCTGCAAATGCCCAAGCTGCACCTACACTTAGAAACAGAGCAGCTAATAGATGAGACAAATTATCTCTTCGTGCTTGCCACGTTTTCCAACTCAGCCAGAGCGCGAAGAAGAGCCAAGGAATGCTTAAAACCGCTGCTAAGATGGAAGGCGATAGGCAAAAACTTATTGCTAAAATACCTGCCAAAAGTAAGGCAGTCCAACGCACATTCAATTCAAATCGCATGATTTCTAAAGCCAACGGCATTAACCAAAGTGGTGCAGCTAAGATCAAGATTTTTACGTAATTTAATTCTTTAGGTTGGAATGGAAAGAAGCGAAAAATAGCCATCAGCCAAACTAGCAAACCAAGCAAAAAGACTTTATTCTTCAAAAGCATATTCATTTGATTTTGAGTGAGTTGATAAGCGTTTCATCGTCTCAAAGGATTGCTTGACAAATCGTCTTTGGAAAAATCTAGCCAAAGGTTTTGCTAGCTTTACATACCAATAATTGGGGCGAGAGAAAGCCTTGATACAATAGTAGATTTTGCCTGCTTCGTTGCGCTCTATCCAAAAACATTCTTCTCCAATTTCGACGTGTTTAGTAAGGGTTCCGTAAGCAAAGCCAAAGCGATTTGCTTCGTCAAGAGCATATACAATGCGCGCTCCATTGAACCACCAAAGCCCAAACAAATGGAAGGCAACAACAACGACTTTTCCCTCTTCAAAAGGAGTAGTATTTGGATAAATATCTGTCCAAGGTTTTGGAAATTGCTGCCAGTTTTGAAGTGCAGTTTTAGCATTTTGCCATACGGCTTCTCCTTTTCCTAAGTACACTTTATTGTGATCGTGATTGAAATTTGGCGGGAAATCAGAAGCACTTACGCCTACGTCTTTATAAGAATAAGGAAGCGAAGCAATGCGCCCTTGAAATGCTGCAAGTTCTTTTTTATTTGGATATTGTATGCGAATCATAGTCATTAATGTTTGTCATACCAATGTAACAAACACTAACTTTCAAAAGTTTCAATAATTATTGAAAATTAATGATTCTTGATTCCAATCATATTGACTAATGTCCCAATTCCTTCAGTACTGATGCGTACTTCATCTTTGATTCGTAAAGTAAAATTGTCATCAGGAATGATGCCCGTGCCCGTCATTAAAAAACAACCACTTGGGAAATCACATTCGCGAAACAGATACTCGACTAAGTCTTCCAACTTACGCTTCATTCGATTTAGTCGAATACTCTCCTCAAAAACACTTTTGCCTCTTCTCAAAATCTCTAAAGTAATTGTAGTGGTTAGTGAAATTGGCTTCTCCAAGACTAAAATACAAGGTCCAAGTGCCGCACAACGCTCATAAGTTTTTGCTTGCGGCAGATAAAGCGGATTTTCTCCTTCAATATCCCTCGAACTCACATCATTCCCAATCGTATAGCCTTCGATAGTACCTTCCGAACTAATGAAAAGTGTCAACTCCGGTTCGGGCACATTCCATTTGGAGTCTCTACGAATATAAACTTCCTCTTGCGTTCCTACAACTCGATTTGGTGTGGCTTTGAAAAATAATTCAGGACGATCTGCCTCGTAAACCTTATCATAAAAAGTTGCGCCCCCCGCTTCTTTCGACTCTTCCATGCGAGCTACTTTGCTTCGCTGATAAGTTACACCCGATGCCCACACCTCTTGTTGTCCGATAGGTGCATCAAAAGCTAAATTCTTATCAAAAGAAATAATTTCCCAGTCTTTTATTTCCTCTGAAAGCAACTGAAAAAGCCCTTTTCTATTGATAAATTCATCCCAGTTAGCAACTTCTTTTTGGAAGACTTTATCCCAGTGTTCCACAAAAGCAGTATCATTTTTTTTGTAAATTTTCATGCACAAAAAATATAGAATTGGATATGAATTGATAATTTTCCACTTTCCACTTTCCACTTTCCACTTTATTTATACTTTCTCAATTCCCACTTCGCCACCTGTCGACGATGCACTTCATCTGGTCCATCTGCCAAGCGTAGAACTCTTGCATTGGCATACATTCCAGCCAAAGGCGTATCATTACTCAAACCCATGCCACCAAAAACCTGCATGGCTTGGTCGATAACTCGACAAGCAACATTCGGTGCAGCAACTTTAATTTGTGAGACTTCACTCATCGCGGCTTTCACGCCTTTTTCATCTATAATTTTTGCAGTTTGTAACACTAACAAACGTACCATATTAATGTCAATACGCGCATTGGCGATGATGTCCACATTGCCACCTAGACGAACTAAAGGTTGCCCAAACGCTACACGCTGCATTCCCCTTTCAATCATCAATTTCAAAGCGCGTTCTGCTGCACCAATCAAACGCATACAGTGATGAATACGCCCTGGTCCAAGTCTTCCTTGCGCGATTTCAAAACCTTTTCCCAAGCCAGCAATTACTGCACTTTTGGGCAACACAACATTTTCAAAAGATACTTCCCCGTGTCCATAAGGCGCATCATAAGTTCCAAGAACCGAGAGCATTCTTTCTACTTTTACACCTGGTGTATCCAAGGGAACTAATACCATTGAATGCTGCCGATGTCGCTCTGCTTTGGCATCTGAACGTCCCATAAAAATCAACACTTTACAATTGGGATGACCAATGCCCGAACTCCACCATTTTCTACCATTCAGTACAACTTCATCGCCGCGTTCTTCGATGGTTGCTTCCATATTCGTCGCATCGCTGGAAGCCACTTGCGGTTCAGTCATACAGAAAGCAGAGCGAATTGCTCCTTTCATCAAAGGTTTTAGCCATTGCTCCTTTTGTGCTTCTGAACCGTATTTCCAAAGCACTTCCATGTTGCCCGTATCGGGCGCATTGCAATTGAAAATTTCGGGCGCAAGCAAGGAGTGTCCCGTCGCTTCTGCAATGTGTGCGTATTCCTCATTACTCAAACCACCCAATTCTGGCAGAAACAAATTCCACAAACCACTCGCTTTGGCTTGCCGCTTCAGCTCTTCTAATTCAGGATGCACCGACCATTCCTTCCAATTAGGATTCGGTACTTCTTTGAGTAATAGTTTTTCTTCTAATGGAATTATTTTTTCTTGAACGAAGTTTTGGACTTGTCGTAGCATGGTTTGAAATTGTTCGATGTTGTTCGATGTTGTTCGATGTTGTTCGATGTTGTTCGATGTTGTTCGATGGGATTTCAATTCTCCATTTTTCATTTTCAAATGAGAGAACCGTTCCTTTGCCAAAAATCAACACTAAAATGATAAATCGTCCTTCCACAAAACAAATTGCAAGCTATCTTTCCGAGTATTATGACATACAAGCAAAAATGAAGCTCTTAGCTGGCGAAGTTGATTACAATTATCATTTGCAAACGACTGATAATCAACAATATTTGCTGAAAATCAGTCGCCCTAATACATCTCTACAAAGTATTGACTTTCAAGCAAAAATACTACAATATTTGGAGGAGCAAACTTTAGATTTTGAGATTCCAAAAGTGGTATTGACTAAAGAGGGAAATGCTTGGATAGAAACAGAGGAAGGACAATATTTGCGTTTGCAAACTTGGGTGGAAGGCAAGATGGTGGATGATTGGAAGCGACGCTCACCCGAATTGTTACAGAGTTGGGGGAAAGCGGCGGCACAACTCAATCGTGCACTGCAAAATTTCGACCATCCTGAAGCGCATCGTTTTTACAAATGGAATCCAAGTGAGACGCTCTATTCCAAGAAATATACAACTCATTTCATTTCTAAAAAGCAGCAAGAAATTGCTAGATATTTTTGGGAATTATTTGAAAAGCAAGCACAACCTAAACTAGAAAATTTGCGCAAAGGTGTGAACTACAATGATGCACATGAGCTAAATTTTTTGAGCCAAAATGGTAAGCAAATCTCGGGAGTCATTGATTTTGGCGATGCACTTTATACACAAATCATCAATGAATTAGCGATTGCTTGTGCGTATGCTTGTATGAATGCAAATGATCCAATCGAAGCGGCAAGGCAGGTCATCAAAGGCTTTCACGAGGTATTACCTTTACAAAAAGAAGAAATCGAAGTACTGTTTCTAATGATTGCCGCGCGCCTAATGATTACTGTCGCCAACGCTGCTTGGAACAAACACCAAGAACCTGATAACGAGTACCTTTTAATAAGTGAGAAACCTGCCTGGGATTTGCTTGAAAAACTCTATTCCGTTTCACCCAGTTATGCGCATTATTGCTTTCGCGCAGCTTGCGATTGGGAGGCTTGTCCAAAGTACGTTGCTTTTCAGCGTTGGCTGGAGAATGCAGAAAATTCACTGCATTCTGTAATTGATTTGAAAGGAAAAACGAGTGCATATTTAGATTTGAGTGTCGGCAGTTTAGACTTAGGCAACAATTCCAATTTCGATACGATTGCTGCTTTCAACAAAACAATTGAGCGATTATTGGCAGAAAAAGAAGTGGAAATTGGCGTTGGCGGCTATGGTGAAGTTCGTCCATTTTACAGCACGGATGCTTATGAAATCGAAAGTAATGAAGGGGCGCAATGGCGAACGGTACATTTAGGCTTCGATGTTTGGGCAAAAGCAGGAACGCCTGTATTCGCGCCTTTAGATGGCATTGTTCACAGCTTTCAAGACAATGCGGCAGAAAGAGATTATGGACCAACCATTATATTGGAGCATCAAGTCAATGAAGAGCTTACTTTTTATACGCTTTATGGACATTTAAGCAAGGAATCTCTGGAAGGTTTATGCAAAGGGAAAGCTGTTCCGCGTAGCACAAAAATCGCGACCATTGGTTCACCTCCCGTGAATGGAAATTGGCCACCACATTTACACTTTCAGGTGATATTAGATATGCTTGGTAAGCAAGGAGACTTTCCAGGTGTTGCTTTTCCACACGAGCAGGAAATTTGGAAAAGTATTTGCCCTGATCCAACTACTTTTTTTAAGTATTTGCCTTCAAAATCAAGGAGTTATGAATTACCTGCTCAACAAATTTTTGAAACGCGCCAAAAGCATTTAGGCAAGAGCCTAAGCCTTTCTTACAAACACCCGTTGCACATCGTGCGAGGCTATAAACAATACCTCTACGATCAAAATGCACGTCGCTATTTGGACACTGCCAACAATGTTCCACATGTTGGTCATCAGCATCCACGAGTGGTGGATGCCGCTCAGCGACAGCTCGAAGTTTTGAATACCAATACGCGCTATTTGTATGGAACCATTGTTCAATATGCCGAAGAATTACTCGCTACTTTTCCGCCCGAATTATCGGTCGTTCATTTCGTCAATTCAGGTAGCGAAGCCAATGAACTAGCACTCCGAATGGCGAAAATATACAGCGGTCAAAAAGATATGCTAGCCGTAGAAGTCGGTTATCATGGCAACACCAATGCTTGCATTGATGTAAGCAGTTATAAATTTGATAGTAAAGGCGGACAAGGCGCACCCGAAACGACGCACTTGCTTCCAATTCCAGATATTTTTAGAGGAAAACATCGCGATGTAGAAACGGCAGGTGAGCAATACGCTGCCTATGCGCAAAAGATTATTAATGATCTTCAAAAACAAGGCAAAGGCATTGCAGGTGTCATTGTCGAGAGTATTTTGAGTTGTGGTGGACAAATCGTTTTGCCGCCCAATTATCTGAAAGAATTGTATAAAATCACTCGTGCAGCGGGTGGTGTTTGCATTGCCGATGAAGTACAAGTTGGTATGGGAAGGGTAGGGGAACACTTTTGGGGTTTTGAATTGCAAGGCGTAGTACCAGATATTGTTACGCTTGGTAAACCGATTGGCAATGGTCATCCTTTGGGTGCAGTCGTTTGTACAGAAGCCGTCGCCAATGCCTTCAATAATGGAATGGAATACTTCAATACTTTTGGCGGCAATCCAGTTTCTTGTGCCGTTGGTCGAGAAGTGTTGAAAGTAGTGCAAGACGAAAATTTACAGCAGCACGCACTAGAAGTTGGTAATTATTTGAAGGTATCTTTACAGCAATTACAAAAACAATTTCCCATCATTGGTGATGTGCGTGGGCATGGTTTGTTTTTGGGCATGGAACTCATCAAAGATCAAGAAAAACTAACGCCTGCTGATACGGAAACCTCCTATCTTTCTAATCGAATGAAGGAATTGGGTATCTTGATGGGAACAGATGGGCCGTTTCATAACGTGCTGAAAATCAAACCGGCAATGTGTTTTTCTAAGGAGAATGCAGATGTGTTGGTTGGGAGATTGGAGCAGGTTTTTGGGGAAATAAAAACGTAATTTTGAACTAATTATCCAGCTAATAGATTTTATAGAGGTAGATATATCTTAGTAGTATGGAAGCATTAAAATTAGAGGATCAGCGATTCAGTTTTGACGAATATTTAGCCTTGGAAAGAGAAAGCCAAACTAAACATGAATACCATGATGGTCGTATCTTTGCGATGGCTGGTGGGCGTCCGAACCATAGTAAAATCGCAAATAATACCTCGAATGCTATTAATACCGCATTGGGCAATCGAGATTGCTCTGTTTATGGCCCAGATTTAAAAGTTTGGATAGAAAAAGTTAACAGGGGACTTTATCCTGATTTGATGGTAATTTGTGATGATTTAGAAATGTATAAAAATACAGTGGATGTAGTCACCAATCCAAGTCTAATCATCGAAATTCTTTCTCCTTCTACAGAACGCTATGATCGAACAAGAAAATTTCGATATTATCGACAACTTTCTTCCTTCAAAGAATACGTACTCATCGCTACGGATTTTCCAACTGTGGAAACTTTCTATAGAGAAGCATCAGATTACTGGCACATTGGCAATGCAATTGGTTTAGACAGTAGTATCTATTTACAGTCCATTGATTGCACCATACAGCTTGCTGATATCTATAAAAAGGTAAAGGATTTGAAAGACCCGCAGATATTTATGGATATGTAAGAAAATTTAGGTTTTCAGCGGCTTAAAATTTTTTATAGATCGCTGAAAATATATATTTTTATGGTTTTTCAGCGAGCTATAACTTTTTAAAGTATGAAGGAATCATTAATTGGACGCGAGAAAGAGCAAGAAATTCTTGCAAAAGCCAGAGATTCCAATCGCGCTGAAATGGTAGCTGTGATTGGGCGCAGGCGTGTAGGTAAGACCTTCCTCATCCGCTCTTTTTTTGAAAAACAGTTTGACTTTGAAATTACAGGTATTCAAAATGCACCGCAGCAAGAGCAATTAAAGAACTTCAAAATTCAACTGGACAAATTTGCTAAAAATAATTTGCCTGTTGAGCAGCCTAAAAATTGGCTAGATGCTTTCGTGCTACTGATTCGTCATTTGGAATCCCTTGAAGAAAGCAAGCGAAAGGTAGTTTTCCTAGATGAATTGCCTTGGTTGGCAACCAATAAATCAGGCTTTTTAAGAGCTTTGGGCTACTTTTGGAATAGCTGGGCGGAGCAACAAAACATTATCATCATCATCTGTGGCTCAGCAGCTTCTTGGATGATTCAAAAAGTAGTCAATCACAAAGGCGGATTACATAATCGAATTACTAAACGTATCTTTCTCAAACCCTTTAATTTATCTGAAACAGAAGCCTTCCTACAAGCTAAAAATGTTTTTTTGGACCGTTATCAAATCCTACAAATCTATATGGCAATGGGTGGTATTCCACATTACTTAGATGAAGTGGAAGTTGGTAAAAGTGCCGTTCAAAACATTGATGAAATCTGCTTCTCTGATTCAGGAGTGTTGTACAGCGAATTCTCTAGATTGTATCCTGCGCTTTTTGAAAATGCGGACAATCATATCTCAATTATCAGAGCCTTAGCGCAGAAAAGTAGAGGTTTGACGAGACAAGAACTCATTCAAAATACCCAACTTTCTGATGGTGGTGGATTGAGTAAAGTCTTAGAAGAATTGGACGCTTCAGGTTTCATTTCCAAATACTATCCATTCGGCGTAAAAAAGAAAAAATTACTTTACCGACTGACAGATGAATATTCGTTATTTTACCTTTATTTCATCGAAAACAAAGCGCACGAAGAAGAACATATTTGGCAAAAATTGAGTCAGACACCGTTCTACAAAACTTGGTCGGGCTATGCGTATGAGAGTATTTGTTTAAAACACATTCCTCAAATCAAAAAAGCGATCGGTATCGAGGGTATTTACTCCGAATCTTCTTCTTTTTACAGAAAAGCAAGCCAAGAGTATTCGGGCGCACAAATTGATTTAGTGATTGATAGAGCAGATCATGTCGTTAATCTTTTTGAAATTAAATTCTACAATGAAGAATATGCACTCAATAAAGAAGAAGCGGAAAAGCTCCGTAAGCGAATGAGCGTATTTAGGCAAAGTACAAAAACTAAAAAGCAATTATTTTACATGATGCTTACCACTTTCGGATTGAAACAAAATCAGCATAGTTTGGGGCTGATAGTGAAGGATCTGAAGTTGGATGATTTGTTTGAGTAAAGTTGAATGTATTGATAACTTACCTTTGTATCTATCAAAAACCCTTATTTTTGCCCAATGAACAGCACTCAACAACGAACAAAAGCACAAGAAGCACGCGAAGCCATTGAACGACTCTACATCGCCATGCGCCACCTCTTCATTCGAGGAAGTTACAAACCGCTGGGCGATTCAGGCCGCGCCATGATCGAAGCACTACAAGTATTGAATCCAGAAATTTACGGTTCTATCAATGATCCCGAACGCGTAGAACTCGGAGGCTTGCTCTATATTTTTCAACGCTTACCAAAAGGAATAGAAGAGTGCCGCTTCATCAAATTAGTTTCAAAAGAAGGTTTTGAGAACTCCAAATTTTCGCCCATCGTCGCACCCAAGCGTCGGCGCAATTGCTATCGCATAGATGAAGAACAGATGTTCATTGAAATGACGCGTGGACGCAGCGATATCTACGATATTCTGACGCATTTGACCTTCATGTACATCGAAGCCGCCAAAATTCGGAGTAATAGTTTGGACAGCAAAGGGCATCGCAAACGCGATTGGTTGATGCTAGAAGAAATTGCATTGAAGGAGCAGAAAGGGGAGGAGTTCAGTAAGGAAGTTGGCTACACTTATTTGAGTGCTTTGCTAGGAAGAACCTACGATGAAGTCGTTGCCATAGACGAACGCTTCGAAGCAGCAGGGATGAGTGTGAACAGTTTATTCCATATTATTTATTGGCTAGGTAAGCGTTCTATTGAAGAATTTCGGGATGGAACGGCACGCGAGATTTCCTTCTCTTTTGCCTTGCGCGAAAAAGTGGGGCATCATATCTACGGCGAACTTTGGGCGAAGAATATCAAAGAGTTTCTACTGCGTAAAAAATGGTCGAAACGACCCATTCACATCATCAGTGCTAATTTGCACAGCGTCATGAACGCGCTTTACGCCTTCGATGCCTTGGGTGATGTGCCAGAAGATGATTTAGAAGAATTGGCAAGGCGGCTGAGTATGGAGAACGAACGCAGAGCACGCCGACAAGTAGAGCAATACGCCTTGGACAACGGAATGTACGATTTGGAAGACAGCAGCGGCGCAAACATTCGAGTGCAGATATTTGATCTAATGCAACTGAGTCAACCTAAGCTTTCCCCTGAAATCGAATGGAACGATGAACATCTCAAAGAGCAACAGCCACTTTTGCTTGTCATGGATTATGCCTTTGGCGAACAAGCCTACGAAGTAATGGATGAATTGCTCAAACCTTATGTGAAAAAAGGAAAGATTCATCATCTGAATGTGCAGTCTATTTCCATTATGGGAAAAGCAGGCATCTTGAAAGGAAGAAAAGGAGACATCATGGTGCCGAATGCCCATATTTTTGAAGGGACAGCGGATAATTATCCTGTAGAAAATGATTTGACTAAAGCGGACTTTGATGGGCACGATATTTTTGTCTGTGAAGGACCGATGATTACGGTGCTAGGTACATCACTTCAAAACCGAGAAATCCTGCGTTTTTTCTTGAACTCTTCTTGGAAGGCTATTGGTCTCGAGATGGAAGGCGCACACTATCAAAAAGCAATTCAAGCCGCCTCCAAAATCCGCAAAAGCATTGCCGAGAATGTCACTTTGCGCTACGCCTACTATGCTTCTGATAATCCTTTGGAAACAGGCGCAACTCTGGCTTCGGGCAGTCTAGGCTTGGATGGTGTGAAGCCAACCTACTTAATCACAACGAAAATTTTGAATAAGATTTTGGGTGGAAAGTGATGGATTGTTGATTTGTTGAACTGTTGATTCGTTTATCTGAAAACCAACTGAAATGCTCAACATAGTATATCTTACCTTAGCCTTTCTCCTGCTTTTCGCAAGTGCAGAATGGCTCTATCATAAAAGAAACATCAAAGCAGAAGTAACGCGTAAATACGTTCATATTGCTACGGGTTTATTGACGCTATTTTTTCCACTGATGCTAGAAAATCATTGGTTCGTGTTGTTGCTCTGTGAAAGTTTTATGCTGATCTTAGTTGCAAGTCTGCGCCTCAATTTATTACCTTCCATCAATGCCGTAGATCGCAAAACTTCGGGTAGCTTGATGTATCCAATTATCGTTTATGGTTGCTATTTGGTGTATAGCTACTACGATCAATTTATGTTCTACTATATCCCGATTTTGATTCTTGCGCTTTGCGATCCTATCGCTGCTTTTGTGGGCATGAACTATCCTAAAGGCAAATATCAGACCTTCGGAAAAACGAAAACTTGGAGTGGCTCGCTTTGCTTTTTTGGAGTAGCAGTAGTGATTTGTTTACTTTTGATGATTGGTGTGGAAAATATGACTTTTACGGCTGCTTTACCCATAGCAATTACAGTAGGAGCAGCAACCGCAACCGCCGAAGCACTGACGCACGGCGGCTATGATAATTTTACGATTCCTGCTAGTGCCTTGACTGTATTGATTTTATTTGAAAACTATTTATGAGGAGTTCGCTCACTCTGGGAGTGATTAATTGAACTCTTATTTATAGTTTTATAGTGACCATTTGAAGGCCAAAACTCTGCATACTCTCCGACCTACTTGACCGTATGGTTGCGTGATACATTTTCTCGAATACACTCGATCATTCTACTAAACCACACCTCCAAAATTTTGTATAACTACCACAAAACTTATAGCACTCATGCAACGACCTGATTTTGAAAATATAGAAACAGGCAAAGAATTCAATCGCTGGTATTGGTTGAAGGAAGAAATGGTGGACATTTGTAAACGGGCAGGTTTACCTTCTCATGGTCGAAAGTTCGATTTGAGAGATCGAATTATGTACGCTTTGGATAATAATGGGAAAGTAAAACCTACACCTCCAAAGAAAAAAGCGCAATCAAAATTCAATTGGGCAAAAGCGGTATTGACTTTAGAAACGCCCATAACGGATAACGTGTCTTTTGGTCCGAATTTCAGAAGATTCATGAAAGCTCAAATTGGAAATAAATTTAATTGTCATGGCGATTTTATGGATTGGGTAAAACAGAACGAAGGCAAAACGCTGGCAGATGCCATAGATCAATGGCACACCTTAGAACAACGAAAAGAAGACCCTAATTTCAAAAGAACAATAGCAGATAATAATATGTACGCTCAATACACGCGTGATTTTTTAGAGGACAATGAAAATAAGACCATGAAGGATGCGAAAAAATATTGGCTGTTGAAAAAACAGTTGCCTACTGAGGATGGGTTTGTGCGATA
The DNA here is from genome assembly GCA_039176995.1 of Bacteroidota bacterium. Lineage (GTDB taxonomy): Bacteria > Bacteroidota > Bacteroidia > Chitinophagales > Saprospiraceae > JAAUTG01. The sequence continues at coordinate 67,534 of JBCDFY010000003.1, forward strand.
CGAAAGTTCTGATTTGGAGCTTGGATGAGTGGTTAAGTAATACGACCCCAAAAAAAACGATAATAAACTTGGGGAGTTTTTTCATTGAGAACCTCACTATCAAGTATTTAGTAAAATTCTCATGAGTTAAACTTGCCAAGTTTTGATTCCATAATTTAGGACAACGTACTTATCTCTTTTTTAAAAACATAAACGCCCAAAACATTGATAACCAAAATTTTGAGCGTTTTTTATTTCTAATTAATTACTCTTCGACCTATAGTTGCACTACTCTTCGCACATCTTCCTCATTCTCCAACTTTTGATCTAGTAGAGTCAAATCTATTTTTTGTTTTTTATCCGTTCCAGTTTTCAATTTCTTGAACGCTTCTGGACGCATCACCGCAATCTGGCGATCTTCATTGACCAACCAAAGCAAGTGCGTAGAATTCACATCAAATTCGAGAACAGTATTTTCAGTAACCAAGATGCGCTCTACCGAATTACGATTTTTGTCTAGCAAATACGCCGTTTGATTCTCGTAAGTATTACCAAACTGATCGTTGAAAGCAACGATCGCTTGCTGTGGGTCTGGTGCGATCGGACGATCACAATTCCAGATGCCAAAGCTGTTGGCTTGGAAGCGATTCACCACTTTACGCTTTTGTCTTGGTGCGCTATTCGTATGCGTTTGATTTTCTTGCTCTATTGCTGTTAGAACAGCTTGTTTTTTTCCTGCAAATTCTGCTTCAATTGCTTTACGATCTGCGGTCAATAGACCATCGCGCTCCACAGATTTTTGCTCGTATTCCAGCAAATCTGCTTCGTATTGCTCCAAGGCTTCCGCATAATCTGCATCCAACAAAACTGGCTGCACAATCAAACTCAAACGCTCTTCTCCTTTAATCAAACTCAATTCAAACTCTCCATTGCTCAATTCTTTCATGTCCGCACTTTCCCACTCTGTACTAGCTGCACTAGTAGGAATGGCTTGACTGTTGGGCGACAGTTGCCAAACCGCGCCGTCGTATTGATTCTTAATAGACTTCGCTTCTTCTGAACCTGTGAAAGAATCCAAGAAGTCCAACTCCAAAGTCGGCAAATCACTGTTGCGCGTATTCGGTTTTTGAGGAGCACTGGGTTGGGCTATACGCGCTTCTAGTTGTGCCAATGCTTGCTGTTCTTGTCGGGTGATTTCCTCTAATTGGTTTTGATAAGCCTGAAGGGCAGGGTTACTAGAAGGCGCAGCATTGGTTAGCACACTCATCTGATTTGGTTCTTGATAAACCCAGTTTCTTGCCTCTACATCTAGTTTATATATATTAAATTGTGGTGGAACATTCAAGAATGGAACGCTAATTTCCGTTGCCAACTCAATGTCTATACTTTTCCCTGGCATCATACGAACGCGCTTGCCATCTTGCTCTGCATAAATCTCAATCATGCCAGCAGATTCTAAGGTATAATTCACACCTGCGGAATCGTAAGTCAATGGAATGCCAGAGAGGAAAAAATCTACAGCGTCGTGCATTTCGCGATAGAATAGATTGACTTCTCCTTCTACGACTTGCCCATCTGCACCTTTGAAAGCTGCTTCTGGCACAATTAGCTTAGAGTTTTCGCCGTAGCTGTAAGTACCGCCCGTATTGGCATCTACTTGATAAGAAGCAAAAGTTGGGCGCACATTTTCGAGTGGCGGATTGATGTAAGGCTGCTCCTCGAAGTAAGCGATCTGCTCTTCGTAGTATTGCTCCGTTACATCAACGGTGGTTTGATTGAACCAAAACACAACACCTATGGTTGCCGCGGCAATGGCACTTCCCATCCAAATCATGCGACGTAAATTCGACGTCTTGCGTTTGGGAGGATGTTTTTGCTCGAAATCAGCAAAGAGCGCATCAAAATCCTGGTGTTTTTTGATTTGCTCCGAACTCATTTGCTTCGATTGCTCAAATTTTATTTGGTAATTTTTTTTCATGTAACCGTCTTTGCATGATGGGAGCAAAACTTTCATTTCGTTCCGCGTTCATAGCTTTTCAATTAGTTAATTCATAGAATTTAATTTCTTCTTCATTCGTTGCAAAATTCTGTAAGTCTTTACTTTGGCGTTGTTTTCAGTAATGCCCAAAATTTCAGCAACTTCTTTAAAAGGTCGCTGCTCAAAAAAGCGCATCTCTATCAGTTGCATATCGTCGGGTTTCAAAGTTTCTAAAGCTGCTAATAGTTGCTGACGATCTAATTCAAAATCATCTTCTTCTATCTCTTCTACAACATTTCCCAAGGTGCGTTCTTCCACATGGACAACTCGCGATTTCTGAACATTCCTAAAATGTTGCGCTACTTCATTGCTGGCGATTCGGAACAGCCAAGCGGAAAATGGCACACCGCGATGTTGATATTTGTGTAAATTTTCCATCGCCTTGAGAAAAATCTGAGAACACAAATCTGAAGTCAAAGCCTCATCCGACGTCCGTCGCAAAACGAATCGAAAAACTGACTCGTAGTAGCGATTATAAAGCGGACGGAAGTATCTGGGATTCTCCTGTGCCGCTTGAATTTCGCTCCATTCTTGATTGATCGTATCTTGTGAGATACTTTTGGACATAGTTGCTTTCTTTTCCACAAGAATACGACTAATTTGAATATTGGAGATCATGCTACTCCGATCAATTTTAACGGATTGTCGTCTTGGTTTAGAATACTTTTATCACCTTCATAACGAGGGAAAGTAAAAAAGATACAAACGAGTTGAATAAGGACTGGAAAAGGGGGAAATAAGACAGCAAAAAACATTTTTGCAAACTTTTTTCATTTACAATGTCACAAATATTAAAATTATCGTATATGTATTATAGAATAATATTCTATTTTTGTTATGGTAAGTTGCCCAAATAACAGTTTTAGACTAATCTTAATCCAAATTTGAGATCGTCTAGGATTTAAATTCCTTTTAGGGGTAAAAGCTATAAAAACACTTATGTCAAGCGAACTCAAACCGCTATTGGCACTATTATTTACGTTAAGCTATTTTTACACATTTGCTCAGGAGCAATCCTTTGCAGCAACCGAGCAGCTACTGCTTCAAGAATTAGAGTCAGCGAAGACGAAAGAAGATAGTGTTGATGCCTACAATGAACTCTCCTTCAATTATCGAAGGACAAGTCCTGAAAAAATGATGCAGTATGCTAACGCTGCCATTCGCATTGGTCAGACTATTGGCTACACAAAAGGACTAGCCAGGGCTTGTAAAAACAAAGGTAGTGCTTATCATAAATTAAAAATCAATCAAGACAGTTCATTTTTTTATTACAATCAAGCAATTGCCTACGCAGAACGGGTGAACGACCACTACACCATTGCTGCTTGTACAAATAATATAGGAATTCTACAGGTAGATAAATTAGAGCTTAATCAAGCTCTTAGGAGTTTTTTCCATACTATAAAGCTAATAGATAGTCTAAACATCGAAGAGGCATATTTCATGAAAGCTTCCGCTTTAAGTAATGTTGGAGATTGTCTGATGAATAAAGGAGAATATGAAGAGGCGATTGAACATATTGAGCAGGCTATAAAAATTGGGGAAAGAAATAATTTGCCGCTTATCGCTTCTGTATGCTCAGATGAGTTGGCTATGTGCTATTTGAAAGTTGGAAGGGACAAGGAAGCGCATGTCCTCATGAAGGAAGTTGGGAAGATACAAGAAAAACTGAAGGATCACGAGTCTCGAATAGAAACACTACTGCGCTTTTCAGAAGCGGCGCTGGACAAAGAGCAAGCGAAGCAAGCTCTGAAATATGCAGAACAAGCATTTGAGTTATCAAATGAGCATGAGATAGAAACCATGCGCGGTCGAGCTTTATTGACTATTGCGAAATCTCATTTATTCCTGGGAAATCTAGATGAAGCAGAGGAATATGCTAAGTCTGCTTATGAAAACTTAAGGTCTAAGCAAGCAACTTTAGGCGAACTTCGAACTTTTGAACTCTTGAATGAAATCTACTTGGCTAAAGGAGATTATGGAGCAGCCTATGGTTATTTGGAAAGTATCAAAAACTTACAACAAAAAATCAGTAATGAACGTGCCACGATGATCGCTAAAGAAGCAATTGCTGCCTATGATAACGACCGTCGGATAAAGAGCTTGGAAGCGGAAAGAAATTCACAAAATACTCAAATTAAATACCTAGTCATCTTTCTCCTCATCATTACGCTTCTGTTTTTTGGAGTGTTTTTTCTCTATCGTAAAAGTAATAAACTTGCCTATGAGCTAGATCAAAAAAATAAAGAAACCATCGCTCAAAGTGAGGAGTTGAAGCAGTTAGGAGAGTTGAAAGATAGATTGTTTTCGACTATTAGTCATGATCTAAGAAGCCCAATCGCAAATTTTGAGCAAGCCCTACGCTATTTGCTTTCGGGAGAGATAAACCAAAAAGACTTCATAATATTTGCCAAAGATTTGAAAAAAGATGCGACCCAGCTCAGGCAATCTGTAGAAGAATTAATGAATTGGTCCTATATGCAAATGGTTGGCTTACAGCCAAAAAGAACTACAGTCAATCTTTGCAGGATAATAGAGCAGATATTAAAGGGAAATCAAAAAGCTGCCCAGAATAAAAATATTACTTTTCTCAATAAAATTGCGACTAACTTATGTGTAGAGGTAGATCAAGAACATTTGAATTCTATTGTACGAAACTTGACTACAAATGCGATCAAATTCTCTCAGATAAACAGTGACGTTATTTTCCGAGCCTATCAGGAAAAAGATCAAATTATTGTTTCTATTGAAGATCAGGGAATAGGGATAGAATCCGAACGACTAGAAAGTATCTTCCATGCCGGTTCGACTACTTGGGGAACAGCTGGTGAAAAAGGCACGGGCTTGGGATTAGCACTTTGCAAAGAATTTGTAGAACAGAATGGAGGAGAAATTTGGGTCAGCTCGAAGATGGGGAAAGGCAGCACATTCTACGTATCCTTGCCTGTCGGTAATTGTTTTACAAAAACTTACCCTTCTGCACGATCTAGTGCCGTTTTGTAAGTCTCCAAACAGCGTTGTCGAGCTTCTTTATGATCTACCATGGGTTCGGGATAACGATCCGTTCCGTATTCAGGTATCCATTCTTTAATGTATTTGAAGTCTTTATCGAATTTTTTCTGTTGCGAAGTTGGATTAAAGATACGGAAATAAGGCGCGGCATCTGTACCACTGCCTGCAGCCCATTGCCAGCCTCCATTATTGCTGGCTAGTTCATAATCCAATAACTTTTCCGCGAAATAGGCTTCCCCCCAGCGCCAATCAATTAGCAAATGCTTCGTCAAAAAACTGGCGGTAATCATCCGCACGCGATTGTGCATATAACCTGTATTGTTTAACTCGCGCATCCCTGCATCCACAATTGGATAACCTGTTTTTCCTATACACCATTTCTCAAAATCTTCCTTATCGTTTCGCCAAGGAATGGTATCGTACTTTGCTCGGAAAGCACGATCTACTACTCTTGGAAAATGGTTCATAATCATGGAATAGAAATCGCGCCAAATCAATTCGTTTAGGAAAGTTTCATTCAGTTTTTGCGCCTTTCGTGCTTTCTCTCTGATACTGATGGTTCCAAATCTAAAATGAATACCTAAGCGAGAGGTACCATCAATGGCTGGAAAGTTGCGAGTCTCATCATAAGTTCTAATTAAGCCTTGTGTCACCGTTCGATCTGGAATTTCAATTTTAGTGCTTTTGAATCCCATGTGTTCTAAAGTCGGAATGTTTTTTGGATCGCTTTGATAAAGATTAGAGAAGTATTTTTTGTTAGGATAGGCTTTCAGATAATAGGAAACGTCTTCTCCATTTTTATCTTTAGAAATTCTACTATTCAGTTTAGATTTCCAAACCCGACTATACGGCGTAAAAACGACATAAGGATCGCCATCGCTTTTTACCACTTCTTCGCGCTCAAAAATGACATGATCTTTAAAGGTATGAAATTCCACATCCTGTTCTGCCAGCAATTCCTTGATCTTCGCATCTCGATTTTTAGCATAAGGCTCATAATCGTGATTCGTGTAAACTGCACCAATGTCGTATTTCTCTAGCAAGAATTTCCATGCTGCTTCTGGCGTATCGTATTGTACTTCCAGTGCTCCGCCTTCTTCTTTTAATTCTTCTTTCAGTTCATGCAAAACATCGTGAATAAACTCTACTCTTGCATCTTCGACAGGCAATTCATCTAAGATATGTTTATCAAAAATGAAGATTGGCAAAACAGGATGTTCCCCTTTCAATGCACGATAAAAGCCTGCATTGTCGTGCAAGCGCAAATCTCTTCTAAACCAAAAAATACTAATCTTCATGGATGTATTATGTTTTTTACCGCATAGTCACAGTAGAGCTTTCACATAGTTCACAATAGTCTTTTGCGCGTCATAAAGACTTTGGGATTAGTTGTTGATGTAAGTAAGTAATTGATTTATAATGACTTGAGCGAAAGGCTCAAGGCTCCTTATTTGTTAAACTTTGTCTCCCTAGTTTCTTTGTGGTTCAAAAATTATACGAATTATTATTAGTTAAAGACACCTCCAAACTATACCAGTTCAAAGTATAAATAAATATAGAGTGCCGCCCCAAAATTGGACATATCTGTAGAAACCAAACGATAGCCTTTTCCTGCATATTCATCCAATTTCTCTTGAATTTCTTTGCCAGATGATTTGACAATGTGATCTTTATCCAAAGTCAGTTTTGTGTAGTAAATGAGCGTTTCTACTTTGTATTTTTTCATTTTGCTGCGATTTTTCCAACTGGCTAACAGGAAGAGAGAACATTTGTTCAGGAAGAGAATTTTACTTCTAAGTATTAGATTCCTATTTACCTTTGTCGCCACAAAATACATTAGACCTTATGATCGAAATATTCAAAACTAATCCGCTTGTTTTGCTCTTTGTCGTTGCTGCTTTAGGTTATCTAATTGGGAGCATCAAGATTAAAGGTAGCGGATTGGGCGTAGCGGCGGTTTTTTTTTTTTGTTTTGGTTTTGGTGCGCTAGATCCAGTGCTAAGCAATTCTTAAATGGTAATATTATTTTGGTTATCTGTATTTATTTATATTATAGCTATTCAA
>JBCDFY010000004.1:0-74228 GCA_039176995.1 Bacteroidota bacterium
AAAAAAGCCATAATGTGTAATTGATTGATAATCAATCGACACATTTTTCAGTTTTTTGCTAACGATCTGCTAATTTTTTTTGAAAAATCAGCAAAATCAAGTGTTCTGTCATATTATAAAAATTTTCTTACGTTCGCCCTGGCAATGAAAAGTCCTCTTTTTGAAAAAACCATGAAATAAAATTTTTCAGAAGGAGAACCTTTGGACATAGAAAAACAATGAGAAAAGAAGTAGATTACATCATCGTTGGGCAAGGAGTTGCGGGGACATTGCTGCATTATTTCTTAGAGCAAAAAGGCAAAACGGTTGCAGTAATAGACAATCATCACCAAACCGCAGCTTCCAAAGTAGCAGCAGGCATTATTAATCCAATCACGGGAAGGCGGTATGTGAAAACTTGGTTAGCCGAAGAATTGATTCCATTTGCAGCTCAAACTTATAGAGCATTAGAACAAAAACTCGACTTTTCTTTCTATCACCAAATTCCTCTAGTCCGAACACTTTCCAACCGCAGCGAAGAGCGATTTTGGGATGATCGCTTGCTGAATGAATATTACGAACAGTACATGAAAGAGGAAGCAGATTTAGGCAACTATAAGGCTTTCGTGAGTTCAGAATATCAGTACGCAGAAATCAAACAATCGGCGCAAGCGGAGCTGGGAAAATTAGTAGAAACTTATCGAAAACAGTTGGAGGCAAAAGGAGAATTTCTAAGTGAAGCATTTGATTATCAATTAATTAAATTTGAAGACAATTCAATCGTCTACAAGCATTTGCAAGCTAAAAAACTCATTTTTTGCGAAGGAAACGCTGCTCAAAAAAATCTTTTTTTTAACTATTTGCCCTTTGGTGGAACGAAAGGAGAAGCACTAATTGTAAAAATTCCAAATACCAACTTTAACCGAATACTAAAGCAACGCATTTTCATTGTCCCCTTGCAAGATGACCATTATTGGATTGGGGCTACTAATGATAAGAAAGACCAAACGGAAGCACCAACTGCTGAAGGCAAGAAATACCTAGTGGACTATCTTGAAAAAGTACTGAATTTACCTTTTGAAATCATTGAACACAAAGCAGCTATTCGCCCAACAGTAAAAGATCGTCGCCCATTTTTAGGATTGCATCCTCGGTATGAGCAATTTGCTATTTTCAATGGATTAGGCACAAAAGGAGCTTCGCTTGCGCCTTATTTTGCTCATCATTTGACAAATTTTCTAACCGAAGGAAAAGATTTGATGCCAGAGGTTGATATTAAAAGATACGAAGCACTCACAGTTGACAATTCTTTGAAATAGAAATTTTTACCACAGTAGTCACAATAGTTGATTTCATTTTAGTAGGGTACACAAATTGAAAACAGAATATTTCGTTTCCAGAAATCGCAGAAAGTCTTTTTTCAAAGGTGAAAAGACTTTCTGCTTAGGGGAATTTTAAGGGAGAAAAGCATGAAAAATCTACAATTTTTCATGCTTTTCTCCCTCAAACTCCCCTTGAAGTACGCAAAAAATCCTCCTCAAAAGATTTTTTGCGTGCGACTTCACAGATTTCAAAAATATATACCCTTCTGAAGATTTCATATAGATCACATAGTTTATATTCAATTCTTGAAAGAGATAACAGCGTTTTTAACGATTACTAAGACCGCTTGAAGGTTTACGTAATTAACTTGAGTAGTTTTTGGCTTATATGAAAATGCTCATGAGCTATGTGGTAAATAGTTGTACCTACACTAAACTTTCCTTAATAATATGCTGTATTAATGGACAGTTAAATCAAAAAATAGATAAATCATGTATCCAACTGATATAGTCATGCCGATGGCAAAAGATTTGACCGATCACGGTTTTGAATCTTTAACTTCTCCAACTGCAGTAGATGAAATGATTGAAAATCAGCAGGGAACTGCACTGTTGGTCATCAATTCTGTTTGTGGTTGTGCAGCAGCAAATGCACGTCCAGGCGCAAAAATGTCTTTGCAAAACGAAAAGACGCCAGATAATTTATTCACGGTTTTTGCAGGAGTGGATAAAGAAGCGACTGCTAAAGCACGCGAACATTTATTACCTTACCCTCCATCATCACCTTCCATTGCGTTGTTCAAGGATGGAGAATTGGTGCATTTCATTGAGCGTTTACAGATAGAAGGACGTTCTGCACAAGTCATTGCTGCCAATTTGAAAATGGCTTACGATAAATTCTGTTAAGAAAATCCTAAAAAAGGCAATACACATATATTATATTTGTTTATTATGTGTATTGTCCTTTATTTTAGGGCTTCATATAAATATTAACCGATTATTTTCCCTCGCAGCCACTCAACCGAGTTGCTAATTTATTTACACAAGCACAAAATAAATTGAATAACTATTCAGTTCCTTGTAGGATTAGTCAATGGTTATTCTACCCAAACAATTATTCTAACAAGTACTTTACCAATAAACATGACTTATGCTTAAGCTGTGTATGGCATTGCGTTAATCAAATTGTTTTTACGAAAGAGCATCGAATTTTATTAGACAAACTACACACAATACAAACAGATCAAGACACACCAAGAAATTTAATTATTTGAGTAACAGAACACATTAAACCCATTGCGTGTCTTCGTATCTAAAACTAAACTATATCCTCAAACGCTCGTACATACTTTCAACAATCGCTCGCGCTTTAGTAAAACTTATATTGTCTCGCTTTGCCCAAAAACTCGATTTACTACACTTACACTACACTGTTTGAAACTGCAAGTCGGACTGCACTTTAATAGTTAGTTCTATTTGTAATGTCAATCAAGACACTTAAAGCGAGCATTTAGATGGAAAAAATCCAAGCAACAACACAAGTTGAAAAACTACTACGGAAAGGAAACACAAAAGCAGCGATTGATCATTTTCTTCACTTCTTAGAAAATTACGAAGAAGAAGAATCTTCACTCTATCAAGATGCCATACAAGTTAAGGCACAGTTTTTGCGCGCACAACGTCGTCGCTCTATTGGCATTATCTCCGCAAAACGAGAGGAGGAACTGACCGAAGAAATCCATGCAGAAGTTCGCTTTCTTTTAGCACGTATGAATGGTAGGGCAGGTGCTCGCAAGAAACCATTCTTAATTAAAATTCCCAATTATGCTTACTTCATCGCGATGGGAATGGCAGTCTTGACGACGCTTATTACGTATAATATTACGCAAAAAAAAGCACTCAAAAAGGCAACGGCTCACTGTCCTACTTTCCATGAAGAATCAGAATTCAATATCCTAATTTTACCGCTTGGCGAAACCAATAGCAAGACAGGAAAATCTTTGGAAATGCGCGCCAAAGACCGCTTTCAGTTGTTCATTGATAGTATGAACTTGGATATTAGTGCACAAATTTCGGGCTTACAACTAGAAGACGAAAAGTATCCAAAATCCATAGAGGAAGCAGTTCGGCTGGCTAATAATTGCCAAGCACAATTAGTACTTTGGGCAGAAGAAGAGCAATTTCACTACAAATTTATCCAAGAAGCACCCAATTTCACTTTTTATCGCCTCTATCCAGGGCAAGGCGAAGAGGCAATTCCAATTGCATATACTACTTCCATTTCAACTCATGGTGTACTGGATAAAAATGCAGACCCAAGCGTGCTGAATTATTTACTAGGAACGGCTGCCAATCAAATAGAAGCCTATTCTTCCGCAGCACAACTGTTGCGCACAGAACTGGTGGATTCTACCAATCAAGCCTTAGTTTTGTTGCGTGCTCTACAATTAGCAGATGGTGAAATGGAGGTTAGTAGCCCCACTGAAGCCATCAAAGCGTATGATACTATTCTGAAAATGCACGCTGATTACGATTTTGCTCGTCTCAATCGTAGTGTCTTAGCCTTCAATGCAGAACAATTTGAATTAGCCTTGCAGGATTTAAAGTATCTAATCGACAACGATTCGAAGGATTACTTAGCTCAATATACTAAAGGGCGAACATTGGCTAAAATGAACCAAATCGCTGCTGCTATTTCTACGCTCTCTGCTTTGGATACTATGTTAATGGCAGATTCCACTTTATATACTTCTAATTTTAGATCAAGTGTGCTACAAAAAACTTCCTATGATCTTGCCAAAAAAGAACTTGATCTCCAAAGAGAGTTGAGAAAAAGTAAAAGTGAATTACGAAGTACCCCAGAGGATGAGTCTTTAAAAAACAAAGTCCTAACGTTACTTTTGCAATTAGGAGAAGACGAAAAAGCGTTTGAGTTACTCGATAATTATCAACCTAACAATGTGAAAGTCCTAAATGCGATCAAAGCTAGATGTTTGGCATTGGCTACCGAGGGAAAGGAAGAACTTGCGCTTTCTTGGAAAGAGGTCATTCCTGCGGAGTACGCCAAAGTGAAATTGGTTGCACATCAGGAGGAAGATGGGCAAGTGTTGTAACACTTCTGTACGTATAACAAATTGCACTTTTACAGAAAATTTGGAGTAACACAAACTCTAATCTCTGCTCTTGTCAACTCATAGTGGCATCGAACCGCTATGAGTTGATCAAGGTTTACTAAGGACAGAAAATGGCTGAAAAGCCATTTTCTGTCCTTAGTAAACCTTGATGGAATTGGGTGGACTCGACGTCCATCCAATTCCAAAACAAGTCGCTTTTGTCAAATACTCCCAAATATTTGTGCAATTTGCTGTACATACAACATATGTAAAGTATGTGGTAAATAACTAAACATATTCTTACTTTTGCGCTCATGGCGCGCATCCTTTCTATTGATTATGGTACTAAACGCTGCGGCATTGCAGTGACTGATCCACTCCAAATTATTGTGAGTGGTTTGGATACGGTTCACACTAAAGACTTATTGGATTTTGTGAAGGAGTACTGTGCAGAAGAAGAAGTCGAAGCCTTTGTCATTGGCTATCCGATGCACATGGATGACACGCCTACGAAACTTGCACCTCACATCATTGGCTTTAGCCGGAAGTTGGAAAAACTTTTCCCAGAGAAAGCAGTTACTTTGCATGATGAGCGTTTTTCATCAGAAGATGCAAAGCAAGTCATTTTGAATAGCGGAACAAAGAAGAAAAAAAGAAGAGATAAAGGCTTGGTGGACAAAGTGAGTGCTGTTTTGATTTTACAAGATTATTTAGGACATCTTTGATCATAAACAACGAACAATTTCAAACAGCGCAGCCATCAAACCATCTCGAACTAAACTTGAATATGATTTTACCAATATACGCTTACGGCAACGCCGTTTTGAAGAAAGAAGGAGAAGAAATTACAGCAGATTATCCCAATTTGAAGGAACTGATTGAAAATATGTGGGAAACCATGGAAAATGCCTCGGGCATTGGTTTGGCTGCTCCGCAAATTGGTTTACCGATTCGCTTGTTCCTCGTAGATAGTCGTCCAGTTTTTGATGAAGAAGACGAAGGAGAAGGTATTCGCAGAGTCTTTATCAATGCAGAAAAAATAGAAGAAGATGGCGAGGAGTGGGCATACGAAGAAGGCTGTTTGAGCATTCCAGATATTACGGGTGATGTGGAGCGTCCTTCCCGTTTGAGGCTGCGCTATATGGATGAAAACTTTCAAGAAAAAGAGGAAGTTTTCACAGGCATGAACGCGCGCGTCATCCAACACGAATACGATCACATTGATGGAATTCTTTTTACGGAGCATCTAAAACCTATTCGTAAAAAGTTGATTAAGAGAAAGTTAGACAAAATTCGTAAGGGAGATATTTCCTTGAAGTATAAAATGAAATTTGCGCCTGGGAAGAGCAAGAAGAGAAGGTAGAAAGGTGTCTTTCTACGGTTGCAGGGCTTTTTCATATTTTATAAAAGCTAACCTAAATCATTGAAAAAATGTATGACCGATCAGTAATCTTCCAGCGTTTTCAGAAAAAAATAGGGCAAGAGGTACTACTAATCGTATTCTTGTCTTTTTTCGCAAGTCTCCTACCTGCTCAGGATACCACCTTCAATTGGATGAAATACGAATCAGACGAATTCGTAATTGATTATCCTTCAAATTGGATTTTGGATGACAGTGGTCTGATGAATTCAAAACTATTCTTATTCTCTCCTTTAGAATCCGCTGAAGATCAATTTAGAGAAAATGTCAATATTATGAGTCAAGATATATCAGCTTATAATATTGATTTAGATATGTATGTCAAAATCTCTGAAAACGAGATTAAGACCTTAGCTACAAACAGTAAAATACTAGAGAGCAAAAGGTTGAAAAAAGAAGATAGAGAATATCATAAAATAATCTATCAAGCAGATCAAGGAATTTTTACAGTACAGTTTGAACAGTATTATTTAATTTCAAGCAATAATGTTATTATAGTAACATTAACTTGCGAGAAGGAGCAATTTCAAACTTATCAAGCTCTTGGAGAACAAATTCTAAATTCCTTTGAGTGGAAATTTATTGAAGGGACTGCACAGGCAATAGAATCTATTATTCCATTTGAAATAGAATTGGGTGGTGTACTCAGAGAAATAGAAGACGTGGAATCTTCAGTTCCTCCGATAAGGTTGTTCGTCAATCAGGATTCTATCGAAGTTGTTGTCGGTCGAACGGAAAAGTATAGTACCTTACTTGAAAAAACAGAGTTTCCAAAGCTGATTCCGTACTTGGTACTAGATGATTTTAAAGGTAATCAGCATTATTATAATTCTGAATTACCGTATGGCGGTTTAATCAGACTGCACAAAGAGATTGATGGAGTAAAATACGAGAAAACCGTAACTAATTTCATGAGAAGTGATGTTGAAATAGCTTACTTGGAAATGGATTCCATAGATATTTTTAAGAGTTATCATCTATCAAGAATAGCAAATGGGGTTGCTCTTCCTTTCATAAAAGACGATGTAGTGAAAGAGGATATGATCATTGCTAAGTCTATAAAGGAAGCATTGCAAAATCCTGAAAAAGTGTACGAACTCAACTTGAGAAACACAAGAACGAATCATCTTTCTTCTAATATCAGAAAACTAAAGAATCTCAGGGTCTTAGATATATCTGGTTCATTTATTCCATTCATACCTCCTGAAATAGAGGATTGTAAACACCTCAAAGTGATTCTTGCAAACGCGAGTCAACTGTCTCAAGTACCGCCAAGTTTAGGAAAACTGAAATATCTCAGAGTTCTAAATTTAGCAAGTTGTAAAATAAAAACCATTCCTCCTGAATTGGGAAATTTAAGTAGTCTTTGGTCAATTAATTTAGACTCAAATCAATTAGAAACTATTCCTAATTCCTTCTCAAACCTCAAGAATGTTACTTTCTTTTCAGTAGCGGATAACGAGCTGGAAGAATTTCCCTTAGCAATTTTAGGAATGGAAAGTGTAGGTAATTTATGGATGCATGGTAATCCAATCAAGCGAATTCCTTTAGAAATTAGAGAGATGCCAAGTTTGCATCACTTCTTATTGACAAAAAGCACAATCGTTAATCTAACGGAACTTGAAGCAGCTATTCCTGATGTAAGGATCATCAATTACTAATGAATCTAGCGTTTAGTAAAGCGGAAATCATCTGTCTGATGAAGTAGTTTGCTTAATTGGCACACTCACCCCAATTTCCAAAAAATCACGCAAGGTGAGCGCATTATTAAACGGAGCTTGAATAAAAATATTTGCTTTCACGTACCAATTAAAATTCGCTTTTCCCAGTCGAATTCGGTCGCGTATTAATCCTGCTTGCAGTCCTAGTAATGCACTGCCCTGCTGTCCGACAATCTCTTCAAAATTGCCGTTTTCCTTCGCTAGATAAGTCTGTCCATTACGAAAAGTATGAATGTAGCCCAAAGAAAAACCTATCGCTCGCGTCCAATTTTTCTTGCCCGTTTTCTGTCGTTCTAAACTAGAAAAAAGGAGCAAACCTGTCGTATTTTTAGGATGATAAAAGGCAGCAGCATTTCCAGAAACGCGATAGATTCTGCGAAAAGAACGGGTCTGTACTCGTCCACCTTTCCACTGTTTCTCTTTAGTAATTTTATTGGCTAGAAAAGGATAATCGTAACTCACTCGAATGCCAGGATGGAAATTGCGTTCTCCGAAATAGGCGTAGTTCCAAGTGCTAGTGACGTCACTGACTGGCGTTCTGAATTTTTGCCGCTTTTGTGCTGCACAAAGCAGAGGAAGACAGCAAAGTAGAAGAAGGCTACTAAATCTGAAGATAAAAGCACTTAGACCTAAGCTATTCATAATCCGTTTTTATAGAAAATAATCCGTTTCGTAATAACCAAACTTGTTTGGTTCACTTACAGCGCCAAACAAGTTTGGCGGCTACGAAAACTAGCATCAACCCATCGTCCCCAATACCACGCCACCATCTACGCTAATCGTCTGCCCTGTCAAATAGCCCGAAACTGGCGACAACAACCAAATGGCAAGCGAAGCAAAATCTTCAGCAGTTCCCATTCTTTTTACAGGTATATTTTTTTCAAAAACCTGCTGCGCTGCTTCCATCGAAATGCCTTCGTTTTCGCTCTTTTTGGCAAAAATACGTTGAATGGCAGGCGTATCGTGATAGCCTGGCGCCATGATATTCAGGGTTACGCCTTGACTAGCAATTTCTTGTGAAAGCGTCTTCACAAAACCAACGACGCCCAAGCGAAAAGAATTACTCAACACCAAATTTTCAATGGGTTGCTTCACGGAAACACTCTCAATATAGAGCAAGCGACCGTAGTTTTGTTCCATCATTTTTGGCAGTAAGGCTTTAGTCAATTCCACTTTCCAACGCATCACATTTTGATAAGAAGCATCCCAATCTTCCATTGTAGTTTCAATGAAAGATTTGGCGGGCGGTCCACCTGCATTGATGAGCGCACCACTGATTTTGCGATCTCCAATTTGAGCAATAATTTTGACAATCGTTTCGGAAGTCGTAATATCTCCAACGATACCTTCCACTTGTCCTTTATGAGCACTCTCTAAATCAGCAATTTTTTCCGCTCTTCTTGCTACTGCAATCACTTTTGCGCCTTCTGCCACTAGCGCTTTCGCAATCGCATTTCCGAAACCACTAGTCGCACCTCCGACGATAAATAATTGATTGGTTAGGTTTAAATTCATGTTCGAGTGTTTGAATGTTCGAGTGTTTGAATGTTCGAGTGTTTGAATGTTCGAGTGTTTGAATGTTCGAGTGTTTGAATGTTCGAGTGTTTGAATGTTCGAGTGTTTGAATGTTCGAGCACTTCTGTTTATGAAGGTGCGACACTCTTAACTCTCTGCTCTGAATGAGTAAAAAATCCCTTTCGGAGCGTTATGGAAAATGAGTCCACGACCTAAAGGAAATCCGTTGAATCCACTCTTACCGTTTACAAAATAAAACGTTGTACACGCTTCCTTTTTATTCCTCCAAAAATGCGGTCAACGGACTACTTGCCACAGCCGATTTGGAACGGCTTCCCAATTTAGCTTCGTAAGCCATGCGTCCTGCCTCCACTGCCATTTTGAAAGCTTTTGCCATTTGCACGGGATCGTTCGCCACCGCAATTGCTGTATTGACAAGCACTGCATCCGCACCCAATTCCATAGCCTGCGCTGCATGAGAAGGTGCACCAATTCCAGCATCTACGATGACTGGAATATTGCTCTGTTCAATAATTATTTCTAAGAAATCAATGGTTTTCAAGCCTTTGTTGCTACCAATAGGAGAACCCAAAGGCATCACCGTTGCTGCACCTGCTTCTTCCAGTCGTTTACATAAAACGGGATCGGCGTGGATATAAGGAAGCACTACAAATCCTAGTTTTGCTAACTCTTCGGTGGCTTTCAAACTCTCAACTGGATCAGGCATTAAATATTTTGGATCAGGATGAATTTCTAGCTTCAACCAATTGGTTTCCAGTGCTTCGCGTGCCAATTGTGCTGCAAAAACCGCTTCTTTAGCATTGCGAACACCCGAAGTATTCGGCAATAAATTGATGTGCGGATGTTGCAAATGTTTCAGCATTCGATCTTGCTGATTATTCATATCCACACGCTTCAAGGCAACCGTAGTCAACTCCGATTTAGATGCTAAAATGGCATCTTCCATGTGCTGGACAGAGCTGAATTTTCCTGTGCCAGTAAACAAGCGTGAAGTGAAAGTTTTGTCTGCTATTCTCAGTGCTGTCATATTTTTTCTAACTTGTATGCAAAGTAAAACTAAAAAAGATAAGTTGACGATTTATTTCTGAATCACTGAGACACTTAGAGTAGTGAGAGAGCAATAATTTTCACATTGGACATTGTTTAAAATTCTGAACATCAGTGTTTTAAATTCAAATTCATATATTTGATTCTTATTGCTATTTATGACGACTACTTACCTCTCTTATCTTCTCATTGGTTCGTAAATCAACGCCTTATTTTCGATAATTATAGAGGTGTGTAATTGAACCTTGAAACAACCATTCCCAAAAAATACCGTATTTTTGATAGGTAGAAGTGTTTTCGCTCAAACACCTAAACAAAAACGAATGGAAAATCAACGCCTTTCTCGTCTACTCAGTATTCTTGGAGTGATCGCTCTGTTTTGTTTGCTCTTTCGTCTTTGGGTGGATAACAAAAACGAAGAAGCCCGTGTCAGAGACAACTTTGAAAAAGGCTATCAAGCCTATCAAAAAGAGCTAGATAATTTCAGGAAAAACGCGCCTTCCCCTGAACTTCCCGAAAATATAGATGAATTTGGAACGAATAACGTTCGTGCGAATAATTTTGAAGGGCCAGAAGTGAGTATTGAAGCCTTGGAATTCCATGGAAAACCAAAGAAGAAAGGAAGTTCAGGCGTTTTGGATTACAGTTACACCAGTATCGCTTTCGATCCAGATCATCCTCGATTAGGTTTGCCTGATGTGGAAGTAGAAGTCTCGCCAGTGCAATTATATCGCCCAGAAAAAAGAGGTGTTCTTTCTAAAGTGAGAAGTTTCCTAGATAAACACCCTCCAGAACATCGCCCCTATCGAGTTTACTATAAAGAAATTGAAGAGCACCATCCAGATAGCACGGCAGCTAAGAAGTTCGTCGAAATGCAGTTGTGGTTGACTGAATTTAAAGTAACCATTAGTGCGAAACCAGACCGTAAGAAGAAAGGACAAATTCCATTGAGTCAGGAAGAAAAAGAGAAAAAATTATATCCACGCTGGTGGTACGGCGGCACTAATGGTTCTTTGACAGCTAAAGAACTTGAGGCAGAACCTAAGAATCGGCGCTACGGCAATCTAAAACTTTGGATGCGCATCAAACCCAATAATAGTCCGTGGTACGTAAATAATGAATTAGGAAGAAGTAAAAAGCCAGAAATGGCAATCGGTGCAGTCTATTGTATGGAGTTGGACAAGAAACCGAAAGACATAGAACTAGACGAAATTTCTACGAGTGTAGAGGTAGGAAAAGAACTTGCACTGTACAGTATTCCAGAATACGATAGCGAAGCGCTGGGTGCATTTCCTCAGAAAGATAAGGATTATGCTTCTTTTTTGGGTTCTTCCATAAGTAGAAATGATACGAGTCGGCAGAGCATTTGGAATAAGGATTACTTTGTCAAAGTTTACCTCAAAAACTTTGGTAGTTGGAAGGAAGGCTTTTTTGGAAATCGCAAATACGATGACCAATTGACCTACACTTTTATGATGCCTATTTTAGTGGAAGGTTCTTGGGATATTCACGCGCCTTATGAAATGATTCCAACTTGGTCGCCAGAAGAACCATATTACAAGGAACTCAAACTCGTTCCTGATTGGGGAATGAAAGGATTTGGTAAAGCGATTTCTTATGGCTTACTGACTATAATTGGCTTTGGTATTTTGTTGATTTTCTTTCCGCAATTGTTGGTGAATCTCTTGCGCTTGTTTACTAAAAAGAGTTAGATAACACCTTTGTCCATTTGAACAGATGTCTTTTATCTTCCTTGACTTAAATTAGCCCATCCATGACTTGAACAAAATCACGAAAAGTTAGTATATAAAAAGACGTAAGCTATAAAATACTCATTATCAAACAGATTGGTTTACCTTTATCTTCACACACCGACGATCGCCTTTTGACTCAAAACATATAAACTCACATACTACTTTTACCATGACTAAAATTAAATGGAGCAGTGTTGCGCTCCTCATTGTCACTACTGCTATACTATCTGCACAAAGTCGTCTTTCTCCATTGCAAGAACTAGATATTTTTGAATTGGAATATGCTTCCGATCCTCAAATCGCTCCGAATGGCGATGAAGTTGTCTATCGACGAATGGGTTTTGACATTATGAAAGATCGTCCAATGGGAAATCTTTGGATTGTCAATGAAGATGGGACGAATAACCGAAAATTGACGAGCAGAACGGGCAACGAATCGCAAGCGAGATGGTCGCCTGAAGGAGATCGCATTGCTTTTGTGAGTAGCTCCGAAGCAGGGGCAGAAATTTATATGTATTGGCGCGAAAGAGGGCAAGTAGGAAAAATTACGCAACTTGAAAATTCACCAGGAAATCTGTCTTGGTCACCCGATGGAAAGTGGTTGGTCTTCACCATGAAAGTACCAGATTCCGCTCCTGTTTTGGTTTCGCCGCCTCGTAAACCTAAAGGCGCAGAATGGGCACCACCACCTCGTATTACGGATCGTTTGAAACATGAAGCAGATGGACAAGGATATCTTTCGCCTGGCTTCACGCATATTTTCTTAATTCCTGCGGATGGCGGAACGCCTAGACAATTGAGTTTCGGAAAATTCAATTATAACAGTCAGCTATCTTGGACGCCCGATAGTAAATCAGTTTTGTTTTCAGCTAATATTGCCGAAGATTGGGAATATACTTTCCGCAATAGTGAAATTTACAAAGCGAATATCGAAACGGGCGAAATCACAGAATTGACGAATCGAAATGGTCCAGATACGAACCCAATTGCTTCGCCCGATGGTCGTTACATTGCTTACTTGAGTTACGAAGATATGGCACAAGCCTATCAAATTCGTCGCCTATATTTGATGGAAGCTAACGGAGCAAGGAAACGCATCCTTTGCAAAAAATTAGATCGAAGTGTCTCCAATATCATTTGGAATTCGGATAGCAAAGGCATTTATTTTTCTTACGACGATCAAGGAAATACAAAAATTGGATTTGCTAATTTGGAGGGCGATTACCAAACTGTGGCTAATAATATGGGCGGCACAACCCTTGGTCGTCCTTACGCCAGCGGCTCTTTTTCTGTGGCAGACAATGGTAAAATTGCTTACACTTACACCACTCCCGAACGTCCTTCTGATGTAGCAATTCTACCAGTTTATAAACCTCGACCAAGAATGATTACGCGTTTGAACGAAGATATTTTGGCTAAACGTAAACTCGGAAAAGTAGAAAGTATTACTTACAATTCTTCCGTGGATGGACGCAAAATTCAAGCTTGGGTCGTCTATCCTCCAAACTACGTAAAAGGCAAAAAATATCCCTTGATTGTAGAAAATCACGGTGGTCCAATTCTGAATTATGGAGACCGTTTCACTGCGGAAATACAATTATACGCAGCGGCAGGTTACATCGTATTTTATCCAAACCCAAGAGGAAGTACGAGTTATGGCGAAAAATTTGGCAATTTGCTTTATCATAACTATCCAGGCGAAGATTATAATGATGTAATGGACGGCGTGGATAATTTAATTGCAGACGACTTAGTAGATGAAGAGCAGTTATTTGTAACTGGAGGAAGTGCAGGCGGCATTATGACGGCTTGGATGATTGGAAAAAGTAATCAATTCAAAGCAGCCGTAGTTGCTAAACCTGTAATGAATTGGATTAGCAAGACTTTGGTGGCAGATAATTATTATGGCTACGCCAATACCCGCTATCCTGGACAGCCTTGGGAAAATTGGGAAACTTACTGGAAATTTTCGCCAATTTCCTTAGTTGGTAATATCCAAACGCCCACAATGGTTATGGTCGGTATGAATGATTTACGCACGCCACCGTCGGAAGCCAAGCAACTGTATCATGCTTTAAAACTGCGAAAAATAGAAACCGTTTTGGTTGAAATTCCAGGAGCATCGCACGGCATTGCGCGTCGTCCAAGCCAGTTGATTACTAAAGTGGCACATACTTTGGCTTGGTTTGAGAAATATCGTTCGGAAGAAGAATGAAATTGGAAAGGGGAAAAATGAAAGATGAAAAGATGTAGCTAGATTTTTCGTAACTTAGTAGAGTGAAAAAACTAAAGTTATCAGTTTTTGATACGCTCAAGCGGTTTTTCTTCGAACATTCAAACACTCGAATATTCAATCATGCCCAACCGAAAAATACTAGGAAACATACGACAGGCGATCGCTTCGGGCAAAGAGCAAGAAGCGATCACTTTGCTCACCAATTACTGCTCAGAACAAAAATACGAAGACTTGCATCGCTCTGTTTTAGCAGTTTCAGGCAATTTGAATACTTTGCTGTTGAAGGAGCGCAATCACACTATTGCGCTAAATGAGGCAATGATTGAGCATAATAAAATCAAGGAGCGACTGCTACAAATTACGCAAGAAGCAGAGCGTTATGCGAATGCAAATTACCGCAGAAGTAAGCAATTGATATCAGCAAAAAACAAAGCCTCTAAAGGAATTCCAATTTTTGCTTATCTATTGGGTGTTGCCATTTTATTAAGTGGCTTGTACTATTTGGGAGATTACTTTTTCGATAAATCAGCTGCGCATCAAGAAACGCTCAATCAGAAAAAAGACAGCTTGGAAATGATCGGTGGCGATCTACAAGATTTGCCTTTGAGTACTCCTTTATCTGAACCAAAAAAAGTACCTGTCGAACTCGAAATAG
Source organism: Bacteroidota bacterium (assembly GCA_039176995.1). Classification (GTDB taxonomy): domain Bacteria; phylum Bacteroidota; class Bacteroidia; order Chitinophagales; family Saprospiraceae; genus JAAUTG01. Next base: position 14,784 of record JBCDFY010000004.1, read on the forward strand.
ATCAGTTTCAATCGTTTTATTATAATAAAATTCATCCAGCAAGCGCAACCAAGCGAGGAAGTTATCAATTCCCAGTCATTGATTTCAAGTTCCATAATTCTGGTGATGCAATGGCGTACATTAAAGAATTCCACGTAGACGTTTTGGAGTACGAAGTAGATGAGACTGCTATTTTGAGTATGGATTTCTCCTACAATCCAAAGGCATTCAATTTATCAATAACAAACACAGGTTGGGGAACGGCAGAGCGTTGCAATTGTAAGATAGAAAATGCTGATTTATCACAATTATTCGATGCTCAACTCCTTGAATTTGAGAAAGATATATCGTCCGTGGAAGAGCACAATTATCAAAAAGAAATTCTTTATTCCCTAGCTGCTGATTCCGCTGATTTTTCGCAAATAAATGCATCTCAAATTGAAATCAACCAAGAAAACACAAAAGTTAAATGTACTTATCAAAATAAAGGAATCAATCGAGAAGTAGTTTTTTCTTTCCGAGGGACGCCGCTTTATTTAGACACTATTGGTTTCCAAAAAGAGTATGAATATGACGATATAAATTCTCTGCACGTCAATCCAACTGCCAATTACTTACTATACATAAATAGCGAAGAGAAAACTTACCGCAAAGACTTGCTTCACAAAGTAGAAGCGGACGAATTACATCGTTTTCAAATCACTATTGGTAACCAACAATCTTGCAAAGTAAAACTACAATTTCGCTTCACTACCAATGAAGATCGAGAGCTAAAATCAAAACCTTTTGAAGTAGAGATTTGGCGACCCAAACGTGTGGATACGCCCATTTTTCGTGGGGATATTTTGAAAGTGGTGAATAGCTAATTAAAATAGTTCGTCAATTGTTAGGTTGTTTTGCACTAAGCCGCCACCATGCACTCCTTCTTCCACTCCGAAAGTACTTACGAAGGTCATAAATATAGCTTTCTTAGTTTGCGTAGCAGCTTTAAAAACTTGAATTTTTGAACGCAATTTTTGAGCATAAGCCTTATCTATTTTGAAAATTTCAATCGAAAATTTCATCTCAAAAAGATTAATAACTTGGTCTCTACGATCAATCACAAGATCAATTTGTGCTTTTTGTCCCTCATGACTTCCTACCCATGCAGAAGATCGCGTTTGTATGCCACTAATACCCAATTTCTGTTTGAGCTGATCCAAATGTGCTAAACAAACCTGCTCAAAAGCATAGCCACTCCATTCACGAACTTCAGGACTATCAATAGCACTCACCCAAAAGTTCTTGTCTAAATCGCTACTATCCTTAATGAAACGCAGATAAAAAAAGGAATAGAAATCAGAGAGTTGATAAAGTGTATATCGGTTCTTTTTACCGAAAGCAGGATATTTGCGAATAAAACCACTTGCTTCTAGCTCTCGCAAAGTTTTAGTAGCTGTTCCACCATCAGAAAGATTAGCTTGACGAAGTAATTCAGGACGCTCCAAACCTTTTGCTTTCTTTGCTAAAGCCTCTATAATTGATTGATGACGAGTCGCATTTTTAAACAATGAAGGGTATAAATTTTGGTATTCTTTTCGCAAAGCTCCTCTTGGTGTAAAACACAAATCATTAATATTTTGAGTAATACTCTTACTCGTATCTATCATCTCCAAGTAGAACGGAACTCCACCAAGTGCCATATACAATTGAGCAATTTGATACCGGTTGTAGCTCGCTGATTTTTGCTGTAAAAAAGCCTCACATTCGGCTAGAGTAAATGGTTCGAGTGGCATGCGATGAGTGACGCGATTATGAAGTCCACCGTGATTATTAATCAATTTATTCAACATCCAGGAAGCAGCAGAACCACAAGCCAGCAGTGAAATATCAGTTCTAGCACTTGCCCAACTGTTCCAAAAATGCTCCAGGGCAGGTACGAAATCCGAATTGGGATAATCCAACCACGGCAACTCGTCAAAAAATAGCACTTTTCGCCCTTTTGCTTCCTCTGTTTCAATTGAGCTAATGAGATATTGAAACGCTTGAAACCAATTGGAAGGAACTGTTTTATCTTCCATCCACGGAAAATATCGAATTAAACTAGCGTGAAAGTTGGTAAGTTGAGCAGATAGTTCAACGTTAGCGATTCCAGTTATATAAAAAGTGAATTTTTGATGGAAAACTTGGCGTACCATATAAGTCTTACCTACTCTTCTCCGTCCATAAATCGCTACAAATGCAGACCTATTGGAGTTTTCCAGTGATTTCAGAATTTGGATTTCTTCCTTTCTACCAATCATCGCGCTAATTTTTTCATTTTTTCTAGCGCAAAGCTAGGAAAAATATTGCTTAACCGCTAAAAAGAAGCATATTTTCAGCGGTTAATTGATGGCTATTGACTTCAAGAATAAATGTTACTTTTCCCAAATCGCTCTTTTGGTCAACGATTTTTCAATACAGCAATTTGAGGGATAATTTAGGTATCAATTCGCACTTACAATGACAATGGCGGTCAGAAATCACACTTTGCCCCATTCTTCTTCAACCATTGCTCTTGCTCTTTATAATCAGGCATGATGTCTCGGACGATTTTCCAAAAGCGAGGCGAATGATTCATTTCTATTAAGTGTGCGAGTTCGTGTATGATGACGTAATCTATCACTTTTTGAGGGGCGAAAAGTAAGCGTGTAGAAAGATTGATGTTACTTTTGGAAGAGCAACTTCCCCAGTTGGATTGGTTGTATTTAAGATAAACGCGTTTGATGTTTTTCTGAAAATATTTTCGATTCAATTCGTGGATGCGCCTTTCTATTTCAGGTAAAAAATCGCCCGCCACTACCCGACTCAATAGATGCCGAATGCTTTTGTTAAGATGCGTTGAAGTATCACCTCTGGAGAGTCGCAGATAAATAATGCCATCTTTCAGGCGCGCGTGATGTTGTTTTAAATCTTCGTAAGTAATATGCAACTCATAACCGCGATTTCCGACTTGAATTTTATCTCCAGTTTGGTAACTTTTTCCAACAAAATGTGCTTGTACATCTTCTCGCTTGTTCACAATCTCTTTCACCCAATCCTTGAACCAATTTAAGTGCTTATATTCTTCATTCGCTGGAATAAAAAAAGGCATTCGTAAGATGAAAGCGGTCTTTCCCATCGAAGCACGAACGTTATTCCTCGCTTCTCGATAGATTTTCAAGGGAATATACTGTCCATTGATTTCCAATTCTTTATGCTCTAATCGTGCTTTCATGTAATCGTTTCTTTTGTTTGCGTTGCCGCTGTATCCAAGCCAAGCTCGTCATAGCGAAAAACAAGCCCAAGATAAACATAAAAGCGATACGCAAATTTTGCCAATCTGCTAAAAACCCAATAATTGGAGGGCCGAAAAGAAAGCCTGCGTAACCAATCGTAGTCACCATTCCAATTCCAACGCCTGGCGCGATGCCTGGCATATTTCCTGCTTGGCTATAAGCAATGGGAACAATGCTAGAAAGTCCAACGCCGATTAAAAAAAAACCAAAAATAGCAGAAATAGTAGCTGGCAGAAATACGATCAATGCAATACCACTCATTGCAAATAGTCCTCCGAAAAACAACAAATTCTGATCGCCAAAACGCACTCTTGCCGCATCACCGAGGAAACGACCAATCATCATGGCTAAAGAGAAAGCAAACAAGCCCAAAGGCGCAGTACTCAAATCTGCTTCCACAATTCGAGTCATATAATTACTACTCCAATCTGCCATTGCACCTTCGCCCAACATACAGCAAAAAGCAATCACGCCAATGCCAATCAAAGCAGGATCGGGCAATTTGAAAAAGGAGGCTTCTTTCTCTTCTTCTGCTACTTCGTCTTCCATCAAATGGCGAACGCACCAAATGTAAGCTGCGATACTCAACAAAACAATCGCTAAAAAATGATAAAATAAGCTCACCTCGAATCGCTCGAACAACGCACCACTTCCAGCACCGATCATCATGCCCGCGCTAAACATCGCATGGAAGAAAGACATAATCGGTTTTTGATAGGCTTTTTCTACAACGACTGCTTGCGCATTCATCGCTACATCCAATGTTCCTGTCATCATACCCATAATGAAAAAAGTAGTCATCAACGTCCAATAGTTAGGACTTAAAGGAATGAATGGAACAATACAGAGATACAGAAAAGCCGCTCTTTGCGTAATTTTTTGGCTTCCATTTTTGCTGATTAGCCATCCTGTGAATGGCATCGCGAATAGCGCACCCAAAGAGGCGCTCAAGAGGACAAATCCTAGCATTTTATGGTTAATATCATAAGTATCTTGCAACAACGGCAGGCGCGCTGCCCAATTGGCAAAAATGAAACCATTGATGAAGAAAATGATGTTGACGGCTAGACGACTTTGTTTCATAGCTTTTTATTCTTGTTCTAAAATTGTTTGATTTTGTTTGAGATGATTATATCGAAGTAATTCACACTTATTCATTTGCAAAGAAAGGTGAATTTGTAGAGTGTACTCTATTTGGGGTAAAAAAGGTGTATATGACAAATTGTGCTTTTACAAAAGAATGAGTGGTAAAATATCAGGATTTTGTTCAGTTCAAATCAATTGGATTCGACATCCATCCAAATCCACAACAAGTCGCTCTCAACAAGCATTTTCAGTATTTGTGCAATTTGGTATAAACACATACAACCATAAACTACGTACCATAAGTCAATATATCACTACTTTTGATCTTCTTTCGGACAAATCAGCGATAGATGAATGACCAAATTATACGATACTTTTTAGCTATACTTTTGCTCAGTTTTTGTACTCAACTTGCTTTTGCTCAAGTACAAATTGAACCAAAAAACTTGCTCTTGCCTTCTGGCGAAACAGCGACCTTCAAAGCCATAAATGAACAAAATGATGTTCAGTACCAATGGCTAAAAAATGGGAAAGTCATAGAAGGCGCAACTGCTAGCACTCTGACCTACGAAAATGTACAACTCATAGATAATAACACTCAATTTCAATTAGTTATAAAAGACGAGGAGCGTACTACAAAAAGCACAATCGCGCTCCTTCGAGTAACCACCAACAATCGTCCTTACCCTAGCATTCGCTTAGCTCCCGAGCAAGAAAGTTATGCTGCGGGCGACACTATTTTTTTTAAAGGTGATGTGACCGATATAGAAGAGGGCGTTTTGAAGGCGACTGCATTTACTTGGTCAGTAGAACTGTATCAAAACGATAAATTGTTCTCTGCTACTACCCCAAGTTCAGGCATCGTGGAAGGTTATTTCGTAATTCCAAGAGATGGTAAGCTGTCGGAAGATGCTTGGTATCGAATTGTGCTGATTGGAACAGATCAAGAAGGACTGTCGCAACGAGCTTTTTATGATGTTTTTCCAGAAAAATCGCAGTTTGAACTAAGAACTTCTCCTGAAGGTATGAAGCTACGCGTAGAAGAGAAAGAGCAAGCCTCGCCTTATCTGGTCAACAGTATAATGGGGCGAAAATGGAAAATTGCTGCGCCAAAATTGCAACGAAAAGGAGGAAAATTGTTGGTCTTTGAAGAATGGTCGGATGGTTATCCAGAAGCAGAATATACTATTTATGCGGATGAAAATTTTCTGATGTATGCGATTTATGAGGAAGTGATCTTATCAAACGGACAGGGTTTATTGGGACGTTATTTCGAGCGGGAAGAACAACAAAATCCAAATCTATCTCGGGTGGAAGAAGTATTACTTTCGGAGAGCGATACGAGCCAACGTTATGAAATCAAAGAATGGATTGGCGAGATAGAAGCCATCGTTTCTGATTGGCATGAATTTGAAGTTCCTTCCGATGGCAGCATTAGATTACGTATTGATAATCAATTACTTATTGATCGTTGGGATTCAAATAAAAATAATCAAAAAGCTGCGAAAATTCAATTAAAACGAGGAAAAAGTTATTCCATTCATGTGGAAGCCAAAAATGCAAAAACGCTTGCGCTGTTTTGGAGTACGCCCGATTTACCGCGTTCCTTAGTCCCCAAAAATCAACTCTTCCCAGCTTCCGATGAAGGTAATGTCATCAACTTAAAACACGAATACAATCCTCGAAAAGGCGTCGTCCATCTCGAACTTTCCAAACTGAATGCCCAGCAAGAAAAAATTAACGTTCGCATACTCGGCACACAAGGACGCACTTTTTTGCAGCAACAATTTGAAATGGGCAAAGGACTGAAAACCATAGATTTGGATATGCGCTTTTTCTTGCCAGGTATCTATTTTTTAGAAGTCCGAGGAAAGGAATTTAAGAAAGTGATTAAGATTCCGAAGCGGTGATTATATTAAAACTGGTTTGAAATTGTTCGATGTGAGGGTGTTCAAAAAAGTGTGTCACGCAGAGTTCGCAGAGTTTTGATTATTAATGAGTTGATGATTTGCTGAAATATGATTGACACAGATTATTGAATACTACCTTCGATGTAGTTACGGACATAGACAAAAGAGAATCCGTTTAATACCATTTGCACATCATGCTCCAAAATATGTAAATCTAACTCCCCTTCATCAACTCTATTTTTCTCCAGGATGATAAGTCCGCTTTGCCCGTTTTTCCACATCCTCTTTGTAGTAAGCCACATCCTTGAACTCCATATTAATATATGGTTCGACTTGATCGTGGAAATGAGGAGAATCAGGCTTGTTACTTTGACCTCCTACTAAAATACTTTTCGCTTTCACTTTTTTCCCAAATTCTACAACAGCAACAAAACTATTGCCTCTAGTCCCGTAGATTTTTTTGACATCGTGTTGTCCGCGCATTCCATAAGCAGCGAGCGCGCCCCATAGACCAGAAGCAAAACCAACTGGCTCGCTCTTTTCATTATCATCAAAAGAAGCATCTATTTCACCACTTAGGCGTTGAAAGCGGTTGACTTCTCCCCAAGCTATGTCCCAAGTTCCAAAATCAGCTTCCAATTGCTCTAGCGTATTTTCTAGCAACCGTAAACGTTCTTTCATGGGAGCTTCTTTCCCAAAATAGTAGATTTTATCTACATAATACATTCCTTCGGGTGCATTACCATTTCTTAGACATTGCAAGCCATAAAAGTGCGCCAAAGTCATCGCCACAGAACTCGCATCCGTTTTGTAATCCCAATTTCGTAGAACTTCTACAGCAGCTTTCATACTTTTTGCTGGAGCAGCATCGTAAGCAGCAACCACACCAGGAATCAGTTCTTCAAAGGCAGGTAAAAATGGATCATGTGCCAATTCAATCAAGCCCTCTAAAGTCATGTCTCCTTTCATCTCTTCCAGCAAATCAATTGCATGAATGCCTCTAAAGTTCTCTCTATTTTCGGACATGTATTCAGGATAGTCTTCTACTTTAGGACTGTACTCCGCAGCGGAGGTAAAAGGTGTGGAATTACAATTTTGTATCCATCCATTTTCAGGATTGAGTACTACTATACAATCTTCGACATCGTGCAATCCTTGCCAATCTGTTTCAGGATTCGAGCCATCCACAGGTTCGTCATAATCAAAACTGGTGTCTCTTACTGGGATAAAGTTGCCATGATAATAAGCGATATTTCCACCAGCATCCGCGTAAACCGTATTGTTAGAAGAATTTGTGCGCATATTCATCATTTCCCGAAAACCTTGATGTCCATCTTGTTTCGTTCTGATGTAAGATTGACTGAGCGCATCCACAGGTTTCCACATTAGAGCAGTCGCCACCCATTGGTCTCCAATTTTATGGGTAATTGGTCCGTGATGCGTTCTGAACATCGGAAAGTTTTTTTCTTTTACCTCATCTGCATCTTTGTATTTAAGCGTAACTTCTAGCTGTTCTACTTTACGTTTCTCGTCGCCATATTCGTAAAAATAATCTGCTCCTTCCTTTTCAACATCTTCCACAAACTCATCAATCACATATGTATAAGTAGAAGTGTGCATCCAGCCCGTTTTTTCATTAAAGCCTTGATAGATAAAGAATTGTCCCCAAGTGGATGCGCCATAAGCATTGAGTCCCTCTTCACTTACTACGTGCAATTCGCCTCGAAAATAAAAAGAAGTATGTGGATTGATGAGTAACATTGCATCGCCAGAAGCTGTCCATTTTCCAGATAGAGCAATGCCATTTGAGCCTTGTGGTTCTTCGTATTTGTTGGATACGTTTTGGAGTGGTTCTTCAGTGTGATAGGATAGAAAATCGCTTTGCTCATAGAAAGACTGAATCTTCTTAGTGGAAATACGCTCAATATCGCCACCGATAGAACCTTCACTAAAATACATCGGCATCCAAGGTTCAAAGCGCGTCAGTAGCGCAGGTTTCACTTCTGGATGGGTATGCAAATAATAATTAATGCCATCCGCAAAAGCTATACAAAGTTCTTGTAGCCATTCTGGAGCTTGCTCATAATTCTCAATGGCTTCTGCCTTGGTCATAAATAATCTGGCTCTCAAATCACTATACAAAGCTGCTTCTCCTTCCACTTCTGCCAATCTTCCTATTGCCCAGATGTAGTTCCGTTCTACTCTTTTGAAGTCATCTTCACATTGAGCATACAACATTCCAAAAACAGCATCTGCATCTGTTTTGCCATAGATGTGTGGTACCCCAAAATCATCTCTAATGATGGTGGTATTTGCTGCGTGGTTTTCCCAACGTGCTAACTCTGTTTCTACTTCCGTTGTTGTTCGACAGCCAAAGAGGAGTAAAATTAAGATTGGAACAAAAAGCAGTTGTCTCATGATGTAGATTTTCTTGTAAAGCTAGCCTTTTTTGAGAAAAGATAGCTATTTACCACATAGTAACCATAGCGTTTTCATATAGTACATAATAGCTTTTAGGGAATTCCACATAGGGCTATAAAACTGTGAATCGTTTGTTAAGCACCATTCCTTCTTCCTCATTTTTTAAAATTTTTAACGAAACTGCAACCTTTTAAAGGTTACGAGCATCTTTTCAAGAAAAAGTGACAAGCCTTTGTTAACCTTTTTCCCAATTTCTGATATACCTGATATAAAATGGATGTGCATCTAATGATAGAGCATATCAACACCGATTGTTACTAAACATCTATACAAACAACTTTACCTGTAATGAAAGAAATCACCTTGATTGTTACCTTCTTGGTAGCAACCCTATTCGCTATTGCACAAACGACTCCCGAAATCAGAAGCACCGAAGCCTTCCGAACCGAACTCAAACCAAAAATTGATGCTAATCTCAGCGAAATAGATTGGGAGAAAGCAAAACCAACCAGCGGCACAACTACCATTCGCCCAGTCTATGGCAATCCTGCCACTTTCGATTGCGATATTCGAGTCATTTATGATAATACGGCTATCTATGTCGGCGCAACAATGTTTGACACCGCACCCGATAGTATTCCAACAGAATTGCGGCAGCGCGACCAAATTGGAAACGCAGATTGGTTTGGTATTTTTTTATCGCCTTATCAAGATGGTATCAATGGCATGAGCTTCATCGTCACTTCGGCTGGTGTGCAATTTGATGCACGCTATTCCACTTTTGGAGAAGACGAAAACTGGGATGCCGTTTGGGAAAGTGCGGTGCAGATCACCGAAAAAGGTTGGGTTGTAGAAATGAGAATCCCTTATTCAGCCTTGCGTTTTCCTAAAAAAGATGTCCAAAATTGGGATGTCAACTTTGGTCGCTTAATTCAGCGTTTCGGAGAGCAAAGTTTTTGGAGTCCGATTAATCCACAACAAGACGGTTTCTTGAATCAATTTGGACAAATGAAAGGCATCAAAAATATTGAATCGCCTATACGATTATCCGCTACGCCTTTCCTTGTTGGTTATGCGCAAAACAGTTTGGATAAAGATGGCGAGACGACCAGTACTTGGGGACAATCCTTCAATGCAGGTATGGACGTGAAGTATGGAATCAATGATGCATTCACATTAGATATGACTTTGATTCCTGATTTCGGAGAAGCACGCTCGGACAATCAAGTCCTCAACCTTTCTCCTTTTGAGCAACGCTTTGATGAAAATCGCCAGTTCTTTACCGAAGGCGTTGAATTATTCAATAAAGGTGGCTTTTTCTATTCCCGAAGAATTGGTGGCAGAACGCTGAACAGTCATTTAGCACAAGACGAACTCCAAGATGGCGAAGAAATTATAGCAAATCCACAACAAGCACAACTCCTCAATGCCTCCAAAGTCTCAGGGCGCACAACTAGCGGACTTGGCATTGGGGTTTTTAATGCTATTGAAGCTAGAAGTTTTGCGACACTCGAAAATGCAGAAGGTATAAAACGTGATGTGCAGACACATCCGCTGACGAATTACAGCGTGGTGGCACTTGACCAAAACTTGAAAAACAACTCTTTCGCTACGCTCATCAATACCAATGTCACGCGTTTCGGCGACGATTATGATGCAAACGTCACAGGCGCAGTTTTTGAATTGCGCAACAAAGAAAATTCTTACAGCATTAGTGGCGACGGTGCGTTGAGCCAGAAATATTTTGCTGATTCAGATACAGAATTGGGACACGCCGTTTCCATCAGTGCAGGGAAGACCAATGGAGATTGGCAATGGCGTGTGGGCTATAATGAAGAAAGTGATACTTATGATATTAATGATTTAGGCTTCTTGTTCAACAACAATGAGCAATCCTTTTGGGGCAATCTTCGCTACAATCGCTATGAACCAATTGGCCCTTTCAATAGCATGGGCGTCGGAATGTACGTACAGCACGAACGCTTGTACAATCCAAACAAAGCCGCAGAAACGGGCGTCAATTTTTGGTGGTGGGGACAAACCAAGAATCTTTGGCGATGGAATGTTTTCACCTATTTCACGCCCAACGAATCCATTGATTTTTTTGGACCTCGAACGGAAGGCTTATTCTATCGCCATCCTCGATTTATGAATACTGGTTTTTGGATGGCGAGTGATCGTCGAAAGCCGTTTAGCTTTCAGTTGAATGGTGGAATCAGAACCGTGGATGAAAAAGAAAGACACAATCTTTGGGAAAATGTGGATTTGAACTATCGTATGAGCGACCAATTTTCAGTAGGTTTGGAAAGCTACCACGAGTGGGAAATGAAAGATGTAGACTTCGCGGCTTTTGATAATGATTCACCGATTTATGGTCAACGCGACGTTTATACTTTCATCAATACATTGCGCTGGAGATATACGATGAATGTCAATATGGGCTTGACTTTCCGCTTACGTCATTATTGGTCGAGAGTAAAATATCATCAGTTTTATGATTTGGGAGAAGATGGCAACGTGACGACGAATACTTCTTACAACGGAAATTTGGATACCAGTTTTGATGCCTTCACAATTGATTGTATTTATCGCTGGCGATTCGCTCCTGGCAGCGACATTTTCTTCATTTGGAAGAACTCCATTTTCGATCAAGAAAACTCTTTTGCCCAAGCTAATTATTTCAATCATGTGGGAAATCTATTTGGAAAATCGCAGACCAATAGTTTTTCTTTAAAGGTGATTTACTTTTTGGACTATTTGGATGTAGTGAAGAAATAACCACAGTGAAGAACTAATAATCAAAAAATCACACTTTACAAAGAAGCAATGTCTTGAAGCGAATCATGCTTCAAGACTTTTTGCTTTACTTTCGCTCTAGCTTAGAAGCTGTTTCTGGGGATTGTGCTGTTTTGTACTTCTAATTAGAGTTTGATCAATTGGTTTTACAAATGCGTAGCTTTTATCTTTATAAGTACTCGGATGCAATTAAAGTAATATTTTATGACGGCATCTTTTGGGTTCTGGCTACCCATCCGCGTTGCGGTTCTTTCACTTAAAAGTCCACTGGAATTTTCCCCTTTGGGCTCGTTCATTCATGCTAGCGGTTCATTTCGTTAAAAAGATACTTAATCTTTTTTGCAGGCACCACTACATGAATGTTATTTTTTCCAGCAATAACTCGTTATTCCTAGAAAAAATGCCTTGCCTAAATGCAAAAACTTGCTCGGTCAAAAATGCCATTTATTTATGTCCTAATACTTACTTAAACAAAAGGAATTAGGGTTATACATTTGGCTTCGGATACAAAAAGGAAAAAGGTCGAGAGGAGTCGGTTTTTAAGCTCTTATTGGTGGAATGTGGAATCTTGAACCAATTGAGAAGTACAAATTTATTTCTCGGAAAAGCTATTTTGAGTGATCTACTTATGGCATATTTTGCTTGTCTTTACATCAAAAATATGCTTCAACATGAGGAAGGAATATCAAGTATTTATGAGTTAATGGCATTTTTGCAAAAAGGTCACTCTTATTTAGAACATATTCTAAGTTTTTCTTTTACCACTTCTATTCTTTACGACTTTCACCAAACTAACCTCTCATTTTTTTGTCAATAAAAGATTATTGCCTCACCTTTGATTTTATTCTATTCAGAGTAGTCTTTCTCCATTTCCAAAAAGTGTTTAAGCGAGATCACAATTGTCACTTTTGATTTTTTCAAAGTGACTTTTTTTTATTTTAAACATTAACTTATGTCCGTGCATAAAGACAATCGCTACATTAAAAGGATATTGGAAAACGATCCAATGGTTTTTAAGGAAATTTATAAGGAGTGTCGTTACAGCTGCCTTTATTGGTTGATAAAAAAAAGAAGCTATAATGAAGAAGATGCAGCTGACATCTTTCAAGAGGCTGTTGCAACGTTTTTCACGAATATTGTCTCTAAGAAGTTGACTGTTCTGACAAGCAGTGCCTGTACTTATCTAATTGGTATCGCAAAGAACGTCGCTTCCGAAGATCAGAAAAAAAGAACGCGACTAGGGCAGAAAGATCAAGATTTCAGATGGGAAAACCTCGTAGATGACCTAAATCTTGAGGATTTAAAAGATCGAGAGATGCAATATGAACAGCTCAAGCAGGCGATTTTGAAACTTAAACCAAAATGTAGAGGCATTCTCCTTGATTTTTACTTTGGTCAACTTTCTACCGAAGAACTCGCAGAAAAATATAAATATTCATCTTTGGGTTCATTCAAGACTGGCAAGTACAATTGTCTTCAAAATCTTAGAGAATTGTTATTGTGACTTTCTCCTGTTGTATCAAAATTAAATCTTAAAAGCATGGAAAATTTTAGTTCACCTAAAGGGCAAAGTATGGACAAAAAAGCAATTTATGAAAAGCGAGAAAAAATATTGGATGAGTTGAGGGCGTACGAAAAAACGCTACCCTCCATGAAAACCCTGAGAAGAAGGCGGAGAATCAGAGCGATTGGTCTAGTTGTTTTGCCTCTACTCTTTAGCATTGGGATTGTTTGGCTACTTATGTCAAGTACGCCAAGTGAGCAAGCATTTATAAGTGTTTACGAACGCTATCCATCTTATGGCGTAGAAAAGTCTGACCCAAAAAGTAAGTTGAAAGCAATGAAACAGGAAGCTTTCAACCACTATGAGACAGGAAATCTATCCCTTGCAATTGATGAGTTACAGACGCTATTTGAAGAGACAGAAGATCATCAATATCTCTTCTACAAAGGAGTTGCACTACTAGAGGAAAACAGAGTAGAAGAAGCTCTACAAGCATTTGGAGCATATAATAGTAAAGAACGAACTTTTTATTTACCTGCTTTATACTACACTGGTTTGGCACATATTAGAGCAGATGATATTGAACAAGCAAGAAAAGTTTACGACGATTTGTCTACGAGTCGCAAGTATCAAGCGAACTTAGCTACTGCCCTAAAAATACTCGAGGATCAAAAAGAATAATTGAGGGTCGCAGGGCAGGACATAAAGCTTAAATTATTGTGATGGTAAGCAGATCGTGGTTTTATAAAGAAGCAATAATTTTAGTTTTAAACACAAAATGTAGACACGTATGAAAGATCACTTGCCCGAGCTCAGTTTTGCAGAAAACGTTCCTTATAAAGGGATTATTCTACCAGGAAGCCAACCTGATCCAAGCGAATTTATTGGACATTTGAGATTGGAAGACTTCGGAGATTTGAATTTTTATTACTTCAAAAATTATGAGTTCAATTCCGATAATCAGTTGTTTTTTAAGCCCTTTAACTCATCTCTATACTGGAAAGAGCATATTTTCAATCTCTGCTTCGTAAGATTGAGGGGCGACTTTCAATTAATCGCCTACGACTACGATAAGAAAAAAAATGAGGTATTAAACGCAGAAGCCTATCCGCCTATCGAACAGCTGCAGCAAGTAAGAAAAAACTACTTTGGACTCTTCTTGCTCAATATCCATCTCGAAGGTGATAATTCTTTAGCGGCTCGAAATTTTATCAATCCTAATTTTCATCTCGAAACGAAATATGAGCAACAACCAGAAGCGATTGAAAAGTCAGGTGGTCCACATGGTTGCGAGACCTTTGTAGCTTTTGGCAATGATAAAATTCCATTCTTCAGAGAATACAATGAAAAAAAATTACGCCCTTCCTATTTTATGATGGCTAGAGGTACGGATAATGCTATCAGCTTTTGCGAAATGTACACTGACAAAAAAGAGGAAGCCATTGAGGGAGAAGAAAAAAATATGGTGACAAACGACATGAAGCGTATTCCAGCACGCTTAATTGAGTCTGTGAAAGAAGCTCACAAAACTGCTCCTTCTGAGGAATACAAATTAGGATTCGCCAACTGGGGGATCAAGCAGTACGATGTAACGCGTTTCCAAGATCGCTATGGTCTTCATATACTAGACAAAGCAGATAGCGGTTGGGCTTTTAAGCACTACAAAACAATCGAATATCGCGATTAGGAAAATATTTGAAGTACTATTGGATAGAATGTATTTAGGGAGTGGGTAAAATATAACCTACTCCCTTATCTCAAAACTCTTTTTCTTTTATCTGAAATAATTCCCATTTTTCTATTCCCAGCAAGAAATTCCTGCCCAATACTTGGGGTGTGCAAAATGCTCCTCTCCTTCTTCTCGCTCAAGCACATACTTTTTTTGTGCTTCCCATAAAGACCTCACAACGTCCCCGCTTTGGCTCAGATTTTGATAAAAATCTTGTAGAATTTCACTGGAAGATTTATCCGAAACGGTCCAAAGCGTAGCAATTACTTTATCTGCTCCTGCTTCTAAAAAAGAACGAGAGAAACTGAACGCTCCAGTTGATTTTTTGACACCGATACCCGTTTCGCAAGCGGATAGCACAACCAATGGTCTATTCTTCAACGCCAATGACGAAATCTGATGCCCGTAGAGAAATTCTCCTTCTTTGTAGAACGAAATTCTATTGTTGCTATAATGGATACTATCCGCATTAGCATGCGCTGAAATGTGAATGATATCGTAAGGCAATTGAATGTGCTCATTAAAGTTTTTTAGGTTCATATCCGATCCATAGAAACAAATACTTTCTTCTTTGTATACATTGCACAACAGCTCCACTTCTTTTCCTCCTTCTGTTAATACTCCTTGCCCAGATTCACGCCCAAACCATTGAAACTTACTGGATGGATTTGCAACGGAAAAAGCGAGTACTTTAGGATGCTGAGTTAAAAAATTGTCTTTTACAGAAGAGAAAGTCTTCAAAGAAGGAGCAGCGTGAATCATCCAATCGTGAAGCAAAAAAGGAGCTTCAGTGTAGTCTATTTGTTCTGGATTTTCTACACACTTGGTTAATAAGGACGTGAACGGTAGATCAGAAATTTTGGTATCTTGAACAATTAGAACTCTTGAATTCTTGGGCACCAAATCATAAATGGGTTCAACCAAAGTTTGAAAGAGTTGATAAGATAATGCAGCACGTTCTGTTTTTGGATCATATTCACTTCCAGGGTCGCTTTTCTTTAAGATGTCTATGTATCTGTTAATGAGTGAGTCTATGCTTTTACCAGAATTTTCATCATCAAACTTCACTTTCTTAAGTACTTTTCTATCATAGCGGTCTAGTAAAATATAAACTTCATCTGAACTTATTGCATATTGTATGACAGTGTTGATCGTATCTTTTTTTACCCAATCTTTCAATTCACTAAATAGTTGTTGGTTATAAATCTCCTGATCAACCACATAGCTGGAATAGCTTTTTCCTGCTCTGTCAGAATTAAGATTATACTGCGCCTTCAACTGCTGAATTTGTTGGTCAACTTCTGCCCGTGTATGTGTTTTTTCCCACCATAGAGCATGGATGTCTTTTCTAATAGCCCGCTGTTTTTTGGCAAAATCTAACCCCAATAAATCTTCTTCTCCTTCTTTATCAATAACAAATAGTTCTCTTTGTAGCAAAAAGGACTTCATCCGTTCTATATAGTAGTTAGCATCCCAAAGATGTGCCTCCTGTTGATCTGATTTGTATAGATGGAGATGTGTCTCTATGGCTTCTGAATAATATTGTCGAGGTAACTCTCCGATCAAGTTGAGGGAAGTGTTGTTACTAGCAGTAAATAAGTAATTGAAGCACTGCTCATCGGTTGATTTAAATAGTTTTGCTGCTTTTTCTAGGTGTTGCAGCTCTTGATTCTGTTCATACCTCTTCAATTGATTCTTTGCCAAATTTGCGTATGCAAAAAAGGCGAAAGGATTATTTTCCCGTAGCTCTTCATCCAGCAATTCCTCAAACTCCCAATACTCTTGACCGTACTCATTCATTCCAATAAGCAATATATTCATATAGTGTTTATCAGAACGATCAAAGTCCTTTAATCCTCGATATATTGCACCCAAGGCATAATTAGCTTCATCATAAAGTTTAGTAATGTTGTAGAAATGCTCCCCTCGATCCAGTTCTTGTAGCAGTAATTCATAAGTCTCCGCAGCTCTTTTTTTATCTTTTATTTTTTTATATCGAAAAGCTTCAAGACGCGTTGGAGAAACATACTTGACGTTGCCCTTGAGTCGCGCCTTTAATTCATCGAGTGTATTAAGAAATAAAGTGCTGTCTTCTAGCCTAGCACAATAGGTCAAGTAATCCCGATAAACGGTCTGCCTAGTGATTTCGTCCACTGGATATTTCCTAACCATCTCCAAAGCTTCGGTAGTATGATGTCCGACGGATTGAAGGTCATAATAAGCACTATGCTTGAACAATCTTCCTCGAACACTTGCGCATCGAGCGAGAAAAGCGTGATCTATTCCATCTGGTTGTCGCTCCATCATTTCAACCGCTAAGTCGAGGCTAGAAAAATCAACATCTCTGTTGATGAAAGACATATTGGCTTTCCAGAGATAATGATCTTGAGCATGAAAACTCCATTCAGGATGCTTTAGTAACAATTTGTCAGCTTCTTCCAAGTAGTGTAATACGCTTGTGAGGAGGTCGGGACGCTTATCATATAAGTATGTAGTTTCCCCAAGAAGAGTCAGTATTTCAAGCTGAATAAGAGCATTTGAATCATACAAAGACGCTGCTTTTTCTTCGGCGATTTCAAGTAATGAAATAGCTTGAATGCCATTGCGATTAAGGACTTCCAACTTTGCTTTCACCAAATAGTAAAGCACCCTATCCTGTTGACTTAATTCTCCTTTCTGAAATGCTTCTTCCACTTCATCTACCAAAGCTGAATCAGGTACTGTTCTATTTTGCAGCTGTAATCTCAGCAGCTGCAATTGGGCATGATGCAGCCCTTCTCCTTTTAACCTATTTGATGATAATAGTTCCTGATATTCTTCTGTGGCTCTTACGTACTCTCGCTCACGAATAAGCTGATCAGCGTGAAGATATAAATTGTTCTGTCTTTGAGAATACTCAGATTTACCGAGCGACATTTTATTCGCTTGAACCTCATCCGGACTACATTGGTAGAAGAAAACTACGAGAAAAAATGCAAAGCCTGTGACTATGTTGCGAAGTCTCCAAAAATTAACCACTTATCTAACCGTTTTTGCCACTACACAGCATTTATTCAAAAGAAAAATAGCTCATTCCTGCCACTTTGTAGTAGCGATGTTATTTGTATAGGTTTCGAATATCGTTTTTGTGTATTATTTGTTGGAAAACAGTCTCTGCGCGCTAAATATATGAAATATGAGAACTTGCACTAAAAATGAAAGAAAAAACCTTTAAAAAACAATCTCCTCTCCTTCTTGTTTCCTTTTTTATGCTATGCAAATTTCTATCACTTTAGACAAGTTTTCAACTGATGGCTTGCCTTCAACTTTCCTGCAATGCATTCTTCCAATTCAGTGAACTCCAAAATACTCGTTGACGTCGTTCAAAACAAATCTTCCATTCTCTTTTTCATCCTAGGTGGCTTTTTCATTGCCAATGCACTCGTCGCTGAGTTTATGGGGGTGAAGCTATTTTCCTTAGAGCGTACCTTTGGTGCAGAACCGATGAGTTTCAGCTTATTTGGGACGCCCAATTTAGC
This sequence comes from Bacteroidota bacterium, assembly GCA_039176995.1. Classification (GTDB taxonomy): domain Bacteria; phylum Bacteroidota; class Bacteroidia; order Chitinophagales; family Saprospiraceae; genus JAAUTG01. The sequence continues at coordinate 33,023 of JBCDFY010000004.1, forward strand.
ATTCAATTTGACCACAGGCGTACTGCTTTGGCCCATTGTCTTTGTAATGACGGATGTGATTAATGAATATTTTGGAAAAAGAGGCGTACGTTTTTTGTCCTACCTCGCAGCGGGTTTGATTGCTTATGGTTTCATCATGTATTTCGCTGCTATTCATTTGCCACCTGCTGACTTTTGGTCAAGTTCGCATTATTCCAATCCTGACTTACCCGCAGCAGAGGCAGCTGCCATTAAAGAAAAAGTAAGTGATTACAATTATGCATTTCAGCTCGTTTTTGGACAAGGTCTTTGGATCATTATTGGTTCTATCACTGCCTTCTTGGTCGGGCAAATTGTAGATGTTACCGTTTTTCATCGCATCAAAAAATGGACTGGAGAGCAAAGAATTTGGTTGCGTGCTACAGGTTCTACGCTGGTTTCGCAACTGATTGATAGCTTCGTTGTGACCATTATTGCATTCTATATTGGTGCGGATTGGAGTCTGCCCTTAGTCATTGCTATTAGTTTGGTGAGCTATTGCTATAAGTTTATCGTCGCCATTATTATGACGCCAGCAATTTATTTTGCGCACTTCTTGATTGATCGCTATTTGGGTGAAGAATTGGCGGAACAAATGAAATTGCAAGCAATGGGGCAGACTGATTAAGAAGGTTTACCTGTAAAAATTAAGTTTTTCTTCTTTACAAGTAATTGATTATCAATATTTTTTCTTTTTATTTGAGCAAAAAGAAACAAAAAATCATCCCGATAGCTATCGGGAGTATGGATTTCTTAACGTTCCAAAAGCACCAAAAAGGCTAAACAAAATAAACTCGCCTCTACAGCTAGTTTTCAAACTTTTAGCTAAAGGTTGCACCAATTTATGACTATCATCAGTAATTGGTTTTGGCTCATACAGGATTTTGTTTTTAACGCCTTTTTGGTACTTCTTCCACTAAAATCCATAAGGTCAATCAAATATAAATTAAACGTTCAAATTTTTACAGGAAACCCTTATCTGATTAAAACGCTTCCCCAACGGTGAAGTAAAAATTGAAAGCATTTTTTCCAAAACCAAAATCTACTCTTGCGGTCAAGCCTTCTTGTGGATTCGCGAGATAACGCAAACCCAATCCAGCGTTCCATCTAAAATTCTCTAGTTCGTAAGCATTGAACTTGGGCGCAACTGCTCCGTAGCTACCAAAGAAGGTCATACCGATCCGTTTAAACACTTGCATTCGATACTCTCCTTGTAGCAGCACTAGATGGTTATCTCGAAAACGCCCTTCGTAGTAACCTCTACCTTTGCGTGAGCCTCCTAGAAACATTAATTCATTAAATGGCGCATCGCCCGTGATGAATCCGCCAAAGAGATTGACCGCAAATACATTGCGCTCCATGTGCTTGAAGTACGTAGCCACATCGTAGGTGTAGCGACTGAAATTGAAATCGCTGCCGAGTCCCTTTCGATTCCAAAAGCCAATGACTTCTACGAACCAACCCGATCTTGGCGTGAAGATATTATCTCTAGAGTCGTAATTGTTCACCCAACCAATGCCTGAAACTGTACCGCCCAGACCACCAGTGATTTCACCACTTCGCAGTAAGCCTTCTTCTTCGGTTTGTGTGATATTGTAGCCATCGTACCAATAGCGAATACCTGTATAAAAATTGGGCAACATCAAACGTTGTGCATTCAAGCGAATACGAGGATAGGTGACGCCAAAAGTTTCTACATAATCTTCCAGGTTGTCATTTCCAACGCCAAAAAAATCGTAGAAATATATGTAGTATCCAATTTCATTGCGCAACCACCACTTCTGGTCGTCTTGATAGATTTCGTTGTAAAGATAAACCAAGACTTGCTTCTGTAAAGTATAAGCTAATAAGGCACTGAACTGAGACGGACGCGTTTCGTTGCTTTCCGTCGGCAAACGAAAAGTGTATGCTCCTACGCCACCAAATCCTAGACTGGTTTCAGGCAAATAGAATAGGACAGGATAGGCAGTTAATTTATTTCTTTGGATGGTTGCAGTATCTTTTTGCGCAGATAAAGAGGAACTCAAAAAAAGAATAACAGAGAGTAATGCAAGTAACCGAATCATAAGAAAAGTGTTGACGGGTGTGCAAAATAGCGATAATCTTTAGACTACGATACTCCTTTGCTGCATTAGGTGCGATTCCCCTTATCTTTTTGATGGAAGTGGTATTTGGGATATATACACACCATGACCAAGTTAAACTAGCAAAGAAGCACAAAATGTGCTATTTTTGGAATAAAATAATTAGAACTATGATTGTTAGACCTTTTGAGCAGTGGCTTTTTGAAGATGTAGAAATTGAATTTGGAATAGAACGGATAGAGGAGATGGATGCGCTACAAAACTGGTTAAGCGTTCAAGAGAAATTAACGATTCCAAAAAGGATAGAGCAACTGCGAGTGTCTCTTTCTAAAAATGTAGAAACTTGGAATGAAGATGAGTTGAAAATGCTCTTCATAGGTCCGTTCTTATTGGAATTTGAATTTAATCATCCTCCGACTTATCGTGTATTCACCCAGAGATTCATGAAACTCAAAACGTCAACTGTAGAAAGTTCTGGTCGAGTAGAGTGGATGGTGGCTACTGGAAAGCAGCGTCCTCGTCAGCCTTTTTTCTTCTTGCAAGAATATAAGCCAGAGAAAAATAGCGGCAATGATCCTTTAGGACAGTTGTTGATAGCGATGATAGATGCACAGAAGAAAGATACCGATTCTAAAGAGCCACTTTATGGTTGTTACACCATTGGACGGCTTTGGTTTTTTGTGTTACTGAAAGAACAACAATACAGCGTCAGTCGAGCGTACGATGCCACTCAAAGTGACGATATTCACGATATGTATGTTATTCTGAAAAAGGTGGAGTCGCATATTCAGGAAGCATTGGGCATGAAGAAATCTGTGTAAAACCCTAACAAAAAAGCGTATGCAATTTGCTAATTACATACGCTTTATAGTTGTTCTTTTCTGCTTACTGTTTCTTCTTTTTCTTCTTCTTCTTTTCGCCTTTCTTGCCAGCATAGACAGTAGTCATTTGTCCCATTTGTGGAGCATTCACGACACTTTTCAAAACCATACGAGGTTCATTAGCAGAAACCCAAGTTGATTGAGTGAAATCTGCAAAATCGGGGATAGAAAAATCTAGCCGATAGGCTTCAAAAGTTCCTCCTGGCACTTCAAGCGTTTCTTTTGCGGCTACTTCCACATCCATTTCGGTTACTTGCATTTGGAAAACAACAAAAGTTTTCATCTTTTCCTGATGTCCAATTTCCAGTGTCATATTCGCCAAAACGGGTTCAATGGCACTTCCTCCACCGTATACCGTTCCTTCCACATCCAAATCAATTGGCGTTTTGTTTCCTCGAAAATCAGCAGTCTCTCCTGTGATCTTTTCTGCTGTATAGTCGATATTGGAAGTCATGAAACCAGTAGAGGACTGAGAAATTGTCATTAGACTCTCTGCGTCTATTGTGGAGATATTTTCATTAGAGCCATAAGGAGTGGAAGTATTGTCAATGATGATAATTTTACCATCTTCTTCTTTAACGGTTCGTTGAATATCTAATTCCATCTCTTGCGCGCCACCACTCATCTTCATGGTATATTTATACTCGCCAAGTGCAACTTTACTAGCAGCCTCTTGTGTAAAAGCAGAAGTCAACAATAGTCCTGTTCCTAAAAAAGTAAATAAGATTCGTTTTATCATAGTTAGATTTTTTTATGAAAAGTGTTGAAGGTTTCAATCAGGTAAACTCTTCCGCTAACTTAATTATTTTTTAATCGCTTCAATAATTGTTTGGGCAATGATTTGATGCCCTACCTTTGAGAAAAAAACTACCCACGCGGCTGACCACCGCCGCCACCTTCCTGACCACCGCCGTCGCCCGCTTTTTGGTCATTGTTGCGGATCTTACTTCTACGCGTTTGCTGCTTGAAAGTCAATTCTCCGAAGCGATAGCGGAAACTCAAACCAAAGGAGCGGAATAATATTTTGTAGTCAGAAACCAAGCTGAAATCAGGACCACTCAAATCTGTTCCAAAGTTTTTGAATTTGGCGAAAGGCTCAATAATACGTACACCAATGCTTCCTTTCTTGTTGAAAATATCTTGCTGCGCGCCCAATCCCCAAATAGAGAACGCAGGCGTCACACCTTGCAAATTCAATCGTGGTGCATTATAGAAACCAAAGGCTTCGATTTTGAATCCATTTTTTAGTTTCAAATCCGTGCTGCCAAAAGCATTTCCTTGCCAACCAGAGTTGGTGGCTTCTCTGCCATTGAAAGTCCCTCTAGCATTGTAAGAAAAAATATTGAAGCCCCCTCGAATCGTCCAGATGCGTTTGATCGTTGCATTAGAGAAAAAGTTGAAGCCGATGGAGTTGTTTTCTCCGATATTTCTAAAAGTAGTTGTAGAAACACCTCGTCCATCAATTTCTTCTACGAAGGTCTCAATCACGTCGGTATTTCTACGGTAGAAGAGTGAACCATTCAAACCAATGCCTTTGATGAACGTATTGTAGCTCAATTCTACTTGATCGGTCAATTCTGGATCGAGCAAAGGATTACCAGTCGTGATCGTTCTGTTGTCGTTTTGCTGTGCAAATGGACTGATGTAAAACAAGCTAGGACGCTGAATACGACGCGTGTAGCCCAACTTCAAGGTCTGGAAATTTTTGAACGAACGCGAGAAAATAATGCTTGGTAAGAAGTTTTCATAATCATTGCTGAATGGTGGATTTTCCTCACCGATGCCGTAGCTTCCTGAAATCCCCGTTCGCTCGTAGCGCGTACCAGCTACTAAGCCATATTTCCCAAACTTGAAGGTAGCCGAAGCGTAACCTGCATAGACATCTTGATTATAGCTGAATTCATTCGTCAAGAAAGGATTGTCAATAATATTATTCGTTACATTATTGATGGCACTATAATCGGTATCAATTCGACGAATCACGGTTTTTGCGCCCACCTCTAGCTTTATATTATCACCAAAAGGATGTACATAATCGACCTGTCCTGTAGTTTCTACATTTTGTCCGTCGTTCTTCAAAAAACGATCAAAACTTAAGAAATCAATTTCCGCAATTTGCGCTAAATCATTAGTGCGATCGTCAATATTTCCTGAAATTTGGAAGGCAACCGAGAACTCCTGATCGGAGTCCTCAAACTCCATTTTGTAATCCGTCACCCAATCGAAACCACTGTATAAGTTACTCTCCTCATAAGTGGAGCGATAGTCTTGCGTAAAAGTCGTCGGTACATCCTTGAATAGAATATCATTTTCTCCTCGACGCCGAAAACGACGCCCGTTCGTTCGGAAAGTTGTTGTAACACTATTGTAGGCATTGATGTCATAAAAAGCATTCACTGAACCATTGAAGCCCAAATAATTGCTTTCTCCATCCCCCGCTTGCGTAAATATATTCGTCACCTCTTCTTGCCGTGTAGAATCGAAAAGCGTATTGCGTCTATCCAAAGTCAGTTCACTTGGGCGAAACCATGAAAAGTAGGCTCCACCGCTCGCATTGATGCCAAAACGTCCTTTGGACGCACTCAAACTACCCGAAGCATTGTTATTTACGTTACCAACAGAACCATTGATAGAACCCGTAAATCCTTCTGCGCTTTTCTTTTTGGTGATGATGTTGATGATACCCGCTGAGCCTTCACCATCATATTTAGCAGTAGGCGTCGTGATGACTTCTACGCTTTTGATTTGATCGGCAGGAATGGTTTTCAGGGCATCGCCAACGCTACTGGCAAACATTCCAGAAGGACGACCATTGATCAGAATCTGTAAATTTTGCGAACCCCGAAGCGATACATTTCCTTCCAAATCAACGGATAGGAGCGGAACACGTCGCAAAACATCCGTAGCGTCTCCACCTGCATTAGCGACATCTTTTTCGGCATTGTAAACGATTTTATCAATCTTGTTTTCGATCAGAGAAGCATCCTCTGTTACGGTCACTTCTTTTAGCAAGACGTTGTCCGCCACCAAATTAACTCGCTCCAAATCTGCGTCGGGTTCACGCTTGGTCAACTCTATATTATCAATTGTTTTGGTCTCATAGCCTAAGAAAGAAATAACCAATTTATAGTTTCCTAATGCTACTTCACTTAATTTAAAACTACCATCTGATTCTGATATAATTCCATCTACTTCCTTGCTAGTTTTAGTATTGATTAGTACAATACTTGCAAATTCAACAGGCGCATTAGAAGTAGAATCTACTAGGTTTCCAGTAATTTTTCCTTTGATGGAAGAACCACCTCCAAAACCGCCGCCAAATTGGGCAAAAGATGTGGAAAAAAATGCAAGAGAGAGGGAGAGTAAAAACAATTTTTTCATGATCGAGTTTTTCTTTTTTAAGCTATCTATATTAGACCTTATTCACGAATAGTGCTGTAAAGACTGTGATTGATTTTCAGCGTCTCAATTCGGCGCTACAATTTTTTTGTGAATAACCGCCATTAATAGGATGTAATGTGAGCCTGTAAGTAAAGTTCAATTGATGTTTACTACTTTTCAAGTCTATTCAATTAACCGCATCTATTTTTCAATGAACATTTGCGAAGATAGGAGGACGCTAAGGTTTGTGTATCAAGTAATGGACGAATGATACCAATTTATAGATGAAAGGAAAAGCAACTACTCAATTGTTTAATATACTTTCAATTCTTTTTGAAGAAGCATCGCTCACCCCACTTTCTTGAGCAAAGCGTTTCCAATTGCTGATAGCTGCTTGAACTTTGTCTAGTATTCTAGCTGGATTCTTGACGCCAAAAACTCTTGCCAATTCCAGCAGATGTTCGCGGTTTGGAGATTTTCCTTCTCCTGCTACTGTAGTGCTATGAAAACCATGGCTAGACATCGAAAAAGTGAGATCATAGGCAGGAGAGAACCGCCATTCTCCTTTTCGATTCATTAAGAAGGAGAAATTTTTGCTATGATCGTCTCTATTGTGTGCAAATACATTGAAAGCAGCTAATCGCAACACCTTCTCGTAGGCTTCAACATGATTTTCCAATCGAAATGCAGCATCCATCAAATGACCATAGTCCAGACTACTTAATCTAAAATTATCGTGCATCAATCCAGCCGCAGAATGCAAATGCAATCGCTCATTGTTGATTCGATCAAAGCGTTTCGTCCCAAAAAAATACTTTCCCGAAGTGCTTTCAAACAATTGGCATTCGCTCATTTCAAGTCCTGCTGCCAAGGCCATCTTGTAATAAGCATATTCTATTTGAGCAATATCTTTTTCATCGTTAGAAGATTGGAATTTGATGATCCAATGTTCATAATCTTTGGGCAGCTCTGCCCTTCCATATATCAGGCGATTCTCTCCTGAATTGTAGCCTACTAAAATTTTTGGGCGTGCTCCACCTGATGAACCTCCTAATTGAAATAACTCTTCCAGCAATTCAGAACTACTTCCTTCCAAGACTTGACGAGTTGCTTCGGCGATTTCATCCAGTTCCAACTGCTTGTCTAAATCAATTTCATGCTCAATAGCAGGTTGATAAATCAATCCTCCTTTTCCATTTTTGCCTACAAAAGCGAGTCGATCTGGCGGGGTAATCTCATTTGAGGAAATTCCCTTTCCCAACAAAGAACGATCAAGGAGTAAACGTCCCCATCCTTCAGGTAAAGAGTCATGGAAAACGCCAAATAAACCATCGAAAATGCTTGTTTCTGATATCTGAATATTGGAGGAAAGCGGTAATTTAAAAGGAGAAATGTTCAAGTTCTTTTCCAAAAATTCAGGATAGTACTTGAAATAAATTTGCTTAGCATCTTGCACCAATTCTCCTAATTGTAATTCTTCTCCCTCTAAGCTAAGTGATACCATTAGTTGTGTTATGTTCTTCATTGATTTTTCATCTTATCACTAAAGAGAGACTCTATTCTATCCAAATTTTCAATCGGCAGAAAGAGCTGTTCAAATTCAGGTAGTCTTCCTAACACATGAGCCAATTTCAACAGATGCTCAAAAGAAATTTTTCCTGTTTGCTCAAATCGTTTTAAGCTGCCTAAAGAAACTCCTGAACGTTCTGCTAAATCTGCTTGAGAAAGTTGCATTTGCTTTCGCAACGCACGATGTTTTTGTGCTGTTTCTTGCAAAACATCAGTTGGTAGCTTGCTAACACTGTAATTATTCATTAGCGATTATTTTAGCTAAAAATAACAATTATTGATTAAAATGGCTAATATTTTAGCTAATAAATTGCAATGTCTATTTTGATTTACTTTTCTAAAAAATTCACCACTCTAAGTTCAGAAAAGCGTGTAGATATGAAATCCATCGAAAAAAAACTTCCTTTCGTAGGAAAAAAATGATTTTATGAAGCGCAAAAGGGAAGATTTGTAAAATCAAAGAACAAAACACGAACCACATCCAATAACGAAGCCATTAAACAATTAAAACACATGACTGCACACGAGATAGATTACCACATTTATGGCGAAGAAATGCAATTCGTTGAGATCGAGTTAGACCCATTAGAGACCGTCATCGCTGAATCGGGCGCGTTTATGATGATGGAAAACGGCATCGAAATGGCGACGATTTTCGGAGATGGAAGCACCTCTGACAAAAGTGGTGGACTCTTCGGAAAAGTGCTCTCCGCTGGCAAAAGATTGCTTACAGGCGAGAGCTTATTTATGACTGCTTACACTCATCAGGGGCGTGGAAAGAAAAAAGTTTCTTTTGCATCTCCTTATCCTGGAAAGATTATTCCGCTAGACTTGTATCAATACGATGGCAAAATAGTCTGTCAAAAAGATGCTTTTCTCTGCGCTGCAAAAGGCGTTTCCGTCGGCGTAGAATTCTCCCAAAAAATTGGGCGTGGCTTGTTTGGTGGGGAAGGTTTCATTATGCAAAAATTGGAAGGTGATGGATTGTCTTTTCTTCATGCAGGTGGCACCATCATCAAGAAAGAATTATCCATTGGCGAAACCCTAAAAGTAGATACAGGCTGTTTAGTGGCTTTCACGCGCCACGTTAACTACGATATTGAATTCGTGAAAGGTATCAAAAACAAACTCTTTGGCGGCGAAGGTTTTTTCTTTGCTCGCTTAGAAGGACCTGGCACAGTTTGGATTCAATCTTTACCTTTTGCTCGCCTAGCAGGACGTGTACTAGCGAATGCTGGTCCAGCAGGCGGCAAAGGCGAAGGAAGTATTTTGGGTGGTTTAGGAGATTTATTGGATGGGGATGGGTTTTAATCCGCCCTCACCAGACGCTCTGTCCTAGCAGCCTGCTCCCCAATTTTATAACGCAAGAAGTAAATACCTGCGGGCAATTGGTTCACCTCCAAACGCAAGTAAATATCGTCTACCACTTGTTCTTGTTGATAGACCAAGCGCCCTGTCGCGTCGTAGAGCTCGAAGCTAACTTCTTGATTGACAAAGCCATCGAAGGTCAAGTCTATGAATTGCTTGAAAGGATTAGGGAAGGTGCGATACAAACCAACGGGTTCTTTGGAGCGACGAACGACAATAGTTGGGGTTGTAAATTCGTAGAAGTAATTATCATCTTTGTTTTCGTTGATGGAACGAATACGGAAGAAATACAGATCGCGCGTACCCAAGGTATTAACGTTGTAATTATAAACTCTCGAACTGGTGATGCCTCGTGGTTCTAATTTTTCGATTTCTTCAAAATCTTTGCCATTGAAAGAGCGTTCAAGCACGAATTTTTGCGCAAAATATTCGGGCTGAGTCGTCCAAACCACGCCAACGGTCTCCGAATCCACGTAATCCGCTTCTAAGTTGACAATGTCAGTTTCCAGCGCGCCTTCGTACTTGGTAATTTCTACGTTATCAATGACCAGACCTGGATGACTGCCTGTGGCATTGGAACGGAAGACGAAGCGGAAGGCAACGTTTTCTTCTCCCGAGAGTTGAGAAACGTCCAAGAAATGTTCTTGAAAACTGGAGCTAGAGCGTCCAAAGAAACTCGTCCCTACCTCAAAAGCAGCATTTTCATTACTGCCGTTGGTGAAATCATACCAATTCTCTTGTTCTGTTCCTAAGACTTGCCAAGTTCGTCCACGATCAGTGGAATATTCTACCAAAAATCCATCCGAACCATCTTGAATAAATTGCTTTGACCAGAAGCTAAACTCGTAAATACCTTTTTCCGAAAAATTGAAGTTGGGCAAATAGAGCATGGTATGGGTATTAGCTTCGTAGAATTGCGAATCCTTGGCAATCACGAAAGCATTTGCACCTCCATATGTTCCATCTTTTCCTGTGAAAGTAGAACTTCCTAATTCAAAAGCAGAACCGCTCAAAGTAGCGACACCGTAATCTTCTGGACGCTGCTCAAATCCGCCACTGTATTCTTTGGCATCGGAAATATAAGGCAAATTGCGATCTGGTAGAACCTTAACGGTAGCATTTTCTGTGAGATCACCATTAATAGTAAATTCTACATCATACTCGCCATAGTTGCTGTAGCTATGATTTATAGTTTCCTCGTTTATCTCTGTTCCGTCGCCCAGATTCCAAAGGAAGGATTCTGCGCCCAAAGAAGCAAGACCAGAAAAATTCATCGGCGCATCGGTGTAGCCTATTTGATCGAAGGTAAACAAGGCTTTTGGAGCGGAAAACACATCACTTACAAACATTCCTCGCCCATGGGTAGCTGCTAGGATTTGCTTGTCCGAAGCGCGATATTGTAGCATATCTGTACGTACAATAGGAGTTCCTCGATCAATCGCTGGTGGCAACCAAATGGTGTTTTCTCCATCCATTTTGTCGGTGAACCAAACACCTGCTTCCGTCGCGATGACGGCTTGTTGAGGGTTCTCTGGATTGATAAGGACAGAACGGACTGGCATATCAGGCAGATTTCCTTCGATACCAACAAAAGAGTTGCCACCGTTCTTGCTTTCATATACATTGTTGCGTAATCCATAATTGGAATAGCTGATCAAAATATGATTAGGATTATTAGGGTTAATATTGATGCTGGAAACTGCTCCAACGCCTGGCGCACCTAATCGTTTAGCACTTACAATACGTCCCCTATGTGCATTGTCCACTTGATAGACACCGCTTCCAAACGTCCCTAAATAAATGCGATTTTCTGTCGAAGGATCAACATAGACAAAAGAGACGTCCAAATCCAAATTTTTGATGTCCATATTGATACCGTTATTCCCATCTGAAATATTCCAGCGACCATAGTCGCCGTTAAAAGTTTGGAAATACATGATTTTTGAGTCCTCATCAAAATCAGATGGATTGACAAAACTGCCTTGTACAGAAGGACCGATATTAAAGCTTTTTCCTCCGTCTGTAGAAAGATAGTAGTTACCAAACTGCCAAGAAACGATCTGATTTTCTGGCTTTTCTTGGTCAATATGGCAAAGCATTCCGTCACCACCCAAAACAGGACGGGCTGCAGCAATGCCTGTTCCGTTCATTTGAAGCGAATTATTATCCTGTGTTCCTCCTAAAATGTAATCAGAAAAAGCATCAGGATGAAATGCGCAGGCATAGAACTGCGTGATATTGTAACCCAGATTTCTATTGGGTACACTAGCAGAAGAGCCATTGACACTTCGATAAACACCTCCATCATTCCCAAAGTAAATTAAACCTTCTTGTTCCTTATCAAAGACCGTCAAGTGTTGATCTACGTGCATATTAAACGCAAATCGCTCGAAACTTTGTGCTCCATCTGTACTGCGATAAATCGGAACCCCCCCCACGATAACATGATTAGGATCGAAGGGATCAACTGCAATTTCCAAGTCATACCACGCTTGCCCGTTAGTAAAATCTCCTTCTGTTCGCACTGCTCCCATATCCTGCCAGCTTTCACTTCCATCTATTGTTTTGTAAACATTTGTACCACTACCATTTTGGCTACCTACCAAGTAGATAATATCTGGATTGCTTGGACTGATGGCAAATTCGATGCGGCTGAATCCTCTAGGAAAGAGATTGAATGGAGTAGCCAAATCTTCCCAATCCCTTGGATCACCTGTCTGGGATTTGTAGATAGAGTTCGCCGTAGAAACATAGATATAGTCGTTCGCAGCAACGTGAAATATATCATACATATTATCTACAGCAAACAAACCTGAGCCAAGTACTTTTTCCCAAGTTTCACCTTGATCTTTGGAACGAAAGAGCCCTCTAGTGGCTGCTGCATAGACATCGCCTGAAGGATGCACTAACATTTTTCGCGTTACTCTGAAATCACCGTTGGCAGTGGCAGGCAGCAATTGCCAGGTTTCACCATTGTCCAAAGATCGAAAAATACCAACGCCCGCTACTGCATCTGCATTTGGGAAGCCTTCCCCAGTTCCCATATACATCACATCAGAATCATTAGGGTCTTGCACCAGCGCACCAACCGCGAGATTTTCCAAATAATCATCCACTTTCTGCCAATTGGGATTACTCGCTGTAATGTCATTGGTTTTCCATAAACCACCTGCAACTCCACCTGCCCAAATCTTTTTACGCTCTGGATCCTTGGCATCAATCAAGATGGCACGCGTTCTGCCACCAATATTGTCTGGTCCGCGTTCCTTGAATCTCGCCTTTATAAGATTATTTTTCACACTGGAAAATTCTTGCTGCATTTTTCGAGTTTGCTCTACGGCCTTGAGCAAGCGGTCAACGGGTGGATAGCCCAATTCAGGGTCTTTGGTCAATTTGAAATTGTAATCTAAGGCTGCTTCAATGCGTTCTTGCTTGCTATATTTTCTGGGAACAGTTTCCGATTTTTGAATGAATAAAAAGGTAAGAATCAAGCTAAGTGCTATTGCAGAAAGAGCAAATTTGAGTAAATGCTTCATTAGTGAGTTTATTAGTACCACGAAGAAATTGATCGTTTTGTCATTGGGAGTCTGGTATGCTTTGCTGAGATCGCCAAATTTAGAAATTCTACCTCATAAATTTAGCGTAGTCATTAACAAGCAGTCAAATTTATGAAAGAGTTGACTTGGAAATGACTAATTTTGAGGTAAAAAATACCGAGAACTGAATAAGAAATGAGAGCTTGTCTAAAAAATTATTTAACTGATGATCAATGGGTTGTGATTCACGCCTAAGGTGGACACGTCTACCTAAGAAAGGGCGGTGTAACACAAGTAATGCTATGAACAGTTTCTGATAACTACGAGGCTTAGCAATTCCAAAGCATTACATTTTTATCACTGCCTAAAAAAGGATTTATGAGTTTAGCGACCGATAGATAGCAGCAAATGAATAAATTACCTCAATAAAATATTCGTAAAACGCTGATTTTCAGTATAATAAACTTAGACATGCCCTAAACGAGTACGATATGAGTGTAAGATATTTTTTATGTAGTCTAGTTGCTTTACCATTATTGCCTTTGCTTTATTTTCAGGGAAAACGCATTCGAGCGAGTGTTCCAATACTACCCGAAGCGACTGAACCTCAAGGAAAAGTAGGTCTTCCCAATACTAAAAAATTGAACTTACTCTGTCTTGGAGAAAGTACAATAGCAGGTGTCGGTGTAGAGAAACACGAAGATGGGTTCGCAGGCACGTTAGCAAAAGAGTTGGTTGTTTCACAAGGCGCAGAGATCCATTGGCGGGTTTATGCTAGAAGCGGATATACTGCAGCACGCGTGACGCGAAAATTGCTTCCAAAACTAACAGAGGAAAAACCAGACTTAATTGTCATTGGTTTGGGTGGCAATGATGCATTCACTTTGAATCGTCCATGGAAATGGAGGCAGCAAGTGGAACAATTGATTGATGCTCTGCAAGAACAATTCAAAGAGGTTCCCATCTTTCTTACGAACGTGCCGCCAATTAAGGAATTTCCTGCGTTCACAAAACCCATTAAATTTATCATTGGAAATTTAGTTGAAATTTTGGGGCAAGAACTCACCAAAGTAGCTCAGCAAAAGCATCTAGTCTATTACAATCCCGAAATCATCACCATAGACGGTTGGAAAAAGAAGTGGAAAATAGAAGGGACTGCAAAAGATTTTTTTAGCGACGGCGTTCATCCCTCCAAATTGACTTATCAAGTTTGGGGAAAGGATATGGCGTATTTTATTAGCAAGCAGTTGGCGATTGGCTAAAAAAAGAAGCATAAATTGGTATTTTTAAGAAGATAAGTAGACCTTTGCGTGCTTTTAGCTGTCAAAAGTCGTTGAACAGTTCAATCCGATAATAACTCACAACCATAAAACAATACAATAGTAGATAATGGCTCAAAAGAAGAAAAAAGTAGTTACGACGAACACGCCCAAGCAAAAGGCAACCCAAAGAACGGCTACTTCTAAAAATAAAGTTGCTGCTCCTAGCGCAAAAATCAAGCGTAAGAGTGTGGAGAAAGAACCGCTGCTTTTTGGCAAACAGAATTATATGTTGATGCTTCTGGGAGCAGGTTTAATTGTCGTTGGAATGTTTCTAATGAGTGGTGGAGGAATGCCTGACCCCAATACTTGGGATCCAGATATTATTTACAGTACGCGCAGAACTTTGATTGCTCCAATTGTGATTCTAGCAGGCCTAGTGGTAGAAATCGTCGCTATCTTTAAGTAATCATTCGTTGAATTTTATCTGACTTCTGACAGCCCGTTTCGAGCGGGCGGTCTCGCTTCCGACTTCTCCCATATGCAAGATATATTAAGAGCCATCATCATTGGCATCATTCAAGGACTTACCGAATTTTTACCTGTTAGTAGTAGTGGACACATAGAAATTGGGCAAGCCTTGCTTCATCTGGACTATGCAGAATATGAGGATCAGTTTTCTGTCGTCTTGCACGCTGCTACTGCCTTGAGTACCATCGTCATTTTTTGGAAAGATATTTTAAGTATTTTTAGAGGTTTGTTCTCTATGGGCATAAAAGATTATACCTCTTTGAATTTCAATGAGGATTGGTTGTTTGCCTTCAAAATTGTCCTATCTATGATTCCAGCAGCAATTGTGGGCTTAGTTTTCGAGGAACAATTAGAGGCTTTATTTAATGGAAAAATTCTCTTGGTCGGTTTGATGTTACTCGTCACAGGTGCATTACTCTTCCTTGCTGACCGCGCTCAAAAAACCGACAAGAAAGTGAGTTTTCCAAATGCTTTACTCATTGGTGTAGCTCAAGCAATTGCCATCCTTCCTGGTATCTCTCGCTCTGGCGCAACCATTTCTACATCCGTTTTGCTTGGCATTGATCGCGAACGTGCGGCGCGCTTTTCTTTTTTGATGGTTGTGCCACTCATCTTAGGCAAAATGGCAAAGGATGTCCTAGATGGAAAAATAGATTACTCTAGCGATCTTGCGATTCCTTTTCTAGCTGCCTTCTTCGCAGCTTTCCTCACTGGTCTTTTTGCTTGCCAATGGATGATTCGATTAGTCAAAAATAGCAAGTTGACTTACTTCTCAATTTATTGTTTTGTGGTGGGAATCTTGGCGATTATTGCTTCTTTAGTTTGACCTAAATTCTCTAATAAAATTACAATTCAACATATTTCCTTTCATTTTAACTATCATTCCACAAACATCTACCTATATTTGAGCAGAATTTTCAGATGTTGATCATCAAGCATCAGCATTTAGGCTCTCCGATTACTCGTCACATCATCTAATCTCAAGCAGATTAACACGTATTAATTAACACACTAGCAATAATAAAACTATGGTCAAACGACTACAATTTCGCTTTTTGCCCCTGCTCTTCCTTTGTTTAATGGCGTCTTTTTCTTTTGCCCAAATCAGTATTGGTGGTACACCTCGAAGTTGGACACTCAACTTAGACGACAGTGACCTTCCTGAAGTACGCACACCCGCGGTGGATGTACGCGCCATGCTAGAAGAAGATGAGGAAAGAGAACAAGATAATATGCCTTTCCGATTTGCGAAGCCTTTTCCAGTTAGTTATAGCATAGATAATGTAGGAAACTGGACAGAACTAGAAAATGGCGATCGCATTTGGCGATTGAAGGTGACTTGCGAACAGGCACTTTCAGTGAATTTATTGTACGATAATTTTTTCATTCCACCTGGTGGTTTTTACTATATCTACTCCACTGATCGCTCGGAAGTGATTGGTGCGTTTGGGAATCATAATAACAAAGACTCTCGTCAATTTGCTACAGCAATGGTACACAGCACCAGCGTCATTTTGGAGTACTATGAACCTGCTGCGGTAGTTGGACAGGGTATGATTTCAGTTAGCCAAATTGGACATGGTTATCGCTTTTTCCCTGAAACTGACGAAGGACTGGGAGATGCTGGAAATTGCCAAGTTAATATCAATTGTTCTCCAGAAGGTGACGACTGGCAAACGGTGAAAAAAAGTGTTGGACGTATTACTTTGAATGGTTCGGAATTGTGTACAGGTTCATTGATTAATAATGTGGAAAACGATTGTAGACCGCTCTTTTTATCTGCCAATCACTGCTTCGACCCAACTTATGATGCCATCAATAATCCAGATGTGCCAGGTATGCTGGTTTATTGGAACTATGAGCGTCCAGGTTGCGCCAATTCAGGAAATGTCCCGACTGAAACCACTTCTGGTGCGACTTTACTCGCCAATCCAAGTGTCACTTCCGATGCCAATGGTTCTGACTTTGCACTTTTTGAATTAGACGAAGATCCTTCTACTGAATACGATGTCTATTTCGCAGGTTTTAACGCAACGGATAATCCTGGAAATGGTGGTGTAGGTATCCATCATCCAAGAGGAGATGCGAAGAAGATTGCAACGCATACGACCATTCCACCAGTAGTTGTAAACAACAATTACTGGAGAATTTTTTGGGATGCGACGCCAAATGGACACAGTGTAACCGAAGGCGGTTCTTCTGGTTCAGGTTTGTTCGATGATAATGGAAATTTGATTGGGCAATTATTCGGTGGTTTCTTGGGCGGACAACCTAACTGCTCCGATCCAGCCAATGATGAAGGTGATTATGGAAGACTGTTCATTTCTTGGGACAATAGAGGCGTTGGTGATTCCAGAAGAAGACTACAAGATTGGCTGGATCCTAACAATACAGGTACAAGAGTGGTGAATGGTAGAGCAGCTTGTTCCGCTACGCCTGATTACGAATTGTCTGCCGATCCAACTGCACAAAATAGCTGTGGTACAAATAGTGTCAATTACACTATTAATGTAACAGGAACAAATGGCTTCACTGACCCAGTAACTTTAAGTGTCTCGGGCTTACCAACAGGTGCGACAAGCACTTTTGCCGCTAATCCAGTAACCCCAGATGGTTCAACGACATTGACTATTGGTAATTTGGTTTCCGTAGCCGATGGTTCTTACTCTTTCAGTGTAGAAGGTTCTGCTTCTAGTGGCAATAAGAGCATTAGTGTAGATTTAGAAGTAGTGACACCAAATGGAGCTACTTTAATCAGTCCAGCAGATGGCTCAACGGATGTGAGTGCAACGCCAACTTTGACTTGGGAAGTCGAAGCAGGCGCAGATTCTTACGATGTGGAAGTAGCGGATGATGCAGGTTTCACGAACATTGTTGCTTCTGCCAATGTGACGACGACTTCTTGGATGGTTTCTCCTCCTTTGGATGCTTTGACGACTTATTTCTGGCGCGTTCGTCATGTGCGAAATGATTGTGGAAACGACCCTTATTCTGCACCATTTTCTTTCACGACAGGCGAAAATACAGTAAGCTGTTTTACAGCTGTAAGTACTAATGTACCAGTAAGTATTCCAAATAGCACAACGGTTAGTTCTACGATCAACATTACCTCAAGCGGTAGTATTTCTGACGTGAATGTTTCTTTCTCTGGAACACATGGCAGAATACGTGACTTGACTTTTGAATTGGAAAGTCCATCAGGTACTAGAATTCAATTGGTTGATGTAGACGATCCTTGTAATGGAAGACAGCGTGACTTTGACTTCGGATTTGATGACGAATCTACTTTGACAATTGATGATGATTTGCCTTGTCCTCCAACGAGTGGATTGGCGTATCAGCCAGAGCAGGCGTTGAGCACTTTCAACAATCAAGAAGTGAATGGTACTTGGACACTTTACATCACCGATGGAAGAAATCGTTTTACGGGTGAACTGGAAGCATGGCAATTGGATATTTGCGTAGGTGGTGGGATGGTGGAGCCAACTTGCGATGATGGTATTCAGAATGGTTTGGAAACAGGTGTAGATTGTGGTGGTCCAGATTGTCCGCCTTGTATGATGGAGCCAACTTGTGATGTGCCAACAGGGTTGTTTGAAACGAATAACACAGGAACTTCTGTTACATTGAACTGGACAGATGTGCCAGCAGCGAATAACTATACGGTTCAAGGTCGCCAGATTGGTTCTAGCAACTGGCAGTTGACGTTGACAGCAAATACAAACAGTACAACTGTAAGTAACAACATCGTTCCAGGTGTGACTTACGAGTGGAGAGTACGCTCTAATTGCAATGATGGAATGAGTGATTTCTCTGAAATTGCAACTTTCACGGCAGGTTCAAGCTCGAACAGTGGTTTAGAAAATAGAGGCGGAAATGTAGAGATTAATGCTACTTTACAAGTAAAAGTCTATCCATCTCCAACGAGCAGCTTATTGAATGTGTCTTCTAATCAAACCATTGAGCAGATTGAGATATTAGATATGACTGGAAAGTTGATCAGTAGCACTCGAACAGATGTAGGTCAAGCGACGACTCAATTGAATATCAGCTACTTAATAAATGGACATTATTTCGTGCGTATTAAAGTAGCGGATGATGTGCAGACGTTGAGATTTGTGAAGATGTAGAGTCGGTCATACCACTTCAATTCTAAAGTTGAAGTGGTATTATGTCTTTGCAAAATACAATTAGAGGAGTAAATTTTTAGACAATAAAAATTTACTCCTTTCTCTTTTATGTAATATGAAACGCATACTCATCCTTGGCAATTGCGGCGCAGGCAAAACCACCCTCGCTTATCAGATTCAAAAGCGCACTGGACTGGAATTGGTTCACTTAGATCAAGAGTATTGGCAAGCAGGTTGGGTAGAAACGCATTATCTTGACTGGCGAGAGAAAGTAGAACAACTGGCAGCAAAAGGAACTTGGATCATGGATGGCAATTATAGGGGTACTTTTGACATTCGTCTTCCAGCCGCAGATACTGTCATTTTCCTAGACCGCTCTAGATGGCTGTGTCTTTTTCGAGCGGTGAAAAGAATCCTTCGATACTACGGTAAAACGCGTCCAGATATGGGAGTTGGCTGTCCAGAACGATTCGATTGGGAGTTTCTGAAATACATTTATCAATTTCCAGAGCTACAACGCCCTAAAATTTGGAAACATTTGGAAATGCTGCGCCCTGATCAGCAGTTTTTTCATTTAAAGAACCAAAAAGAACTTGCCCTTTTTCTAACAATGTTGAATAAAGAACTTGGAGTGAATTAAAGTTGCAAGCACTCTACTTAGTCTGAGTTCAATAATAAATTTACCTTTTAGATTTATTATTTCACAGTTCCTTACACCACCTCTGCTAAGACAAAAATACTCCCTCCAACATAAATTAAGTCCTTTTCTTTAGCAGACTTCTTCGCGCTTTCCAATCCAATTTTTACAGAAGCATAAGATTGACCAAGCAAATCAAATGCTTTTGCTTTTTCCATCAAAATCTGAGCATTCAACCCTCTCGGCACGTCCGCTTTTACAAAATAATAAATCGCATTTTTAGGAAACAAAGGCAGCACTTTATCCAAGTCTTTATCGTTGGCAAAACCGAGTACAATGTGCAATTGCGCAAAAGAAAAATTGTACAAGTATTGCATAACAGATCGAATGCCTGCTTCATTATGTGCACTGTCAGCAAGAATGAGTGGCGTTTCAGAAAGGACTTGCCAGCGACCTAAGAAATGTGTTGATTTTTTTAGATTTTTTAAGCCTTCTCGGAGTCTTTGCTCTTCTAACTCAAACAGATTAGAAGGGAGCAATTCTAAAGCTTGTAAAGCCGTTTGAAGATTCAAGCGTTGGTAATTGCCAATTAAGTTAACTTCTAATTTCTCGTACCATAGTTCGTCATTTTTGTAAATGTCAAAAGTACTATGATGTAAATTGTTATCTAAAAAATGTGCATTGATACAATCGCTGGCATATTGAATAGGAGCATTTTCTTTCTTTGCTTTTTCTTCAAAAACGTGTGTGACTTCCTCTTGCTTTTCACCAATTACGACGGGCACATTTCGCTTGATGATTCCAGCTTTTTCACCCGCAATTTCGGGCAGAGTATCTCCCAAAAATTGTTGATGATCGTAACTAATATTAGTAATCACACTCAAAATTGGCGTAATAATATTAGTTGAATCCAAACGACCACCCAAACCCGTTTCAATGATCGCTACCTCCACTTTTTGTTCCGCAAAATACTGAAATGCCATCGCGACTGCCAATTCAAAAAAGGAAGGCTGGATGTCTTGCCAAGCCTCCTTGTACTTTTCTACAAAATCAATCACAAACTGCTCCGCAGCCAATTCTCCATTGATCTTAATACGTTCTCGAAAATCTCGATAATGCGGCGAAGTATGCACTCCCACTTTCAGTCCATGTGCCTGCAAGACCGCCGCCAAAATATGCGCCGTCGAACCTTTTCCATTCGTTCCAGCCAAATGGATACTCAGAAATCGTTCTTGAGGGTTGCCCAGTAGCTTACAAAGTGCCTTAATATTCGTCAAGTCCTTCTTAAACGCCATTGCTCCAACTCGCTGAAACATAGGAAGTTGTTGAAAGAGATAGTTTAATGTTTGTTGATAAGTCATGCTTTTGTTGATTCGTTGAACTGTTTATTTGTTGATTTGAGAAAAGCCGAACAAAAGCAAAGCAACTTATATTGATACAACTATTCCAATCTATTCTTCATCTTTTCAGTGACAGCGTATATTCTATGATTTTCGTTTCAATATTGAATTATTTTTCAAAAGATCAAAGTGCATTATTTGAAAGCACTACCGTGGCTATATGGTAAAACTCAACATCAAAATTCAAAACTATGCGCATTTTCTCAATTTTCCTATTCCTCGTTTTTCATTTTTCTATATTCGCTCAAACGCGAATCATTTCTGGTCTAGTTACAGACGAATCAGGCGAGCCATTGATTTACGCTTCGATCATCTGCAAAGGAACAGACCGAGCGACCAATACAGATATTGATGGTCGTTTTCAAATTGAGGTAGCTGATGAGAAAGTGACGTTGATTATTTCTTACACAGGTTACGAAACGCTCGAAAAAATTATCAAAAAGCCTGATAATAAGGTAGTTATAAAAATGAGAGAAGGCGTTTCCCTAGAGGAATCAGTCGTGACGGGAATGAGTAAAAAAAGAACAAAGATGAGTCGCAGCAAGGGACGTCGCGATATGGTGAGTACTGCTTATGATGTGAGGCGACCAACTCCAGTGGCAGAAAGCAAATCAATGCCGACATCGTCTTCTACTGCTTATGTTTCTGGAGCAATTGCTTTCAATGACATAGCTGCTGGTACACTTACCGCAGGCGAAATTCACGATTTTAGCAAATGGAAATTGTGGGAAGATATTGCTGCCGATAAATTGAAAGAATGGCAGTTGCATTGGAAAATCAATCCAAGCGAGCGATATGCGGTTCAACTGACCACAGAAAACAATAGTGCCGTAATTGATGCCATCGTCAAGTTAGTAGATGAAAAAGGACAAGCGGTTTGGACAACGCGCAGTGACAATACAGGAAAAGCGGAATTGTGGGCGAATCTATTTGAAGGAAAGTCCAATAAGCAACGCTACTCTATCGAAGCAACCTATGAAGGTGAAACTTATACCATCAAGCGAGCGAGCGTCTTCCATAATGGCATCAATACTTTGAAACTTCCAATTCCTTGCTACCAAAGCAGCGCGGTGGACATCGCTTTTGTAGTAGATGCGACGGGTTCGATGAGTGATGAAATTGAGTATTTGAAAGTGGAAATGAATAATATTATTGGTAAAGTAAGAGATACTTTGCCTGATTTGGACATCAATTTAGGAACGGTTTTCTATCGCGATGAAGGAGAAGAATACATAACTCGCAAAAGTCCGTTTTCTAAAGCGGTTGAAGAAACAACCAGCTTTATTAAGCAGCAAAGTGCCAATGGCGGCGGCGATTTTCCCGAAGCTGTAGATGCTGCTTTAGAGGTTGCAATTAATGACATGAATTGGCGTGAGGAAGCCCTTGGCAGATTTCTGTTTTTGGTACTAGATGCACCGCCACATCATAATCCTGAAGTGCTAGAAAAACTGCGACAACTAGCGATGACTGCCGCCGAAAAAGGTATTCGCATTATTCCTATTACAGGTAGTGGAATTGATAAAAGTACAGAATACCTGATGCGCACCTTTGCCTTATTGACCAATGGCAGCTACGTCTTTTTGACCGATCATAGCGGCGTTGGAAATCCACACATTGAACCAACGACGGACAGCTACGATGTTGAACTGCTCAACGATTTATTGGTGCGTCTGATCTATCAATATACTTATGTACCAAAGTGTGATGATGAAGATTTATTAGCTTTAGATGCGCCACCGCAAGTCGTGCTGGACGATAAGAAAAACAAAGTCTTTGAAGACACTAAAGTCAGTTGGAAGTACTTTCCGAATCCAACTTCTGGGCAATTGAATGTCCAATTGAAAGGGAAATTGGAGCATTTATTTCTGACGGATTATGCAGGAAAGATATTGGAGCGATATGCTTTAGTTGAGAATGGAAATTTGGATTTGCACTTAGGTAATTATCCTTCTGGCATCTATTTTTTGAAGGCGTTTAATAGGGATCAGTCGTTGAGTGGGAAGGTGATTTTGGCGAGATGATGCTGTAATTGCAAATTTGAACGACTTTACTTACTTTTATGTTCTCTGTTCAAATAGCTGCAATTGATGAACTTACAAATATTACCAATTGGTATTCAGACTTTTAGCGAAATTATAGAGCGCGATTATCTGTATGTGGATAAAACGCAGCACATCCATCGTCTCATCACTGCTGGTAAATATTTCTTCCTTTCTCGTCCAAGGCGTTTTGGGAAATCGCTATTACTTTCTACAATAAAGTCTATTTATCAAGGACGAAAAGAATTGTTTAAGGGACTTTGGATCGAAGATCAGTGGAATTGGGAAAAGGCACATCCAGTTGTGCATATTGGATTTAGTAGTTTGGGGTATAGCGAAATTGGATTAGAAACTGCGATCAGTCGAGGGTTGCTGGAACAGGCTAAGCATTTGGGACTGTCGTTGGAATCCAAGACCCCTAGTACTCTATTTTACGAACTTATTCGTAAGGCAGTTGAAAAATATGGAAATAGAGTTGTCCTACTGATAGATGAATATGATAAACCACTAATAGATTACTTAGCTCCAGAAGAAATTCCACAAGCAAAAGAACATCAAAAAATCTTAAAAACCTTCTATTCTGTCATCAAGGATAGTGATGCTTATTTGGAATTTTTACTCATCACAGGCGTTTCCAAATTCAGTAAAATCAGTATTTTTTCCGAACTCAATAATTTGCGAGATATTAGTTTGGATAGAAAGTTTGTGGATATGTTGGGCATCACAGAGGGAGAAATGAAACATTTTTTTGCCCCTCATTTGACGCATAGCACACAGGTTTTTCAACTTGATTATGAGGCACTTTTACTAAAAATCAAAGAATGGTACAACGGCTACTCATGGGATGGTCGCACTCGCGTTTATAATCCTTGGTCGCTGATGAGTTTCTTTACAGCGGAAAGTTTTGAAAACTTTTGGTTTGCCACAGGTACACCCACTTTTTTGATTAAGCAAATCAGAAAAAATCGGATCATAGATTTTGAAAATCAGACCGTAGACTCCAGTACTTTTTTGACTTATGATATAGAAAGATTAGAGTTGCTGCCACTTATGTTTCAAACTGGCTACTTGACCGTTTTACGAGTAGATGAATTCGGACTATTTGAAATTGGTTATCCAAATAAAGAAGTAAAAGAATCTCTACTTAGATTCTTGATTGGTTCCTTTAGAGAAGATGAAACTCCCTTGAGTACGCCACTCGCTATTAATCTGTACAAAGCGTTCGCAGCTAACGATTTAGAGCAAGTAATGCGAATTGTAAAATCTATTTTCAAGAACATTCCAAGTCATATTTTCATAGCGGATAAAGAGTATTACTACCACAGCATCTTATACTTAATTTTTCTACTGCTAGGACACTACATTGAATGTGAGATCAATACGAACAATGGTAGATTAGATGCCGTTTTGAAGACTAAAGAACGAATTTATGTAATTGAGTTTAAGCTGGATAAAAGTGCGGAGGCTGCTTTAGCCCAAATTAAAGAGCGAAAATATGATGAAAAATATCATACTGATGGGCGCGAAGTTGTTCTTTTAGGTATTAATTTTAGTAGCGAGGAAAAATCTGTAGAAGGTTGGAAAATGGAAATTTTTCCTAACTAATCCTCCGTCTCGGGAGCTAACTCAATCTTCAATCCATCCATCTCATCACTCAACATCAACTGACAACCTAACCGACTATTATCTTCCACAAAAAAGGCTTGATCGAGCATATCTTCTTCGGCGTCCTGCATTTCTGGTAGGTCGTGTTCACTCAAAATATAGCAGTGACAACTAGCACACATCGCCATACCACCGCAAGTTCCTTTCACAGGCAATTCATAGGCTTTGCACAGCTCCATGACATTCATGTTCATATCCGTTGGCGCATCTAGTTCTTGTGGATTTCCCTCGCGATCTACGACAGTAATTTTTATCATTGTTTGTAGGAAAATGCTTGGTGAGCGTATGGTATCGCCCGTACGGGCGACAATCAGAGCGTATGCCTGTAACTATCGGCAGGCATATTTACGAACCGCAAAGATAGAAAATCATGGAGATTCTAAGAAATCTCCATGATTCAGCAAAGAAGATTTAGGCAGTAGCTTCTGCTTGCTTGAGCAAGCCTTGTTCTCCCATTACCGTAGTATATTTAAAACTCAATTTCTTATCTGGATAAATGTGCTTGAAGGCAGATTGGCACATCAGCGTACCTTCGTGGAAGCCACAAAGTATCAATTTCAATTTCCCTTCGTACGTATTCCCATCACCAATCGCATAGATGCCAGGAATATTGGTTCGATAGTCCAAAGTATCTACTTTGATAGCATTTTTTTCAATTTCTAATCCCCAATTTGCGATGGGTCCAAGTTTGGGTGTCAAACCAAAAAGCGGAATGAAATGATCGGTATCCCTAGTCATTTCTCCCAAGTTCTTATGCTTGATAGTGACTTGATCCAAACGATCTGCTCCACTTAAACCAATGACTTGCGCTTCGGTAATCAACTCGATGCGTCCTTGCATCGCTAGCTCCTGTACTTTTTCCACACTGTCTAATGCCCCTCGGAAACTAGATCGACGATGCACCAAAGTCACTTGTTTTGCTACATCCGCTAGAAAAATAGTCCAATCCAATGCACTATCTCCTCCACCAGCAATGACAATTCTTTGATTGCGGAAATCTTCAGGCTCACGCACGAAGTAGCTGATGCCTTTGCCGTCCTCAAAATCTGCCAGATTCTTGATGGGCGGTTTACGTGGCTCGAAAGAACCCAGCCCTGTCGCAATAGCAATAACTGGAGCTTGGATTTTCGTTCCTCTATTTCCAGTTACGATAAAAGTACCATCCTCTTGCTTATCAATATGATCGGCACGCTCTCCTAGTGTAAAAGTAGGATTGAAGGGTTTGATTTGCTCCATTAGATTATCCACCAATTCTTTTGCACCCACAGCAGGATAGCCAGGAATATCATAAATCGGCTTCTTTGGATAAATTTCGGTCAATTGTCCACCTACTTGAGGTAAGACATCTATCAAATGACATTTTAGCTTCAAAAGCCCTGCTTCAAAAACGGTAAATAGTCCAACAGGACCTGCTCCGATGATTAGTATATCTGTTTTTATCATTTTTTAATTATGGTAGTTTTTTCTATAAATATACATTGATCTTAACTTGGGAATCAAACACATAAACAAAAAGCAAAGCATCCAAATTGCTCCATATGATAATCCGAACACTTCGATAGGACGTAAATTGTCAAATGAATGCAAAAAGTCAAAATCTGATGCAACGGAAATGATTGGAAATGCAAATAGAATAGACCAACCTGTTACTACAATAAATCCTGTAAAGGTAAATTTTTCATACAGTGGTTTTTCATATTTCGCACTTTTCCTTGCATTGAAAACTGCTTCAATAAATTCAGCTTGTTCTTTTTTTACTGATGGAAAACGTTCTAAAAACTCCTCTACAGATTTTCCTTCTGATAGATAATCCTCTAAAAATTTTATTGGGACTAGCGTACCTTTAAATAAAGGTCTTCCTCCCAAAACATTTTGGTTGATATAGTATACTTCCTTTGATTTCATCACTTAATATCTATCAGCATATATCAGATAAGTACCCTATTTACTTCTTCGTCCAATTCTCTATTCTAATTCCTTTAATTCGATTAAAGTGCTTTTCATTATTAGTGACCATAACATAATCATTAACAACAGCAGCCGAACCAATCAACAAGTCAAATTCGTCAATTGGCGTTCCTAATTTCCGCAACCGTGCTTTTTCTTCGGCATAAAAATCAAGTGTGTCGAAAATTGGAATGATCGCAATGGTTTCGATGAAAGTTGTAGTCACAATTTTGTTTTTCTCTTTCTTCTTCCCTTCTGGCGCATTAATCAGTCCAAACTTCAATTCAGCTATTGTAATCTCAGAAACAAAAATGTTTTCAAACTTTACTTCTCTAATTTTCTGTTCCAGATTATACTTTCCTTTCATAAAGAAGATCGAAGTATCAGTATCTAAAACATACTTCATAGTTCAATATTTCTTTCACGAAAAGTTCGACTAGCTCTAATGCTTTGAGTTAGTTCTTCTGCACTTTCCTCACTTTCATAAGCTCCAAAACAACTGAAAAAGGCTTCTTCTTTTTTCTTTTGGTCGTTCAATATAGTGTTGCTAATTTTATTGATTAACAACAATTTACTTCGATCATCCCAATATTGAAGCCATCGAATGATGCTGTTTATTACTGTCGTTTCTACCATTTTAACTCATTTTATTAGGAACGAAATATAGCTATAACAACTCCTTATAAATCAAATAGTTTTCCTCATCAAAGCAGACAAAAGCAACTACTTCAATTTTGTCTGACTCGTAACTTTTTACGGTCTCAATGGCAATTTGAGCAGCTTTCCATTTGGGAAAGCGATAAATGCCTGTGCTGATGTTCGGAAACGCAATGGTTTTCATGCCCCAAGCCTCCGCTAATTTTAAACTATTCAAATAGCAACTTTCTAGCAATTCTGCTTCGCCTGCATTACCACCTTGCCAAACTGGACCAACGGTATGAATTACTTTTTTGACGGGTAAATTTCCTCCTGTGGTTGCTACGGCTTCTCCCGTCGCACAACCACCTTGACGATTACGAATCTGTTGACACTCCTTCAAAATGGCTTTTCCGCCTGCTCGATGAATCGCTCCATCTACGCCGCCACCACCTAACAAAGAACTATTCGCCGCATTGACGATGGCATCTGCTCCGAGTTTAGTGATGTCACCTTGTAGGAGTTGTATTTGCATGATATTTGAATATCGAATGTTGAACAAGGAACTTCGAACATCGAAGTGTTAGAACACATCCTACTTAGAAAACTTCATCATTCCGTGTTCAATATTCAGGATTCGTTATTCTTTTTCTTCTCTTGTGCTTTCTTCAAAAAATACCCCGGATGCAAACCACATTCTTGCTTGGCTTTTCCTTTCCAGCGTCCCGCTCTTCCTTCGCCTTTTGCTGTACAATGTTCACAGCCGACAGAACCATATCCTTTGGCTTCTAAAGGATGCTTAGGTAGTTCGTGGAAACCCATTTGGTACAAAAATTCGGCTTCGTCTATGTCAATCAAAGGATGAAATTTTAGTAAATCTCCTTGTTCTTCAAAAACCCGCAATCCAGCACGGAATTTGGTTTGATAAGCCATAACACTTGACATCCAGATCGAATATTTGGCTTTGATGGGTTCTAAGGGAATTACTTTATTGACACTGCAACACATCTTAGGATGATCTTTCCACCATTCTTGCTCTCTCGTAATTCGATTTTCTACTGGATTAGGCAATACTTCTTCTACGTCAAGGTTAAAAAGATCAGTCAATTGATCTTTATATTCCAAGGTTTCCGGGAAGTGATAAGTTGTATTGATAAAGTAAATTTTCTGCTGAATATTCAACTTATTCAATAGATGCAGAATGAATACGGACTTTGTGCCAAAAGAAGAAGTCACTAGGATTTCTTTCGTTGGAAAAAGTTCGTATAGTTTTTGAAGACGTTCTTCGTAGCTCAAAGGCGTGAAAATCGCATTCAAATAATCTACATCATATTTTTGCGTCCTAACCATGGATGTCTTTTCTCTTATCATCATTAGCATATGCAGTTTTAAAAGACAAAATTTTACTTTCCAGCGGTTTAAAGTCAGGAAAAGAGAGAAAGTAACTTAATGAAGTATTAAGAGGTCAGAGAACAGATCATCCACGATAGCTATCGGGATTGTCAGATCGTCTTCGACTGTCAGATTCTATTACTTGTTTCTGACTTCTGACAGTGCCGAGTACTCGGCACGATCTGACCGCAAAGCAGTCTGACTTCTACACTCTCCCTTTCCAACAACTTTAGCTGAAAAGTATCTACAAATTACCTACTTGCGGTGAGTAGGTGTTCTTGAAATTTGGCGGGCGCATTATCAAATTCGCGATGCAAACTTACAACATCGCCGATAATAATGATGCCTGGTGTGCCAATTTCTTGTCTTTTTGCCGCTCCAACTATCGTGCCGACCGTGCCGATAGCGTATTTTTCATTTTGTTTTGTGCCATTTTGAATCACCATAGCAGGCGTATCAAATCTGCCTGCTTGGATGAATTTTTCGGCAATCTGTGCCATTTTCTTGATGCCCATCAAAATCACGACTGTCGCAGTAGATTGCGCTGCTAATTCGACATCGGCAGAAAGTTGTCCACTCTTGGTCGTTCCAGTCATTACCCAAAAACTCTCGCTCATTCCTCGGCGAGTGACAGGAATGCCTTGCGAAGCAGGTACAGCAACAGAACTAGAAATTCCTGGAATCACTTCCGTCGGAATGCCATATTCTTCCGCAAATGCTCGCTCTTCCTGCCCTCTCCCAAAAACAAAAGGATCACCTCCTTTCAAGCGCACCACATGACCGTGCATCAAAGCATATTGCACCATCAAAATGTTGATTTCCTCTTGCGTTTTATGGTGCTGATTAGCACGTTTACCCACAAATATTTTGATCGAATTTTGAGGCGCATTTTCCAGCAGTCGCTTATCTACCAATGCATCATATAGCACGACATCAGCTGTCTGAATTGCTTTCAATCCTTTCACCGTAATCAAATCTGGATCACCTGGTCCTGCTCCAACGAGGGTTATTTTTGATATAGTGGTTTTGCACATTCTCCTATTGTTGATCTGTTTATTCGTTTATTTGTTGAACTGATGGCGACTCGAATCAACGGATCAACAGTTCAACAAATCAACAATTTTTACGCTTTATAATAATCTGCTACCACCTCTTTATCTACTCCATTCGCACTTTCCAATTGAGCCGTTCGCGTTGCAATAACTTTTTGAATAAAAGTGGCTGTCTCAGCAATATATTGCTTGGCGAAGGCTTCGCTCGGTTCATTTTTATTGATGCGCAAAACGTGTTCAGGAAAATTGCTGACTAGCGCGAAATTGCCAGTTTCAATGAAGTGCGTTTGGAAATCGCTTAATATCTTTTTGTGCGTGTTGCACTTCACATCTTCACTAAGCAGCAATGCTTTTGCACCGACGACGAAAGCCGAGTAAGCATGGTAAATCGCATCGGCAAAAATGCCTTCTGCTAGGGCTTCCTTGGCAAAAGTGATTTTATCGCTGGCATCTTGAATAATTGTACCAATTACATCTAGCATTACGCCCGCACATTCTCCTACTCCAATTTCTTGACGATACTCGTGATCTTGTCCCCAATCGAAAAAATCGCTGCCTTCCAGAGATTCGATAGCTGCCAAGGGCTTCAATAAATCATAGAAATAACGCTTGCCTAAGCGATAATAGAAATCATTAAAATATTCGCCTTCCAAACCATTTTCTTCATAGTCATTAAGCAATATTCTCAATACATCAGGTACTTTTTTAGTCGGTACTTTGATGACTTTTTCTGCTATGTATCCTTTGCCATCGAGAGAAACGCCACCGCCAATAACAACTTGCATAGCAGGAATCACCAAAGGACGTTTTTTGATCGAACTACCATGGAAGCCAATATTTGCTGCGGTGTGTTGACCACAAGCATTCATGCAGCCACTGATCTTGATTTTGATGTTGGTTTCGGTCAGTAAATGTGGATATTCTTCTTGGATGGTAGCTTCTAATTTTTGCGCTAGACCTGTGCTGTTCGTCACACCCAAAGCACAAGTATCCGTTCCTGGACAAGCCGTGATGTCCGCAATCGTATTGAAACCTGGATTGGCTAGATTGAGCTTTGCTAATTCATTGAAGAGAAAAGGCAAATTCTCTTTGCGAACGAATTTCAATAGAATTCCCTGATTGACGGTCATGCGAATATCATCCGCAGCATATTCACTCACCAACGCTGCTAACTTTCTCGCTACAGGCGCTTTAAAATCGCCGAGTTCTACGCGTAATTGCACACCGTAAAATCCTTTCTGCTTTTGCTCAAAGACATTACTTTGTAGCCACAATTCATATTTTTTTGCATCGTACGGCTCAACTTTGGGTGCTTCGTTGTAAGCAGGTATTTCCTCGAAGTTAAAAGCAGTCGTGTCTATTTTAAAGGTTTTATTTTTAATCGCTTTCCATTCTTCGTGCACCAAATCCATGAAACCTTCAAAACCTAAAGCTTTGACCAAAAATTTCATCCGTGCTTTCATCCGTTTTTCACGTTCGCCATAGCGATCAAAAACGCGAATACCTGCTTCCATGAATGGAATGATTTGATCTTCATGCAGAAACTCATAAGCCGTTTGTGCAACTGCACCGACTGCTCCAAGTCCACCACCAATGACGACTTTAAAACCACGTTCTCCCTTTTCATTCAAACGTGGAATGAAGCCAAAATCGTGGAAATAAGTGTAAGCGGAATCTACATCGCTCGAAGAGAAAGCGATTTTGATTTTACGCCCCATTTCTTGGCAAATTGGATTACGCAAGAAGTATTCGTAAGTCGCATGAACGTAAGGCGAAATATCAAATAGTTCATTAGGATCAATACCTGCTTTTGCAGAGCCTGTGATGTTACGAACTGTATTTCCACAAGCCTCGCGAGCGGTCACTTTCTTTTCTGCTAATTCTTCCCAAACTTTAGGCGAGTCACCTAGTTTGACATAATGTAATTGTATGTCTTGTCTAGTCGTGATATGTAGGTTTCCAGTCGCATACTTTTCGGAGACATCGGCAATGCGCACTAATTGCTCCGTAGTCAATCGCCCATAAGGGATTTTGATGCGAAACATCTGTACGCCCAATTGCCGCTGCCCGTAAACGCCACGCGTCAAGCGATAGAGTTTGAATCTTTCCTCATCTTCTTTACCTGTGTTGTAGCCTTTGATTCGTCTTTCTAATTCCAAAATGTCCTTCTGGTCTTCGGTAGCAATGTTTGGCGAAAAGTTCATGTTTCTTACAGATGTCAGAAGACAGACCGTTCCACTGTCAGACCGTCTTCGACTGTCAGAAATATCGTTTTTCTGACTTCTGACAGTGCCAAGTATTCAGCACGATCTGGCAACAAAGTGGTCTGTCTTCTCAAGATTTAATAAATGGCAAACAAAAAGCCTTTCCAAAATCATCACTCTGGAAAGGCTTTCAATTCTTTGATTTCTACGAATGCTTACAGTGTTGAACCTTCACCAAAGTGACCTTGATTTTTGCAACAGCAACAACACATATTTTGCATTTTTTTCATCATTGAATGTTTAAGTTTTAATGGGAATTATAACGATTTATCATCTTAAATTTGAGTACAATATTAGAGGCACTTATTGGCATGACCAAACAACACTCTTTCACATCAACATATGAACAGATGTTGGTTTGTTACTTTGAATATTCACAAATAACTAATAATCAATGTTTTATTTCAAAACAACTATTCTAGGGCAATCAAATTTGAATTTTGATTTGTCGGAAAAAAGACGAGCTTTGTTGTCAATGTAGCTCGGATATTCTTGTCCGAGCAGCTTCCATTTCACAAACAGGAATGTTTGTGCTGCGTTAAACATTAGCATCATGCACTACGAAATTCTTATCATCGGCGGCGGCGTTTTTGGTATCACATCTGCAATAGCACTTGCCAAAAGACAATATAAAGTTGGATTGCTCAATCCAGATCAAATTCCGCACCCAACCGCAGCATCTAATGATATTTCTAAGATTGTACGGATGGAATATGGTTCGGATGAATTGTATTTTGAAATGGCGAGGCAGAGCATCGAAGGGTGGCGAAAGTGGAATGAACTATTTCAAGAAGAGTTGTATCATGAAATTGGTTTTTTGATGCTAGGACAGCAATCTTTCGAGAGTGACGAGCAACAGTTTGAGCGAGCGAGTCTGAGGCAGTTGAAAGCTAACGGCTTTGCTTCTAAAAAATTGAATTGCGCAGATTTACAGAAGTATTTTCCTGCGATTAACTCAACTATTTACAAAGAAGGCTGCTTCAACCCAGTTGGTGGATACGTCGAATCAGGCAGAACCATTAAACGATTGGCAGATTATGCTAAGACACTTGGTGTAAGGATACACGAAGGACAAACCGCGAAAGATTTGGTCATTGAACGTAAGCAGCTGAAAGCTGTGAAAACTAGAGAAGGCAATATCTTTCCTTGTGATCACGCCATTGTTGCAGCAGGTGCACATAGTCCTTATTTATTACCTGAGCTACAACTAACAATGAAAGTTACTGGACATCCCATTTTTTGGTTAAAACCCAAAAATCCTGATCTATTCAGCACGCCAAATCTCCCCGTCTTCACTGCCGATATTGCGAATACGGGCTGGTACGGCTTTCCTTATCATCCCAAACAAGGGATCGTGAAAATCGCAAATCACAGTGCAGGACAAATTTTACATCCTGAAAAAGATGAACGTATTGTCTCGGAAGCAGCCATCGAAAAAATGCGTACATTTTTATCTACTGCATTTCCAAGTTTAGCAGATGCTTCTATTGTGTACACACGCATTTGCCTCTACACGGATACACTAGATGGACATTTTTGGATAGATCATCATCCTAAAATTAAAGGACTTTCGGTGAGCACAGGCGGCAGTGGTCACGCGATGAAGATGGCGCCTGTTTTGGGTGGTTTGATCGCAGATGTAGTGGAGAGAAAATCTAATGTTTGGAAGCAACAGTTTCAGTGGCGGAGGCTGAGTGAGCATACTTTACAAAAAGAAGAAGCAAGAAATTTAGCATAATTATTCATTGAGTGCCCACAGCCTAGGTTTACTTATACGTATTAATCAATCATTTGATAATCAATTACTTAAACTCATTACATCAATTAATTATTAGATTAAAAAAAGAAATGATTCCTATTTAATTAGTTGAATCACTAAAAAATTAGTAGAATTTCTACTAAAAAATTAGGAATAGTCCGAAAAAGCCCGTAGATTTGTATTAAATAACAGCTAAAGATGAAGAAACTGACAAAAAAAGAAGATCAAATAATGCAGATAGTTTGGAAGCTAGAAAAGGCTTTCATCAAGGAAATCATTGAAGAATTGCCGGCTAATTCAAAGGGTAAAAAGCCACATTATAATACAGTAGCTACTTTGGTGAAATTAATTGAAAAAAAAGGCTTTCTAAACTCAGAACTCTTAGGAAATAGCTATCGCTACAGCCCAGCCATAGACATTACAGAATACCGCGATGACGATTTACAAGAGATTAGAAAGAAGTATTTCGGTGATTCTTTGCCCAAAATGTTAGCGCATTTCGCGAAGTCGGAAAAACTCTCGGACAAGGAACGCGAAGAACTCATCCGAATCATCCAAGAAGGAAAAGATAGCGATGGTTAGCGTTTAGTACGTTCTATCGAATCAACAAATCAACAGTTCATCAAATCAACATAGAAATCATGTTCGTCCTGTTAATAAAAGCATCACTCGTTATTGTTATTCTATTGGCTTTCTACAAACTGTTTTTAGAAAAAGAGAGCTTCTTTGCGGTCAATCGCATTTACTTGTTGGCTTGTTTGGTTTTTGCCTTGGCATTGCCTTTTATTACTTTACCAAAATTGGTGGAGCATCAAGGCTACTTGACGCAGTGGATGGAAAGCGCTGATAATGAAATAATTGAGCTAGAAACAGAAGTCGATAGAGATCAAGCAGAACAAGAATCTTTCGTAGCAGAATTTGATAGTAATGACTTAGAGACTACCAATACGCCTGAAAAAATAGAGGTACAAGTAGATCACAGCGATGATCTAAATATTGAAACTATACAAGAAGTTGTTCCTATCGAAAAAGAGTCCTCTGAAAAGAATACCACAAAGGGAATTGGCTTCTGGTTGTTTTGGATTTACTGTTTCGGTGTGGGTGTCTTGGCTTTGAATTTTCTAGCACAAATTATAGCAACGCTCTTCAAAGCCATCCGAAATGAAGACAAAATCCGAGACGAAGAAGGAACGATCATCAACCTAGAAACCGAAAGCGAACCTTGCTCTTTTTTCAAGTACATCTTCATCCATCCCGATAGCTACGATTTTGAGACTTATGAGCAAATCATTGCACACGAAAAAGTTCATGTGAAACAATGGCATAGTCTTGACTTGATGCTGGCGGAAATAGCAGTCGTTTTTCTTTGGTTCAATCCTTTCGTTTGGCTGTTTAGAAAGGAAGTTGAAAAAAACTTGGAGTACCAAACGGATGACTTGCTTACCCAAAAAGAACCACAAGCCGAAAAGAAAGGCTACCAACTCAACCTCCTAAAAATCGCGACCCATAACAAACCGCTTACGATCACCACGAACTACAATCAATCTTTAATTAAACAAAGAATTTTGAAGATGAATGCAAAGAAATCCAACCCGTACAGCTATTGGAAATATGCTTTCGTAGCACCACTAGCGTTTGTTCTATTGTTGATGCTCAATCAACCCAATACGCTTCATGCCATAGAAGCAAGAGGAAAAATGATGCCAGAAGTAACTAATCAAGTTGCTGAAAATCAGAGTTTTACTACGAAAAGTGAGGAAGTAGTAGAAACGACACCTGAAATTATTGATGAAGTAGTACAACAAGAAGAAGGCGTTAAAAACGCTTTGTCAGACTGCCAGAAATTGCTGAAAGCTGCTGAAAAGCAAGATATTGAAGCCATCAAAAATATCCTCCGAACTTTTGATTTGAGCTGTGCGCCATCAACAGATGCTGGTGATAAAGGTAATTTTAAATATCTCCGTCGCGCAATGACTGAGGATGCTAGAATCACCGTGGATAAGGAACAAAAAACCATTACCGTAATCAGCAAAGAGCCATCAGAAACAGGCGGTATGGTAGAAACCATTGCAACTATTGACCTCGAATGGATTGCTGGAAAAGAGCCTAGAGTTGGCAGAAATTATCACTCTGAAATTGGACTCATTGATACAAATGATGATGACAATTTTGAGAGAAATAGCGATTGCAAGCAACTCATCAAAGCGATTTTGGCAGAGGACGTAGCCAAAGTGAAAGAACTGATTGCTGAAAATGATGTGAACTGTATTGATTTGCGACCTGATCGCAAACAAATGAATGATGAGAATAACCGATATTATATTTTAGAACCAAGAACGCCCTTAGTAGCTGCGGCTAGAATGGGGAATTTAGAGATCGGAAAATTGCTCATAGCGGCAGGGGCAAAAATTGGTTTCAGTGCTCCAAGAGACGAAACTCCAATCATGGCTGCCGCCGAAACAAATGCGCTTGATTTTGTAAAATTCTTGCATCAAAAAGGTGCAGACATCAACAAGAAACAGCAAGGTGAAGGCTCTGTACTTTCCGTAGCTGCTCGATCTGGAAGTTTGGAAGTCGTCGAATATCTACTAGCAGAAGGTGCTGATATTCAAGCCAATGTAGCTGGAGAAGGCACACCTTTGTCCGTCGCTTCAAGAAGTGGACACTTGGAAGTCGTGAAGTATTTACTAGCAAAAGGTGCGGATATCAATTCAGATACCAGAGGCGAAGGCACACCACTTTCGGTCGCCGCTCGTAGCGGGCATTTGCTAGTCGTAGAATACTTATTGAGTAAAGGTGCGAACATCAATGCGCAATCCGTTGGCGAAGGAACACCACTCTCCGTTGCTGCTCGTAGCGGTCACTTAAATGTTGTGAAATTCTTGCTGGATAAAGGCGCAAATATCAATACGGATTCTCGTGGAGAAGGCACGCCGCTTTCGGTGGCAGCAAGAAGTGGACACCTAGAAGTCGTGGAATATTTACTTTCAAAAGGTGCAGACATTAATGCCGATTCTCGCGGAGAAGGAACACCACTTTCCGTGGCTGCTCGCAGCGGACATTTGGAAGTCGTGAAGTACTTAATCGCACAAAAAGCAGATATTAATGCAGATTCAGTGGGAGAAGGCACGCCACTCTCTGTTGCCGCTCGCAGTGGACATTTGCCTGTCGTCAAGTACTTATTAGAGCAAGGCGCAAATATTAATGCGGAGTCTGTGGGAGAAGGCACACCGCTTTCGGTTGCTGCTCGTAGCGGACACTTACAAGTTGTCACTTATCTATTGGATAAAGGTGCGGATATCGAAGCCAGTGCGCGTGGTGAAGGAACACCCTTGACTGTTGCTGCTCGTAGTGGACACTTGGAGGTGGTAAAGTTCCTAGTCAAAAAAGGTGCAGATTTAAACTCTAATACCTTAGGAGAAGGCACGCCACTTTTTGTAGCTGCCCGAAGTGGACATCGCGATGTAGTGGATTATTTAAAAGCGCAGGGTGCGGAATTTTAGGGAAATATTAAACACATAGACACAATAGAAACACATAGTTCTTCGAAGAAAAAATATATCCTATGTTCTCTATGTGACTATGTGTTTCCATAAAAAAGTGTATTCAATATTTCCACATTTTTCAACAACGACTAACATTAATCATCATGTTTCTTTTCTTGCTAAAAGCGTCTCTTATTGTAGTCATCTTATTAGCTTTCTATAAGCTATTCTTGGAAAAAGAGAGCTTCTTTGCCGTCAATCGAATTTACCTATTGGGTTGTCTGATGGTAGCAGTCGCTTTGCCTTTTGTTTCCTTACCCAAGTTGATAGAGAATCAAGGCTATTTGACCCAAATTATGCAGAAAAAACAGGTGGAAGAGACACTCGATTTTACACCCTCGGAAGTGGAAACGGAAATTTCTGAAATCGCACCAGTTACTCGGAAATCAGATGAAAATGAAAGCAAAATTGAATCTTCAAGTGAAGAAGAAAACTGGACTTCGACAAGTACAGAAGTTGAGATAAACGTACAGGCATCGACAGATGAAAAAGTTGCAGAGAATCTAATTGAACCAACGAATAATCGTACTTTCAATCTGACTGATTGGTTATTTTGGATTTATCTTTTTGGTGTGGGCATCTTGCTTTTAAATTTGATTGCTCAAATTATTTCAACTCTTTTCAAAGCCATCCGAAATGAAGACAGGATTGCAGATGCGGAAGGAACAATCATTAATTTAGAGAGCGAAAGCGAACCTTGCTCTTTTTTCAAATACATTTTCATCCATCCCGACAGCTACGATTTTGAGACTTATGAGCAAATCATTGCGCACGAAAAAGTGCACGTAAAGCAATGGCATAGTCTTGATTTGATGTTGGCAGAAATAGCAGTGATCTTCTTCTGGTTCAATCCTTTTGTCTGGCTATTTAGAAAAGAAGTAGAAAAGAACATTGAATACCAAACCGATGATTTGTTGACCCAAAAAGCATTCAAGCAAGAAAAGAGAGGCTACCAACTCAATCTCCTAAAAATCGCGACCCATAACAAACCATTGACGATCACCACCAACTACAACCAATCATTAATTAAA
This sequence comes from Bacteroidota bacterium, assembly GCA_039176995.1. GTDB lineage: Bacteria > Bacteroidota > Bacteroidia > Chitinophagales > Saprospiraceae > JAAUTG01. The sequence continues at coordinate 71,147 of JBCDFY010000004.1, forward strand.
CAAAGAATTTTAAAAATGAATGCAAAGAAATCTAACCCGTATAGCTACTGGAAATACTCTTTTGTAGCACCCGTTTTGATGATGCTGGTTTTGGCGATGAATGAGCCTTTATTAGCAAGTAGAGAGATAAGCACTACATCTAATGAGCTAAGTTTAGCACAAGAAGAAATGAAAACCTTTTCACAAGAGGCAACGACAGAGAAGGACAATTTTGCTCAACTGATGCAAGCCATAAAAGACAATGATTTAGAAGCAGTAAAAACTCATTTAGACAAAGAAATTGATCTAAATCGCAAAGATAAAGATGGCTTTACACCTTTGCTTCTAGCAGCTTATAAAAAACACGATTTAATTGCCCAAATCATAGTTGCTCATACTGCAAAAGAAGTTGATTTTCAGCTCAATATAGAAGACAAAAGCGAAGAGCGAAATTTTAATGACATCAGCCCTGGAGATTTTGAACTATTCATGCGTGCTGTTGATGATGGAGATATAGAATTGGTAAAGTATTTCTTGGATAAAGGAGGCATTGATTTGAATGGGATGGATGAGCATCAATTCACGCCACTCATGTTGGCGGCTAGTGAAGATCATCCTGAAATCATTGACCTACTTTACCGCCATGGTGCAAAGGTCAATTTTATGAATAGAAACGGCTGGACAGCACTTATCGAAGCGGCGGATGAAGGTTCTTATGCTTCGGCAGTTGCCTTGCTTGCTTTCGGCGCAGATGTAGATGTATTTGAAAAAGAAGGAGGACGCTCAGCAATCGTGATGGCAGCTTCGGAAGGACACTTGGCCATATTGAAATTACTTTTGAGCGCAGATGTGGATTTTTCAAAATACCATGATGGTTATACGCCGCTACACGGAGCTGCGGAAGAAGGACACTTGTCGATAGTGGAAATTTTGTTAGAAAAAATAGACGTTAATTTTACTGACCATTACCGACGTACGGCACTTTCCTACGCTGCCGAAGAGGGTCATTTTGACATTGTTAAATATTTAATTGCCCAAGGTGCAGATATCAACATAGCACAACGTAGTGGACGTACTCCCTTGTCTTATGCTGCAGAAGAAAGACAAGCTGAAATTGTACAATTTTTACTGGATAAAGGTGCAGATGCATCTATCAAAGATGAAGAAGATTTCACCGCATTAGACTATGCTATAGATGAAGCTGCGGTAGAAGTCGTCAATATTTTAGCAAAAACAGACGCTGGCGAAGCGATCATCAAAGCCAACAATAGTATGCTTATGGAAGCCATAGAAGAAGGTTCTATTCGCACTATTGAATCACTCTTGGATGCTGGTGCTGACATCAATGGTAGCAATCGCAACGGTTGGACGCCACTGATAGAGGCAGCCGATGAAGGTAACTTGCGGATTGTCGAGTTTTTGGTGAGCAGAGGTGCAAATGTGAATGCGGCTTCCAATATTGGTTGGACGCCATTGATGGAAGCCGTAGATGAAAAATCCTTGAATGTTGTGCGCTATTTAATTCAAAAAGGCGCAAATGTGAATACAGCAACCAAAGGAGAGTTCAGAGAAGGTGTTGGAGGTGGAAATTACTATATTGTTCATCAGGGTTGGACACCACTTTTTGAAGCCATCGATGAAGATGCAGTTGCGTCGGCTGAGCTGCTTTTCAAACAAGGTGCAGACGTGAACGCGAGTCTTAGCAGAACGCTCATTAGCAGAGAAAATGGAACGAACGTTCGCTACGAAAATTGGACTCTATTAATGGACGCAGTGGAGCGAGAACGAATCGAAATGATTCAATTTTTATTGAAGAATGGAGCGGATGAAAAGGTGAAAAATTCTCTTGGAGAAACTGCATTAGATGTGGCGAAGCGGACTGGAAATCAGATGGTTGTGAAGTTGGTGAAGAAGAAATTCTAGCTCAGTTATATTAAAGGATATTAAGCATCTTTTGGAGGATGCTCTCCAGATAAAATAGTTAATCTTCTTAGATTGATTAGACCGGTACGGTTAAGTCTTAAAATTTCGACTGTTGCTCTTCCTATTGGAGTAATTCCAATAACTTGTAAGTAGTCGTCTGACCACGTAAAGTGTTCTTTCCATTCGTGTTTTCTTGGATTGAAAAGAGAAACGAGTTCTTTGGTAACAGGGTCAATTGCAGATGTCTTTATACTCTTAAAGCTATTACAGCCACCACAAGAAAGCGCTAGATTTTCTATGGAACTGTCTTCGCTTAAGTGAAAGGGACGAATATGCTCGATGTGAAAAGTATGAATTGCATTGTGCATCCAGGAGAGACAGTATTCACATTTGCCAAAAGCTCTTTCAATGACCTCTTGCTTTGTGGATTCAGGAATGTATTTACTAGCCATTTGGAATATTTGGTTGGATACCTAACTCTATTCGAAGATCATTCAGACTGATTCTTCGAATTTGAGCTAGTTGAATCATCGCTTCTAGTCGGCTAGCTTCTTGAAGTTCGATTTTTTCGACTAACTCAGCTAGTTGTTCATCTTCAGAAGAAGAGAGTAAGCGATCTTTACTTTGTTGCTGTAATTTTTGGAAAGTTTCTAATAGGTCTTGAGGTAAGCCTTTATTAATTTCCAATAACAGATGGCTTTCTTGCTCTGCTAATGTCGGTGCTTTACGCTTAGCTACTAGGAGATTAACTTCTCGAGCGAAAGATTCGAGTGAGGCAGTATCTAAGCTATTAATACTTTCTAAAAGAAGATTAGTATCTAAATTAATTTGCACCATAACTATTGAAAGATTTAGGCTATGTTGTTACGTAAACAATACACGTAAATTTAAAAATAGTTGAGCAATATGCTATCAAAAAAGCCCCAATCGAAACCGATTGAGGCGACAATAAAACACTTATTTTATGTCTCAAAGACATACACACTAATTCTTAGGTTTTCGCTAAGGGAAAGGGCAGAAACACACCACAGTAATGTGTTCCTCCCCTATTATAAAATAACTCGGATAACCAAAACTCAGGATATCTTATATTAAGAACTGAAAATACAAAAAATATAATGCAAATATAAAAAATGTGACATGATAAAATAATATCATATTGTATTTTTTTAAATGTTTT